>JBBDYD010000220.1:7001-10141 GCA_040901865.1 Bacteroidota bacterium | reverse complement strand
GCCGTCATCATCGCTTGCTGTTGTGTTCGCGAGATCGTCGAGACGAACAATCCGAGACCCAGCGTCGTCAGCAAGAACAACCCGCATAGTCCAAACAACAAGGTCACACTGCCCTTCATCGGTATTCCGAACCAGTTCACGGCAACACCAAGAACAAGCACGACATCGACAAAACCAATGATAATAAACGGGAGGAGTTTTCCGAGAATGAACTGGTACGGCTTAATGGGAGTGACCATAATCTGTTCGATCGTTCCGGACTCTTTTTCCCTGACGATGGCAGCCGCGGCGAACGTCGTGGTGATGATCATGAGAATCATCGCCACCACGCCGGGGATCATGAAGTTCGCACTGCGCAGGTCCGGATTGAACCACACGCGGGTTTCCGGAACAACCACGGGGACGGAGACTCCACCTACCCTGGCCAGCCTTTTTGCAAGCAAAGATTGCGCATACCCCCCGGTGATCTGTGCGGCGTAGTTGAGACTGATATTCGCTGTGTTTGCGTCCGAGCCATCGGCAAGAACCTGAACGGCCACTGTCCGCCCAGCTCCGATATCAGTGCCAAACCTGCGGGGGATGCTCAGGGCGAGGATCGCCCTGCTCTCATCCAGCCAATCGTCAAGTTCGTTGGGATGCTCTACAAATCCTACAACCGTAAAATAACCCGTGTTCGTAAAGCGCTCAAGATAGCTGCGGCTTTCCGTGCTGCGATCAGCGTCATAGACAACCAGAGAAATGTTCTTCACATCCACAGTGGCGGCATAACCCAGCAGGATCACCTGGATGATCGGGGCAAAAAGAATAAGGGGCAGCATGCGCCTGTCGCGTCGGATTTGCAGGAACTCCTTGATCATCAATTCTCGGATGGCTTTCACCGGCTTAACTCCCTTTGAAGGCGAATGGTACTGATACCGATCGTGACGACCGCAAACAGGCCAAGATAGAGCAACTGCTCCCAAATCGCTGGGAAACCCACGCCTTTCAGAATGATCGAGCGGACGATGACCAGGAAGAACTTAACCGGAATAACATTGGAAATGATTTGCAGCGGGATGGGCATGCTATTGATCGGGAAAATGAATCCCGAAAGAAGAAAGCTCGGGAGGAGAGAACTGAACACCGACATAAGAAATGCCACTTGCTGAGTGTTGGCAACGCTTGAGATCAGGATCCCCTGCCCGAGGCCGCCAAGAAGAAACACCACGATCGCGAGATACAGGAGAAGAATATTTCCTTTGATGGAAACATCAAACAGGACCCATCCGAAAAACATGATTATGGTCGCGGCGACGATGGAAATAAGGAGATACGGAATGGTCTTGCCAAGAATGATTTCGTTCGACCACAAGGGGGATGTCTTCAGTTGTTCCATCGTGCCAAGTTCTTTTTCTCTCACGATCGAGAGGGACGTGGACACCACCGTCACGATCATGAGGATTAATCCGAATAGTCCCGGCACAAGATACTTTGCCGACTTGAGTTCCGGATTATACCACAGCTGCGGTTCGAGTTGAACCGGAATCTCGATTGACCTTCCCCGCTTCTCGAGCCACTGAACCAGGAGCTTGCCGGAATAATCCCGAAACGCAAGCGAGACGTACGCGAGTGCGATCGACCCCGTGTTCGAGTTCGATCCGTCAATCAGGACCTGGACCCGGGCTTCTTTGCCGGCGAGCAGATTGGTGGAGAAGTCCTGCGGAATGACAAATGCGATCGTCGCATCACCTGTTTCCAGAAGAGGGTCGATGTCCTTGCGTGTCTGAAGCATGAAGTTCAGGTCAAGGTATTCGGACTGCGTGACATGTTCGATGAATTCACGACTTGTCGAACTCCGATCCTCGTCAACGACGGCAACAGAGAGATGCTTCACATCGAAATTCAGCGCATATCCTACCATCACAAGCATGAAGGCCGGCAAAAACACGAGGATCCCGAGGGCCCGCCTATCCCGTCGAATCTGACGGAATTCTTTCTTGACGATGGGGAGGATGTTGAGATGAAGCATCAGGTTTCAGGTTTCATCAGACTACGCCTGAGAAGCGGCTTCGTCTGATACAGGTTTCTGGTTTCTGGTTTCAGGATCAAGATCAAAGGCGTTATTGGTTATTGGTTCGTGGTTTTAGTTATTGGTTGCTGGTTATGGTTTTGGTTGCCTTTCAGGTTCTTATGCCCGAGTTCCCTCCATTTTCCATCTTCCATCTTCTTTATCCACTCTTCACTCTTTACCCTTCACCCTTCACAATATTCCTATCCCTTTCTCCAATCAAATGTATAAACACATCCTCCAGCGATGGGGGGATGCGCTGGATGCGGTCGGCTTTGATTCCATGGGTTGTCAGGGTGGCGCGAATTGCATCCTCTGGTGCTGTTGCCGCGTCAGTGCTTATGTGAAATGCTGATCCGAAGATCGATGTTTCAACCACCCACGGCTCTTTCTGCAAGAGATCCATTGCATCCACGACATTCTCTGAAACAACTTCATAAATTGCATAGTGGCTCAAACGCTCCTTCAGTTCCGTGGGTGAACCAAGAGCAATAAGCTTGCCAGTATACACGAGCCCTATGGTATTGCAGTGCTCAGCTTCATCCAGGTAGTGTGTCGTAACGAAGATCGTAACACCTTGCTCTGACAGCGCATAGATCAAATCCCAAAAATCCCGCCGGGAAACCGGATCGACTCCTCCGGTCGGTTCATCGAGGAACACGAGAGGCGGCTCATGGAGTACGGCGCAGCCCAGCGCAAGCCGTTGTTTCCATCCGCCCGACAGCGTTTTTGTCAAAACACCCTCCTTGCCGCGCAATCCGGCCATGTCCACAGCCCACGCCTTTCGCTGGTCCAGGCGTTTGCCGTCCAACCCGTAAATCCCTCCGTAAAAATTGATGTTCTGCTCAACAGTCAGATCATCGTAAAGAGAAAACCTCTGGGACATGTACCCAATGTTGGCTTTGATGAGCTCGGATTGCGTACCAAGATCGAAACCGCCCACCTGTGCCTTCCCGCTCGTTGGCGTCAGCAATCCGCACAACATGCGTATTGTGGTGGACTTGCCGGCTCCGTTCGGACCCAGAAACCCGAAGATCTCTCCCTTTCGGACCTTGAAACTCATCGAGTCGACAGCGACAAAGGAGCCGAATGT
>JBBDYD010000220.1:0-6901 GCA_040901865.1 Bacteroidota bacterium | reverse complement strand
AAAGTGAAATAGCTTTGCGCCGCTTCAAGCGCAACGGCATCATGAACCTGATCCAGCGCTGCTTCTGCCTGTGTAAGCTGGGCCCTGGCCTGATCGGCCTGAGCCGCTGTGGCAGACCAGTCCCAAATATTCCATTGCAACTGCACGCCGATATCCCAGGTCGTTTCCCACTGATCCTTTGGCGGAATAATGCGTGGGTTCGGGCGGGCGTAATCAAGGTTTGCAGAAACCATAACTGAGGGATACCATCCGGCATTTGCGGCAGTCAGAGCGGCATCCTGCATGACCTTGCGTTGTTCCATGGCGGCAACCTCGGGCCGTCGGGACCGTGCAGTCTGAATGATCGTCGTGAGGTCCAATGCCGTTGTCCGGAGGGTATCGGCGAACGGGTGGTCGGACGGGTGGACGGAAGCTTCGAGAGGCCTGCCAATCAGGCTGTTAAGATTCATTTGGGCGATTTTCAGGTTCCCGCGGGCCTGGATCGATCGTACGGTGATCTCCGATAGCTGCGTTTCGACCTTGAGCACATCGGCTTCCGTGGCAAGGCCCTGATTGCGAAATCGCCGTACGTCTGCCACGTGGGCAGAGACTTGATCCACCGATTGTTTCAGCACTTCGACGATTCGTTCTGCACGGTACAGATTCCAGTATGCCATGGTGACATTCAAAACAAATTCTGACCGATCGCGCTCATAGTCATGAAGCTGTGCCGAGGCGTTTGCCTCCGCCATGTTGACCGAGCCGTTCAGCCTGAATCCTGTAAAGAGGTTTTGCTGAACCGAAAGCCGGGCGCCATAGCTGCTTCGGATGGAGGGGAACAGGGGCTGGCTGATAAACGGAAGGCCGAATTCAGGCACGTCACTCAGATACGCCGCCCGGCCGGACACCCTGAGTTGCGGAAAGTAACCGCTGCGCAGCTCGTCCGCCCGGCCGGTCGCGGCTTCAAGCCGCGCCTGGGCAATGCGTAACGAAGGGTGACGGCCGAGAGCCGCTTCCAATACCTCGGCAAGTGACACGCCGCGTTGCTCCTGGGCGCTGGTCACAGCGTGGAGACCGAAGAGCAGAATTACCAGAAATGCCAGTTTGTTCATGGAACACCTCATGTCAGGAAATTCTTGAAATGAAAACATCTTCCAACGATGGTTGGAGCGACCGCTTACTCAGAATTCTGATTCCCTTCGACTGCAGAACTTCTGTCAGGCGAACATCCGCCTCTCTGCCCTCATGCAGAACGACGTGAAGGCGGTCGCCAAAGAGCTGTACGCTTTTGGCAAAATCCTTGCCTTTAAGAGCCTCGAATGCTGATCGGGAATTTTCCGGAATGATCTCCATAACCTCGTCGTGAAAGCTCGCCCTGATATTCTCGGGAGTATCGCATAGGAGGAGGTGGCCATTGTTCAGCAAGGCAACCCGCGTGGCACGTTCGGCTTCATCCAGGTACGGCGTTGCCATCACAATCGAAATCCCGGATTTCAGAACACTTGAGAGAATCTTCCAGAAGTCGCGTCGGGAGACGGGATCCACTCCCGTTGTGGGCTCATCCAGAAAAATCACCTCCGGCGCATGGATCAGGGTGCACGCCAGGGCAAGTTTCTGCTTCATGCCTCCGGACAACTGCTCGGCAAGGCGGGTGCGGAATGGAGTCAGGCGCATGAATTCGAGGAGTTCATCCTTCCTTGCCCGGAAGTTCTTGATTCTATGGATTTCTGCAAAGAAATCGATGTTTTCGTCGATTGTCAGATCGCCGTACAGGCTGAATCGTTGAGAGAGGTAGCCGATCTTGGTTTTGATTTCTGTATGGGAAGCCTTCATGTCGAGGCCCATGATACTGATCGACCCTTGTGTCGGAGGGAGCACGCCACACATCATCCGCAATGTGGTAGTCTTGCCCGCTCCATCGGGACCGACCAGGCAGAAGATTTCGCCTTTACGAATCCTGAGGGTAAGGCCGTCAATCGCAACGACATCGGCTTGACCCTCTTCCCGGAACACTCTGCTTACAGAATCCAGGACAACAGCGTCACTCATGGGCGGCACCTGAAAGAGCAATCACGACATCGGCCGGCAGTCCCGCCTTCAGGGTGTTATCCGGATTCTTCACCCGAATTTTCACCGCGAACACCAGCTTCACGCGTTCTTCTTTTGTCTGGATGTTTTTCGGAGTGAATTCAGCGGTCGGCGAGATATAGATCACTTCGCCCTCAAACGACCGGTTATCATACGCGTCGACGGACACGGTTGCTTTCTGACCCAACCGGATGCGGGGAAGGAGCACTTCTGAAACATATACGCTGATTTTCATTTCGGATACGTCAGCAATGCGGACAATCACCGCGCCCGGAATCACGAGTTCTCCTGGCTCTACAAATGTATTGACAACGATGCCGGGAACCGGAGCCGTGATCGTGCAGTCTGCAAACTTTTTTCGTAATTGGCCCGCAGCGGCAACGGCCTGGTCGCGCCGGGCTTTCGCAAGAGCCAGCTCTTCCTTGCGCGTACCCTCGTTCAGTTTCCGTAAGGTCTGGTCTGCAACCGTATGCCGCGTCCGGGCGTCTTCAAGTTGTTTTTCGGGAACGCTGTTGGTTCTGAAAAGATCCTCCATTCGCTTCAGGTCGTTCTTTGCACTTTCGTACTGAGCCCGGGCCTGCACCACATCTTCTTCGCGGGGTCCTTTCAGGGCGAGTGAATAGGACGCGTCCAATGCCCGCAGGTTGGCCTCCGCCTGGTCGAGCTGGTATTGCCATTCCGTGGCGTCAATGACCACGAGTGTATCGCCCTTGCCCACGGGAGTTCCTTCCTGGACGCGGAGCTCTTTTGTAAGGCCGTTCACCTGAGAACTCACCGTGGTCTCGGTCGCCTCGAGCGTGCCCGTCGTTTCAACGGAGTCCCCGTTGTTGTTACCGCATCCGGCAAGGAGCAAAAGAATCGATCCGTACTGCATCATCGCTTTCATGCAATTCTCTCCTGGGTATTGGATGGAACATCAAAAAAGTGAAACGACTGCCGTGCCTCATCCGTCAGTGCTCCCTCAAACAAGATTCTGAATATCTGGTGAAACGCCTCCTCGGCGGCGAAGGAATGTTCTGCAAGAACTGAGGGAGTCATGATGTTCTGCACGGCGTTCATGAAAACAAGCATGAAGATCTCGTCATTGACATCCTTCCGCAGGAACCCCTCCTCTTTTGCCTGGAGGAACATCGGCCGGAGCCGGCCAAAGATTTTTTCGCGCCGGAAGGTCTCAATTTCTTTATCGAGTTCCGGAAGGTGCCTCCGGACATCTTTCTGAAATTGCTTGCTGAGTTTGCTGGTGAGCCGGGCGAGGAGGGTCAGGAACTCCGAAAATTTCTGCTCGAATGATTTTTCCGACTCCACGATGGAAATCACCTGCTTTTCGATCCGCCTCATGTTCAACCGCATGATCCCCATCATGATCTCTTCCTTGCTGGGGAAGAACTTGTAAATCGTTTTCTTGCTCATGCCAAGGTCTTCGGCTATTTCGTCCACCGTTACCTTGACAAATCCCTGGCTGAAGAACTTCCCTTCAGCGGAGTTCAGGATGCGATCGCGCTCTTGTGTATCCGTCATTGTTCATTCCTCTTTCAATCGAAGATCGAAGGAAACTATTTACGTTTCTTTAGTTTCCATTTAAGTAACAAAAAAGCCAATTGCTGGCTTCACTGGTATTATAAGGGATTTTGGAGATTATGTCAAGCGAGAATCGCCACTCTATATTATGTGGCAGGATAAGGATGTGTTGAGGAATCGGCATACTGCTGATAAATGTGATTGAAGATCAGATCCACCTTCTCTTCAACCTCGGGCGGAGCAAAACTATCGGCTGGCAGCCCAGTCTGCTCATTCCAGAGGAAGTCGTGAATAGCTCCTCTGACATCGGCTCTGGTTACCTCCTTTTCGCGCCAGTCCTGCACCTTTAAGTATTGAGCCTTGAGCGTTTCCAGTAGTTCCTTCGCCACCTTCTTGAGCTTGTTCCTTTCCCTGGTGCTCAGATTGGGCTTTTCCAGAAGGTCAAAAAGCGGAAGTGTTTCTTCATCCAATCCCTCACGCACAGCCCTGCGGTCCTCTTTGTCAAGCTGATCGTTGAATCTCAGGAGGGCGGCGAATGTCTCTTCAATGGTAAGCCGCTCTTTTTCGATGTTGTAATCGGCAATGATCTCCTGATACCGCCTGTAAAAGTCGGTTCTTAGGGGATTTCGTTGGATCATTTTCTTCAGCCGCTTTTCGATGATCTCTTTGAGCGAATAGGTCAGCGTGTTCTTGCGCGGATGTTTTTCGAACTCTTTTCTCAGTTTGTCAAAATCAATCTTGCTAATGTCGTAGACTTTGCTGTTTTCCTCAACCGCCCGCGGAACCACCGCCTCATCGACGATGGTATGCAGGGCGCGGATAATACTGATGATATCACTCTGGTCGCGGTCATCCTGAAGCGAGCGATAGACAATGTTAATGGCGTCGAAATCCCATCGAAACGCGTTGACTTCTTTTATGGTCAGACAGGCCTTGAATTTCCTGAACACCTCCCTGGCGAGTATTTCAAATCGCTTGCGCGTTTCATTGCTTCCATTGATGACCTCTTTGGCCTTTCCAATCTCGCCAATCCTGTCGTAGCCCTGTTTCTCTTTCAGTTTCTCAAGATCAAACCCCCGCTGCAAAAGGAATTCTTTCGTTTCTTCGATTGCAGCCGAGAGTTGCTTCAGAAGTTCTTCCTCGGGCTTGACCGGATCGACCACCAAATCGCCGTTTCCGCCGGGCCTACCGATGGCAAACATTGCAAGCGCTTCGCGCAGTTGTTTCAGAATTCCACAATAATCGACGATCAACCCGTTTCCTTTGCCTTTGTACACGCGGTTGGCGCGGGCAATTGCCTGCATTAACGTATGAGCTTTGAGGGGTTTATCGAGATATAACGTTGCAAGGCTCGGCACATCGAATCCCGTCATCCACATTGCACATACGATCGCCACTCTGAACTTGTGCTCCGGATTCTTGAAGGCAAGGTCGATCTCAATGCGTTTCCCGTCCGGCGTTTCAAATCCGTCTTTGATTTTCTTCCTGTGCGGAATGATATCCAATTCCCATTCCTTAAACCGTGCCACCTCTCCCTGCTCCTCGCTGATGACCACCGCAATTTCAGTCTCCTTCAGCCATTCCAGTTTCCGCTGGAGGAAGATCGATTCCTGATCGTCTCTTGATGACCTGATGGTTCTTTCCGTCTCTTTTACTTCCTGCTGCCAATACGACATGACCAAATTGTACATCCGCACGGTGGTAATCTTATCCAGGCATACGAGCATGGCCTTCCCTGATTCCCACTGTGTGGTGTAGTGCTTGACCATATCTTTGGCAATTGCATCAAGTCGTTTTTCCGCCGTGAGAATGTGATAGTCTCTCCCAAGTTCTTTTTCAAGGTGGGCTTCCTGATCCACGTCGAGCTGTAAGTCTTGAAGTTTCGCCGCAATTTGTTCGTTGATTGTTGTGGTTGTAAGATGAAGTTTTTCGCCGCGATTGTCGTAGAAAAGCGGAACCGTCGCATTGTCATCTACTGCGCGCTGGAAGTCATACGTTGAGACATAATCCCCAAACATTTTCGCCGTTATTTCATCGTCTTTTAAGAGGGGGGTTCCCGTAAACCCGATAAAACTGGCATTCGGAAGGGCATTCCGCATGTTGAGCGCAAGCCGCCCGTACTGCGTCCGGTGGGCTTCATCGGAAATCACAATGACGTCGTCTCTTTTGGAATACGGATTTTCCGGATCCACATCCTGATTGAACTTATGGACCATGGTGAACACGTGTGA
This sequence comes from Bacteroidota bacterium, assembly GCA_040901865.1. Taxonomy (GTDB): domain Bacteria; phylum Bacteroidota; class Ignavibacteria; order UBA10030; family UBA10030; genus JBBDYD01. The sequence continues at coordinate 1,085 of JBBDYD010000220.1, read as the reverse complement.
CTTGTGCTCAGCCACAAGCTGTTTCAGGTGATCTCCCGACCCGGCCCGAACTGTTTCCCGGTCGTTATCAACGATTCCGCAACCGGCGAATGTCTTGTAAATCTGAGTATCAAGATCATCACGGTCTGTAACAATCAGGAAAGTGAATTTCCCTGAGATTTTTCGATGAATTTTTTGTGAGAAGAAGACCATGGAGTAGGATTTCCCCGCCCCCTGGGTGTGCCAGAAAACGCCCAATTTGCCCTTCCGATCTGCGCGATGCCGAACGGAATCAATGGCCCGATTCACACCAAGAAACTGATGGTTATGCCCGAGGATCTTGATCAGCTTGCCCGTTGAATCGTCAAAGAGAATGAAGTTCTCAAAGATGTCCATGAAATTATTCTTCGAGCAAACGCCCTTCTGAAGCGTTTCCATATCGACAACACCCGCGTCCTCTTCCGCCAAACGCTTCCACTCATGGAAATGCTCATACTTGCTTGTAACTGACCCAACCTTGGCATCCTTGCCATTGCTCAACACAATGATGGCATTGTGATCAAACAGATGCGGAATGGTATCCTTGTAATCGCTCAGATTTTCGTTGTAAGCACGGCGAATGTCTTTGTGGATGTTCTTGAGTTCGATAAACAGAAGCGGAATGCCATTCACGAAGCCGAGGATATCCGGTCGGCGTCGGTAAAGCGAGCCCTGGATCCATAACTCACGAACAACTAGAAAATGGTTCTTCGCCGTGTCCTGAAAATTGAAGACCTTGAGCCGTTCTTCCCGTAGTTGCCCCTTTTGATCACGAAAGGAAACCGGAACGCCTTCTTTGAAGAGCTTGTACTTCTCCTGATTGATTTGCTCGGGCGACTTGGTCGTACTTCGCTCAATGATCTGCTTGATCGCCGATTCGTACGCTTCGGAGGGAAGTCCCGGATTAAATTCTTCGAGGGCTTTACGGAGATATCTGGTGAGAACAATTTCCCGTTCAGACACCCTACCAAACGTGCCATTGCTCCCAAGGACTTCGTCATTGAATGCATAGACGGAATCCCAGCCGAGCTGATCGCGGAAATAATCGGCGACGGTTTGCTGGATAA
>JBBDYD010000219.1:0-10263 GCA_040901865.1 Bacteroidota bacterium | reverse complement strand
CCCTCGTCAAAATCGAAGGCATCGTCGCCGCAGAAGGCCGAGACGAGATATTTGGAGTTCACCGTACCGCCGAACCACTCGAAGCCGTCATCCAGGTTGGCGAAGACCTCGATGTATTCGATCGTTGTTGCGCTTCCGACAGCACCCAGGGTCAGGCCGTTGATCTCATTGCCCGAGCCGATCTCGAAGCCGCCGTGGCGGATGGAGACATAGCGCATGGTGCCTGAGTTGTCGGCATTATTGCTCCCGCCGTAGGATCCGCGGGGCTCCAGTGTCGATATACCCTCGATCTGGCCGATGCCCGACGTCGTATTGATCTCAGCGTTGCCCAGGATGAGCACTCCGCCCCATAAACCCCGGTCATCAGGTCCGAAGTCATTTGGGTTACTGACGTCATCGGCTTCGGCCGTAAAGATGATCGGTCGGACAGCCGTGCCCACGGCGTAGATCTTTCCATACCGTGCCACGACCAGGGCGCTGGTGTTATCGGCCGTTGACGGTGGCTGCTTTGCTTTGATGACCGTGCCTGCTTCGATATGCAGTACGGCGGCCGAGTCAACATATACCAGCCCGTCCAGTACATAGGTGTTGTTCGCCGTCCAATATACCGTGTCCGCTACCGCAATGTCTCCGTCCTGGACCGTGATGGTGGATTGAGCGAGAAGTGATCCGCCGAAAAGCAGTGAAAACATGAAGGTGGCAAGAGATCGAAACATCGTTTCCTCCGAATGAGATCGTGACCGCCCGAGAGAGCGGAATGAATTGATTAGTGTGTTATCGTATTTAATCCAAGAAAAATGTCACTCCCACAGACACCGAGACGCCGAGAGTATGCTCTGCTCTTACAAAATCCTGTCCTTTGTACGTGTGGGTGAGAAGATACTTTGAGTTCAGAAGGTTCTTGGCGCCCAAGTTGAACGACCAGGAGTCGAACACTTTTTGTGAGAATGAAGCGTCAAGCATAGGCCTTGATCGTTCAAACACATCAGGCGTCCCACCAAGACTGATCTCCGCAAGCCGGTCGCCAAACACGTTGTAGAAGATCGATGCGGAAGTGCCTGATTCGGCGTTGTCATAGGCAAGGTTTAAATTGAGAAGGTAGGGCGATTGACCCTGAAGTTGACGTGTCGAAGGGGCAGAGGGATCAACGTCGCGTGTGACAATCAACTCGCTCTCTGGAATGCTGACTTTTGATGAGATGATAGACAGGTTGCCGCCGACCGTGAAATTCTGAAGGGCGGGATGAATCGCGTCAAGCCTCGTTCGTGCCTCGAATTCAAGCCCTTGCACAATCGCCTTGTCAACGTTGGCATACAAAACCTCTCCGCCTTCGGAAGCGAACAGAACATTGATCACTCTCTCGATTGGGTTCTTGAATGCTTTGTAGAATGCACTCACGGCAAAGATCTCGCCGGGCCTCGCAAACCACTCCCATCGGAGGTCATAGTTGTCAATGAGGGTTCTCTTCAGGGAAACGTTCCCGAGGAAGACAAAGTCATTCGCGAATGAATAACTTGCGTAAGGGGCCTTTTCCCGGAAATTCGGACGCGCAAGAGTCTTGCCGTAAGAGGCGCGAATGTTCATTTCAGGTGTGAGCTGATAAATAAAATTCACCGACGGAAGAACATCTTTATCGCGAAGAGTGCCGACGGTGTCCTTGCCGCTCACGTCCATTCCGGTTATTTCATAACGCAATCCGCCCACCATGCGCAATTGTCGTGTCAACGGAATCTCCACCATTCCGAAAACAGCCAAAATGCGCTCGTACCCGTCGTAGTTGCCTCCGCGCGCATCTGGGGCATTTGCGATGTAATTTCCAAAGATGTAGCGGTTCCTTGTCGAATCATATCCAATGATCCCGCTGTTCTCGTGCGAAAAAAAGGCCTCTGGATCCCCGGCGTAGATCGTTCCCGGCGCCTGCCGGTATTCAAACCTTCGTTCGCGAAAGGAACGCTCTTTTTCCTGAAAGGCGCCGCCTACCTTGATCTTTGCGCTCAGGGACGACCATTGGCGAAAGGGGACGGAGAGCTCAACATTGAACCCTTTTCCGGACTCATCAAGAGAACGAAAATATCGGGCTGGCCGGGGAAAAAGCGATGGTGTGATGCTATAGAGGGTCGTATCCCTTCCACCAACGGTTGTTTGAGCGATCGTATTCGAAAAAAAACGGGCATCAGGCTCGTTTTGCATGGAAGACGAGCTGGTTGCAGACCACTCGATATTGGTTTCCCCGAGCACCGGCAGGGCATGCTTTCCGCGAACCTGAAGACTGGTAAGGTCGCGCTCGGTGAACTGGACAACTCTCGTCTCAAATTTCGCAATTCCGGAAAGCTGTTCCGGCCAGGGTCCAATCATATGGCGGGCGGTTGTCTCTCCGCTGCGCGTATACACCAGGTTCCCCGTGATCTCATGATTTGCATGAGGTTTCAGATTCACGGTCGCAAGCCCTCCCCAAGAGGCCTCATCGGTGCCTTTGGTATCATCCAGGAGGATGAGGTTCGTAAGGGCGTCGTTTGCATCAACAGAACCCGCGAGCTTCCAGCGGCCGACGGTGCCGCGTTCGTAAAACGAATATTCCCGCGCATACGAGAAGCTTCCGAGGATTCCAAGAGGGGCCCCGAACAAAGCCAGTCGGTCGCCGATGGAAATCGAATATTTCTGATTGAACGGTGAAGTCTTGCGGATCGGAGCCATTTGGGGGTTGAAGGACTTCGAAACGACATCAAGAGAGCGTGCTTGATCGGGGTTCGTGCGTGCAGTTGTCGCATCGGGAATGACAACATCCGGATCAGAAAGAATCGAAGGCAGCGAACGGCTTCCGTTATCGACCCCCATCCAGTCTGAGCTTGTTCCAACAGCTCCGAGGAAATTCGATCGCATCGTCGTCTGCGAATTGAAGGATCCTGATGAACTGAGTTTCAAGAGAAACCTCTCGGGAAACGACACCGTGCCGATATCAATGATGCCTCCGGAAAAATTCCCCGGCTTGTCTGGAGTGAAAGACTTAACTGTGACGATGTTTTCCAGGAGATTGCTTGGGAACAAGTCCATTTGGAATGTGCGCTTGTCCGGGTCAGCACTCGGAAGTTCGTTTCCGTTCAAGTGTGTGCTGGTATAACGCTCGCCCAGCCCCCTGATGAAAACATATTTACCGCCGGTGACCGACGCTCCGGTGACCCTTGACATGGCGTCTGCCGCGGTGGAGCTTCCTGTCCTCGAGATCATCTCCATGCTGATCGCATCACTCACGGCTGATGCGCGCTGGCGTGTGATAAGCGTCGTTGCTTCCGTGTTCTGAAGCATCTTTGCCGTAACGACAACTTCCTCGGTTTCAATCCACTCAGGCTTCATCGCAACGTCGATTCGGACAGGCTCTCCGGCGAAGACCCGGACTCCGGTAACAGTGTGCTTAGCGTAAGAGAGGACTGAAACAATAAGAGAGTATTCTCCAGGCTCCGCATTGATGAGATAGGTCCCGTTGATGTCCGTCGCCGCGCCGAGTGTCGTTCCCTCGAGAATCACATTTGCACCAAGAATGGTCTCTCCGGTTTCGGAATCCACCACCGAGCCAACAATGCGGCCCTTTGATGGGGTTTGTGGATAGGCAATGAAGAATGGAAATAAAAGCAGAATGGCGACAACGGGGACTATCAGGTGCTTGAATCTTGTGGTAACGATTACGGGCATGGAATTCTCCTCCGTGAACGAATGAATCTTCGCGGTATCCGAACTGGGATAGGGGCGTTGCGAAGTGAAAATTGATGTGTTTTTCATAAGCAGTGTGACACAAAGGTACAATCAGGCGTTACAGAGCTATTATGCGCGTGTTATGAAATCTTAAAGGATGGCGGAGAATGTCGTTTTAAGGAAGAAGGAAGGGAAAGGAGGCAAAAACTTCGGAAAACTGAGGGTGTTAACAATTTGGTAACATAACGATAATACAGGATTAACGTGATTTCCTACCTTGTGGGTGTCAAATAAGCAAGAGAACCCACAAAAGGAGACCCTATGCGAAAGATCAGCCGTTTCATGCTTCTGACCGCCTTGCAGGCCGCTATCATCGGCGGGGCGTTTGCCCAGGCAGTGCAGGTGGATCCCAAATTGCCGAGGTACAAGAAAAAGGACGGAGTCAGTGGAAAGGTCTCGTCCATTGGCTCGGACACCATGAACAACCTTCTCGCACTTTGGGGAGAAGCATTCAAGCGAATCTATCCAAACGTTGTGATCGAGTTTGAAGGAAAGGGGTCTTCCACTGCCCCTCCGGCGCTTCTGGCAGGCACAGCCCAACTAGGGCCCATGTCCAGGCCTATGAAGGGCGAGGAAATGGATGCTATTGAGAGGAAATACGGATTCAAACCGACGGCCATCAACACATCGATTGATGCCCTTGCGGTCTATGTTCACAAAGACAATCCAATCGAATCCATGACAATGCAGCAGGTCGATGCGGCTTTTTCGAAAACCAGGCGCGGTGGGCATTCTCAGGATATCACAAACTGGAGCCAGATCGATTCAAAACTCGGAAACGCGCCAATCAGTTTGTATGGTCGAAATTCTGCTTCAGGGACCTATGGCTTCTTTAAGGAACATGCACTCTTCAGGGGTGACTACAAGGACGCCGTAAAGGAACAGCCCGGCTCGGCAGCTGTTGTACAGGGCATTTCAAGGGATCGCAATGGAATGGGCTATAGCGGAATTGGCTACAAAACAACCGGGGTCAAGCCGTTGGCCATAGCCGAAAGAGAGGGAGCACTACCGTACGCGCCCGATTATGAGAATGCGGAGACTGGCAAGTATCCGATCTCCAGGTTTCTCTTCCTCTACATCCTGAAGGATCCAAAGAAACCTCTCGAACCTGTCGTCAAAGAATTCCTGACATATATCCTCTCGTTCGAGGGACAAAATGATGTCTTGAAGGATGGATACTATCCTCTTTCTCTGAAACTAGTTAACACAGAGTTAACAAAGCTAAATTAGAGCACCTGTTCCTTCATGTTAAGCGAACATTCGCGATCTGACCAGGCTGCAGTCCGTATGGCAAGGCACCGCAGCTGGTCCAATAGCGCGGCCAGCCTCATGATATCAGTCGGTGGGGCAGGTGTGATCGCTATTGTGGTCGCGATTTTCGTCTTTATCGGCTACGAAACCCTTCCGCTCTGGCTCCCTGCGTCAACGACCAATTTAGGAATCACTGCTCCTGCGGATTCCGCTACCGGTATCCTCATCGTCGGAGAGAATGAATACCGGACAGTGGCATATGCAATTTTGCAGACTGGTGACATTCTCTTCTTCGATCCCAGGTCTGGAGCCGTCCTTCACCGTGAGCCAATAGCTTCGGATTGGGGGGGCGCCAAGTATGCAGTTTCGGATCCTTCCCAGAAATATTTCCTCATTATTAACTTCCGCGGTCAGGCCATTATCAAAAGCATTGCAATAAGTTATACTGAAACTGATTATCAATTTTCGAGTGCATATGCCAGCGAGATTTCACGATTCGATATTGCCTCTGCCAACATCAAGAGTCTGGATTTCGATTCCCGAGGTGAGGATGAATTTTATGCCGTGATCGTCAGTGACAGTTCTCGAGCGACGGCCTACCGTATAGCACGCCCGCGGTCATTGTTCGGCGGGAGCACGCCGGAGCTCTCCTCTGCCAAGCTCGAATCAAATGGCGATGAAATGATCACCATCGGAGCCATTGACCGTTTTGGAGACAAAGCGATCCTTGCAACGTCATCGGGCAAGGCCTCTTATTGGGACTTGCGGCAATGGGATGCACCTCAGTTCGTTCAATTTTATAAGCTCTCGAGCTCTGCCATTACATCGATGAAGTTCCTCTTGGGCGGACAAGCGGTGATTGTGGGTGACGAAAGCGGGGAAGTGTCAACCTGGACCTGGGTTTTGGATTCCACTTCGTCGGCAGGCATCGGAATGTTTCCTCTCAACAGTTTCGAACCACACAATGGTCCGGTTACAACGATTTCCTCGGCAAATCGAAACAAATCTTTCCTGACAGGAAGCCGATCGGGAGAAGTTGCTCTTCATTACCAAACGACGGGAAAGACCCTTTTTAAGAGGCAAGAATCGCCCGTGCCCGTCAAGCAGGTCTCGTTTTCACCCCGATCGGATGGCTTCCTCGTCCTTGCGGCTGATGGAACCGTTCTATCCGACAGTCTCTCGAGTCCGCACCCCGAAATCAGCCCTGGCGTCCTCTTCGGGAAGGTTCAATATGAAGGATACAAGGTACCGACGTATACGTGGCAATCAACGGGTGGTACAGACGATTTCGAAGCCAAGTTCAGCCTGACTCCGTTGCTTTTCGGAACGGTGAAAGGCGCCGTCTACGCCTTGGTCTTCGCGTTACCGATGGCGATTCTCGGGGCGCTCTATACGGCCCTGTTCGCACATCCCCGTATCAGGAACCTGATCAAACCGCTGGTGGAGATCATGGCTGCACTGCCAAGTGTCGTGATCGGATTCATGGCCGCATTATGGCTCGCACCCCTGCTGGAAAAAAGATTCGTCGATGTCATGCTGGTTATTGCGACCTTCCCGCTTGCCGTTATCGCGGCGTTCTTTGCCTGGCGCATCCTCCCAAAATCGTTTACGAATCGGCTTTTGTTCGGCTCAGAGATCTTCCTCCTGGTGCCTATCCTTGCCGGAGTCATGTACCTCAGTTCCTTGCTTGCTCCAACAATCGAGTCTGCTCTCTTCGACGGTTCATTCCGCCAATGGCTTTTTGAATCCGCACACATCACATTCGATCAGCGGAATTCTCTCGTTGTCGGGTTTGCCATGGGATTTGCCGTCATTCCGATCATCTTTACCATCAGTGAGGATGCCCTCTCGGCTGTGCCCGAACACCTGACGGCCGGATCATTGGCTCTGGGCGCCACACGCTGGCAGACAGCCACGCGGGTCGTCCTTCCCACGGCAAGCCCGGGCATCTTCTCTGCAGCGATGATTGGGTTCGGAAGGGCAGTGGGAGAGACGATGATTGTTCTCATGGCAACGGGAAACACGCCCTTGATGGATTTCAGTCCCTTTGTCGGTATGCGGACGCTTTCGGCAAACATTGCCGTGGAAATCCCTGAAGCACCTCACCTGGGCACACTCTATCGGATATTGTTTCTCTCAGGTCTCCTTCTGTTTGCGTTCACGTTTGTTGTGAACACAGTTGCGGAGATCATCCGGCAGCGATTGCGAAAGCGATACAGTACGATCTGAACATGAAACGACTGACCACGCACGGCGATATTTTTATCTGGCTGACGGGAGCTTTCCTCGGATTGAGTATCATCATGATCGCAGGCATGCTTCTGCTGATCGCCTCCAACGGGATCGAGTACTTCAATCCGCGGATCATTGAGCATATCACCGCTGCGACAGCAGAGGGGGACACGCTGGATTTGCTTGGACAAGTGTATTCGAAAGAAGAGATCCCCCGGGAAGTCATCGTTGCGAAAGGATTCGATGCGGGCAATGAGCATCTGCGGTATCTTGTGCGCATTGGAAACCGGGAGGTGTTCGGAGAGGATTTTCAATGGGTGAACGCTCCGGAGATCATACTCCGCAAACAACCGCCGGATGCCGTGGGTATCGAGAGAAGGGAGTATGGTCATGCGTTCGGATTCATAGAATCGTTGCAGCAAGGCTCCCAGAGGGTCACTAATAATTCTGTCGATGCATGGGATGCGTTTCGTGGTGCACATGCGTACGTAACCGAGCTGGCCGGAAGGATCTACGATATTGAGAAATCCGAGATTGGAGATCTGAACTATCGGCTTGAAGAATCACGGAAACGGCTGCGGGCCCTTGAATATCATTTGCAACAAGGGGAAATTGCAAAGGAAGAGTATGACAATGAAGTCCGCGGGATAGGAACCACGATTGAAGGTCTCGAACGCGCTTTTACCGGTCGACAGGTTCAGATCGATTCGCTGAAGGCATTGCTCGATGGCTATAGTCTTCGACTCAGGCTCGTCGGTTCTTCATCCGACGAGGTGCTCGAAATTCCTCTCGCATCGGTTGTAAGGGCTTACAAGCCAAATCTCATGACAACCACAGAACGTGTAGGATTCTATGCCTCGAAGATCTGGGAATTCCTCTCTGATGATCCGAGGGAAGCAAACGCCGAGGGAGGTGTATTCCCGGCCATCTTCGGAACTGTGATGATGGTCCTGATCATGACGATTGTTGCGGTTCCGTTTGGAGTCCTATCGGCTCTTTACCTGCGGGAATATGCCGTCGACGGGCCCCTGGTGCGCATTGTTCGCATCGCAGTGAACAACCTTGCCGGAGTGCCTTCGATCGTTTTCGGAATGTTTGGCCTGGGATTTTTTGTGTATTTTGTCGGCGGCAGCATTGACGCCTTGTTTTATCCGGAACATCTTCCGAGTCCGACTTATGGTACCGGCGGTATTCTCTGGGCATCGCTAACCCTTGCATTGCTCACCGTCCCCGTTGTCATTGTTGCGACAGAAGAAGCCTTGGCGGCAATTCCACGAGGGATGCGTGAAGGGTCTCTTGCTTTGGGAGCCACAAAATGGGAAACTATCCGCAGAGTGGTACTTCCAAGCGCCACCCCGGGGATCATGACCGGGGCGATTCTGGCCATGGCAAGAGGTGCCGGCGAAGTGGCCCCCTTGATGATCACCGGCGTAGTGAAGCTCGCCACGGAATTACCGTTTGACTCGCATTTCCCGTTTTTCCATCTTGACCGGAAGTTTATGCATCTGGGATTCCATATTTATGACGTGGGGTTCCAGACATCCAACGTCGAGGCGAATATCGGAATGGTCTACACCACAACACTTTTGCTTCTCCTTATCATTCTGATACTCAATCTGGGGGCTATCATTCTGCGGGCGCGGTTGCGGAATAAGTATCGCCTTGCAGGATTCTAAGAGAAAGTCCATGAACGCACAACCTATGACCTCAGTACCGCCCGTTGTCATCGCGCCTTCTCAAGCACCAGGAGTGGAGCCAAAGATCAGGGTTGACCATCTTGACCTGTGGTACGGCACTGTGCAGGCGCTGTATGACATATCCATACAGATCAAGCCCCAGCGTGTTTCTGCCTTCATCGGTCCATCAGGGTGCGGTAAGTCCACGTTTCTGAGAGTACTGAACCGCATGAATGACCTGATCGATAGTGTACGAATCTCCGGAAATGTCGTGATAGACGGAGAAGATTTGTACTCGGGGGCCATAGACGTCGTTTCGCTTCGGAGGAATGTCGGCATGATTTTCCAAAAGTCAAATCCTTTTCCGAAGTCTGTGTACGAGAACGTGGCTTACGGCCAACGGCTGCTGGGCGTGCGGGACAGAAGGGTTCTCGATGAAGTTGTTGAGCGCAGTCTGAACCAGGCGGCCCTATGGGATGAAGTGAAGGATCGTCTCGATGAACCTGCCCTGAGTCTTTCGGGCGGACAAATGCAGCGTCTCTGCATAGCGCGGGCACTCGCCGTCGAGCCCGCGATTCTCCTAATGGACGAGCCCAGCAGCGCTTTGGACCCGATTGCAACGGCAAAAATCGAGGAGCTCATTGTTCAACTGAAACAAAAGTACACGATTGTCATCGTGACCCACAATATGCAGCAAGCGGCGCGTGTGAGTGACTACACTGCCTTCTTTTACCTGGGTCGCTTGATAGAGTTTGCAGAAACAAGAAAGATCTTTACAAATCCTGAAAAGAAGCAGACCGAGGAATATATCACCGGGCGATTTGGCTGATCCTATCGGCAACAAATGTTTCACTTCAGAAAGACCGTACTCTATGCGACATTTTGAACAGGAACTTGATGAACTCCGCACCACCCTCATCCGGATGGCCAGTCTTGTGGACGAGCAAATCGATAGCGGGGTGAAAGCGATCCTCTCATCGAATATTCCTCTGGCCAAGTCGGTGATTGAGCGGGATCGTGAAGTGGATGCGTATGACAACGAAATTGATCATCTCTGCATGCGCATCTTCGCGCTTACACAACCTGTGGCTGTTGACCTGCGATTACTGATGGCAGCCCTGAAGATTAACAATGAGCTGGAGCGCATCGGCGACATCGCCGTGAACCTGGCTGAAAGGGCGGCATCCCTTGCACCCTTCAAGCATTTTGTTGGAAAGACGAGCATTGAAACAATGGCGTCAGGCGCGCGGTTGATGGTGAAAAATGCGATCGATGCTTTCGTAAACAATGACGCCAATCTTGCCCGGAAGGTCCTGGAATCAGATGACGATATCGACGAGCTCGACGCTGAGAATTT
>JBBDYD010000218.1:0-1533 GCA_040901865.1 Bacteroidota bacterium | reverse complement strand
CCTGTTTCAAGCGACGTACGCTTGTTTTACAAAGGCAAGGATATCCCGTTTCAACTTTCCGATGGATCTGACAGCCTTTTCGGGCCCGGGGATGCACTGGAATTCTTTGGCACACCTCTCCGCGATTCCGGGTTGGTACTCAACGAGTACTCCGATACCAGCATGTTCTGGATCCTCTTTAACCAGGCGGGCGGATTGCGAAGCGCTTCGGATACAGTAGTGGTTCCGGTACCTGACGATACGGTGAGGAGTTTCCCTGTGACAGTCCGCATGGAGCGAGACAGTTTTTATTTCTTTGGAAACGGCGGGATCCTGATCAACAATCAGTCCGGAAAAGCGCCGGGAGAGGGTTGGTATTGGAAGAAGCTTCTGGCAAACCAAACTGGCACGGTTGCGTTTACCTCTCGCAACCTGTTCACTTCAGGCAACCCTTCCTACGAAATCCGCGGACGCCTTCACAGCCCGGTCACAAATGAGGCAATGCCGAATCACGAGGCGGAGGTGCGACTGAATAACACGCTTATCGGGGTAATACAGTTTGCCGGCCTGAAAGACACACTTTTTACACTCGCTGCCCCGGCGATACTCTTCAATGAAGGGGAAAATTCAATTTCTATTGTTTCAAAACCAACGGCAGCACCTGTCAACGAGATCTATCTCGACTGGATTGAAGTCTCGACCCAACATGAATTGTTCGCCGACAACGACACATTGCTGTTCAATGCGGGAACCTCCCAGGCCGGAGTAGTCGCACTGTTTCAGCTTGGCGGATTCAGCTCACCGGATATTTCTGTCTACCGGATCGGCCCAAACGGGGGGGTGGAGAAATCGTTTCGGGGAGCCTTGCAAGGCACAGGACCATACTCCCTTTCATTTACTGATACGGTTACGGCGGGAAGGAACTATATTGCCCTCACGCAGGCACGAAAAAGCGTCCCCCTCTCTCTGGAAAAGAAAACTTTTGCTAATCTCCGGTCTTCATCGCGTGGTACAGATTATCTTGTAATAACAAGCAATGAACTTGTCACCGAAGCCAACCGGCTTGCAACGTACCGATCGCAACAGGGCTTGGGAAGGGCGGAAGTTGTTTTGGTAAAAGACATCTACGATGAGTTTAATTTCGGGCATTTCGATCCGTTTGCAATCCGGCGATTCCTCCTTGCGATTGATACGTTATGGACAACCCCTGCACCGGCATTCGTGGTGTTGTTCGGAGATGCCTCATGGGACTACAAGGACCATCTGAAAGGCGGGAGACGCAACCTGGTGCCCAGTCTCGGAAACCCAGTCTCGGACGCCTGGCTCGTCTCTGCTCCCAACGACATTTTCCTGGCCACAAAAAAAGTAGGCCGGATCCCGGCCCGGTCTGCGGCAGAAGCCGCAACATTTGTTGACATGCTTCTTGAGTACGAAACACTGCCGCTTTCCGCCTGGAATAAGCGCTTCTTATTCCTCGCTTCGGGGTTCGATTCGGTCGAGACGGCCCGATTCAGAAATTTTTCCGAATCACTCATCAGTCAACGAATCACCCCG
>JBBDYD010000217.1:0-10337 GCA_040901865.1 Bacteroidota bacterium | reverse complement strand
CAAGCAGGTCATCACCGTTCATTTGAAGTTTTTCTCCAAAATTCGAAATACCTGCACCAAATTTCAATCCGGGAAACGGCGTGACAAACAGAGTTCCGATATCGACAGCGATCCCTGTTGCCGTGGAATTCCAAATGTGTTCACTGACATATTTCACGGTTCCACCGATCGAGAACCAGTCCGTAAGATCCCTTGCATAGGTCAAACCGAAGGCAATGCTTCCCACAGTGAAAAATTCTCCTGTACCGTCGGGCTGATCTTCGGTCGTTCGTTCCATCTCATCCATTGTCAATGAGGTAAGGCTGATACCGAGGCTCTGATGCTCGCCAAGCGGCAGTACGAATCCGGCAAAATTAAAATCGATCCCTGCAATCCAGGACGAATGGGATAAAATGGCTTCGTTGCGTCCGATCTTGGAAATACCGGCGGGGTTCCAGTACAATCCCGATGCATCGTTTGCAACCGCGACGAAAGCTCCTCCCATGCCAAGCGCCCTCGCTCCAACCGGAATTGAAAGGAACTTGGCCGCTGTTGTTCCCGATTTCGTTACCTGCTGGCCGGACAGGCCTGAGAAGGCAACAGCCCCCAGAGACATTACAAAGAAGATCCTGGCTTGATACTTCACGATTACTCTCCTTAAAAAACCTTGACGATCATTTAATGAGGGCAAACTTGCCGATTTTTTCCCCGACGCCCGGGGCTTCGATGTGGTAGATATACACGCCGTAGGATGCCGACAGATTCTCCCGGGTCAGGAGATTCCATTCTGCAGTTCCGTCTTCCATTGAACTTTCATGATCAATGATCGCAACAGGCTCTCCGCTTACCGTATAGATACGGATTGTACATACCTGCGGCAGATGAATGAAGTGAATCGCTCTCGGACCGCGTCCGCTATTGTAGGGATTTCGGCCTTCCCAGCTTGAGGCGGCGACATACGGGTTCGGTACAACCCGGATTCGTTCCATATCAACTTTCGCGAGATCTTGATCGACACGTTGTGCCGTCGATTGAAATTCGAACACGTCTGAAGCGCGGAAGAGTTTTGAAAGAACAACCGTAAGGGTATCGGCCGCATCCGGCTGTGAAGAGGTCACATCGTGCCGCAAACGGAGTGACCATGTCGTTACCAGTGAATCCTGGGCATTTTTCTCGAGAAAAACGATGATGTCTGTTTCACTGCTTCCGACAGTGTAGAACCCCGGGCCTCCCACATTATCAAGTTCCCAGAATGCAAATTCGATTTCTTTATTTTCGCTTGAGTTGAAAACCTTGAAGTTTACCGGAACCGCAGGCCTGAATCCTCCTGTACCGGTTCGTATTGTATACGCTGTCGATGTATCGAACCCGGCATTCCCGATCACGATCTTATAATCAGATGGCTTTTGAGCTCCGATAATAAATCCACCCTTCCACTGCGAGAAAATATAGTCCTTGATGCCCGGTCGCGACCATCCGGACATCTGGAAGTTGATCCCAAAATTTTCTTCGTTTATCAGGACAAGACGGAAGCCGTCCGTCATGGGCTGCTCGACACCACCCTCAAGTGCTGAACTGCGTCCAATCAATGTATCGACTGATCCGCCCGTGATATCAGCAAGTGTGAAGTTCACCGTCCGGAATGTATCCGGAGCAGTTCCACCGCCGGAAATCGTCGTGTCTTCAAACGTCACCCGGTATGTATGGTTTTCTTTAACCAGGCGAGGATCAAGAATCTCAAAGCCCACCTTGCCTGTCGTACTACCGCTCACAAGTTGCGCGGTAGAAATGTTGGGGGGAAGATATCCCGCGACGGGGGCCTCGGGCGTCACAATTGCCACCGAACGGCCTAGAGATTTCACTTCTCCCGTAATATTGTCAATACTGATTCTGAGATTACTCTCAGCCGGAGAGATGCTCAGCGGAGCATACCCCTGATCGTACGCGCGGATTGCATAATAGTACGTCTGCCCGTTCTGCACGGTCGTATCCGTCCAAGCGTGGACGATCCCAACATCATCGCCCAGGTCAAACTGCACTCCGTTATATGCTGTTGGATGAAACCCCTTAATACCATTTTCAAGATCAAATTGGACCATGGGTTTCAGGAATGGTGCGGGATTCCCAAACGCGTCGGTGATAACGCGGGCATCCTCGAACGCAGGGTCGGTTGAACGATAAATTCTGTACCCTTCAAAATCATCCGCAATGGCCCCGGGAATACCGAGAAGAAAACGATCAGTTGATTTCTCCGCGATGTCATCCCAATACAACGTCACTTTCCTGTCACCCCGCACTGCAGTCAGTGTTGGTTCAAATGGCGCCTGGGCAAACTGATAGTCTTCGTTGTAAGCCAGTTGTGCATATTCTCTTTTTCGCAACGCATCGGCTTTCGCGCCCGAAACGTCAGCATTCCCCGCTCTGGAGGCATTTCCGAACACCACCGCATAGGAAATTCTTTCAATTTGGCCCGGCTCAAGCGGGAAGACACCCGATGAAACGAAGAGATCACTTTCACCTGTGGGGATGAGCGTTGGGTCGACAAAACTTCCCGGGATCATGAAATTTGCCCAGAAGTAGATGTCTGCCGTTGAACTGAAGTTAATGGCCCCCGCAGCAAGATATTGAACATTCGTCAATCCGATCTGGTCCGCCTCTGACACATCAGTTTTATCGATATTTGGTTCACCCGGGAATGGCGTACCAGCACCAGACGTCGGTATCCCATCTCCCTCCCCCACATCCCCGGTTCCCGGGGCCCCGTCAAGCCCGACATCATCTGTCAGTGCGTTCCAGTCTCCATCATTATCGATTCCATCATCACGTGATTCATCGACCATTTCGTCAATCCCTTCATCAATCCCCGCCGCACGAACGCCATCTCTGTTCCGGTATTTCCTTCCCAGGTCTTCCGGCCCGACATCATAGAGAATGACATTTGTACCTGGGACACGATACCGCCGGTACGGATCAAGTTCCGCAGCAGTAACTATTTCCTGAGTGACTAACGGCCAATTTCCCAGAGCGTTGCCATCGTTATCAATGTTGTCTGCATACGCCATCCCCACATCCTCAACCCCCACGGCAAGGAGGTGAATTTGACCATTCTGAACAGAATCGCCTTCCGGATTGGGCGGCCATCGATTCCATTGATGATTATAAGGGGCACCGGGGGTCGTTTGCGTAAATTGATCGCCGGATGCGTCTGTCACCATTTGATTGGTAATCGTGGGGCTCCCTGATTCTCCATTTCCGTTGTTGTCAATCCTGTCTGCGAAAGTCACACCGAGCTGTTGACCGAAAGGAACGTGCGTCGAATCCTCATCTATGAGGCCGTTGTGGTTATTATCGATTCCGTCAGCACCAATTTCCCCAAGGAGCATCCCAGGGAGAACCTTGCTCCCTCCCGTTTCACCGTCACCATCGTTATCGATGCGGTCGACCGCATTCCCCGGCGTTTCAAGGTACAGGGTTGCAGCCGCTCCTACAAAAACTCCTTGAAATGCAGAATTCGAGCTAATGCCATCGCTGTCGAGTGAGAATGCAATATCCGCCAAAAGGTCAAAACTGGGACTGTCGTCCTGAGAATCTCCATCCCCACCCACAAAATCCGCAAGCCAAAGGGTCACCGCAGCTTTCTTTATGGGTTTCGTCCCGTCATTCCGCACTTCATGAATAAAGAACACAGCATCTGCCACGGAGGCCTGTGACCATTGCATGACCCTCGAGTCAATGATCATTCCAAGCCCTTTACGGGTCACATCGGTGGTGTCAGGAGTATAATCCCACCGGTCATAATTATCATCGCCCACACGGTAGTACATTTCCTGGTCGGCGCTAAACTGATTTTTCCCGAAGTATCCATTCCACCCTGCGCGTGACGGATCACCATCCGTATTATTCGGCCCGTCATTGCGCCATCCCGGATCGCTTGCATCGGCCAACTTATCCGGCCAAAACGCAGGCCAGGTCGCCGGCTCATCACTTTTTGCGATCTTGTCGCCCTCGAGATTGAAATAGCCCGGTATCGGTTCCATGTTCCAGGACCCGCCTGTAGTGGGATTTTGCCGATAGGTTGGAAGGTCGATGATCCGTGCAGTCGATCCGCTATTAAGAGTTACTTCACCACCAACGAAAAGACCCACAAGGGCCACATAGTAGCGGTTGGTGTTTTTGGGCCATTCATAGGGCACACCCTGACCCACCCCCGTCCTTCCCGAGAAGCAAAAGTTAAAAACAGACGTGCGAACATTGTTGCCGTCGATTTCTGTTCTTCGCCGGTACGAGGAATTGACGCGCTCGGTACTTGGAACGTGCTGAGCCCGTGCGGCTTCGAAGAAGCAGAGACCCGCTAACAACAGTGTGAGACTATTTCTTTTCAGGATCATTCTGAACTCCCAGGTGAGCACTAAAAGCTTATTTCAACGCCGAATTGTATTTCTCTCGGTTCCGAATAAAAATCGGGCCGCAGAATGAACTCTTCGACTGTGTTTACCCGATTGGGATTTTGATTCACCGGTTCCGCCCCGAGAGATCGAACCGAAGCAAATGATCGACCTGATTGACCATACACTGTCGTTTCGTTCCGACGGTCGAACAGATTAAAAACTCTGAGAAAAACGGTCATGTGGATTGGGTCGAGCGAAAACGTCTTAAACGTATTCAGATCGAAGTTGTAGTTCGGCGGTTGGCGCCGACTGTTTCGCTGTGCGACCCTGGATGCATCTTCGCCCCTCCCCTCGGCCTGGTTGAGAGCCGGCGTATAGGGGAGCCCTGAACCGTAGCGTCCCAACAGGCTTACCCCCCAATCTGATCCTGTAAGTCCGACGGAAAGATTCGCGGTATGCGTTTGATCCCAATCGAGGGGAACAAGGTACTGGGACGGAGCGTCATTGCGGGCGAGAGCGCCCTGCTCCTCATCCGGAGAGGAATTGATGCCTTCTGCAACCTGGAATGTATAGGACAGGTTGAAGTAGAGAAGTCCCGACGGTCTCTTGTTCACCCAGAGGGTTAATCCGCGGGTGTTCGCGTAGTCACGATTGACAAAAATCGTATAGAAAGAGGTTGCCGTTTCAAGATCGCGGACCGGAATGATCGCGCTGGTAGACACCCAGTCCCTGGTATCCCGATAAAAGCCCGTAATGTCAAAACTGATGTCGTCGCTTATCTGTTGTTGGAGCCCGAATTCGTACATGACGGTTTTTTGCGGATTGAGGTTGGGATTTCCGAATACGCCCTGAAGTCCGCTGGCTGTTGTCACCTTGTAATCCGGTTGCTGATACAGGTGACTGAATGACGGAATCTGAAGAAAGTGGCCGTACGAAAAATGAAGTACTCCCCGATCGGTGATCGGATACGAAATGCCGAGCCGCGGGCTCACGCTGTACTTCGGATCGGCATTGACAAACCACTTTGCCAGACGTTCTTCGAGAGACAGAGACTGATTTTCCACCTTTTGCGGCAAGAAGACGTTCGGATCCTGAAGATCCGCCGGATACCTCCCACCTGAATTGAAATAGTCGAATCGCACGCCGACGTTCACAATCATATGCTCGTACTCGAGCTTATCCTGAAGATAGGCGGACACCTCCTTCGGGTTTTCAGTATACTGGTGCCTCAGCGGAGTGTTCAGATCCGGAATTCCCGGGCGATACGTGGAATCATTGACCTGAATCGGTGTAAGGCCATAGTCGTCGAAATAGAGTTCGTGTAATTTCACTTCAGCGCCTGCCTTGATCTCGTGTAAACGACTTAGCTGGCCGGTATAATCTGCCTTCACGATCTCCGTTGTCGTCGTCCGGCGGAAACGGTGATTATTGGTCCCTCGTCTGAGAAACTCATAGAGATCCCTGTTGGTGGCCGTGGGATCAACTTCGTACCGGGAATCAAAAGGATTGCTGTAAAGGTATTCCTTAAACCGTTTATAGAAATGCGATGCATTGACCGTGTAAAACGCCGATGAACCCAGCATGTGGGTCCATTGCGCCGAGAGGCTGTACCCGAGATCGTATTTCCTGACGTCCCCCTCCGGGTTGTACTTCCAATCATGACCATAATCCCTGTATCGTATGTCGCTTCCGATCCCCGAAAGAGTGAGCTTCATGACAGGCGTGAAGTGATAGGATATTTTTCCTTGTCCGGAAATTCGCTCCCGACCATTCATCGGCACCGGTGCGCCGTCGCCTGGGCTGCCATCGGGAAGGAACTTCCGCACGCCATAGAGCCAGCCATCGTTTTTGAAGTATCGGGCATTTCCGTAGAAAGTGAGTGTGGAGAACAGTGGAACCGGCCCGCTCAGACTCACTTCGATGTTTGCGGTTCTTGACGGCCGTAAGGATGAGATTCCGGAAGCCAGGTCCGGAAACAGCCCCGAATCTCCCGTAACATAGTCGCCGCCGTATAATGAGATCGATCCCTTCAGGTCCTGACCACCATCCTTTGTCACAATATTGACGATCCCCGACATCGCCTGACCGTATTCCGCGTTAAAGGTGCCACTGATAACCTGCAGTTCCTGGATCGCGTTATTGTCGACTTGTACCGATTGCGAACCGTCATACCCATCAGAGATCGAAATACCGTCCACCCAATAGGCGACCTCGCTGCTTCGCCCGCCGCGGATATGAATCTCGCCGCCTTTGCCCACGGTGACGCCCGCCTGGAGCGCGAGAATTTCCCCGACCTCCTGTACCGGCAGGCTGCTGATCTGCTCGGACGTTACACGCGATTCCGAGGAAGTGAGGTCTTTCCGGATGACCCGTGATTCTGCCGTGACGATGACAACATCGCCGAGTTCGACAATCGCAGTTTCCAGTTGAACATCAACGTTTGTCGTCAGGTCAACCGAAACAGAGATGTCCTTCACCATCTTTCGTGCATACCCGACTGAAGAAGCAATGAGATTATATTTCCCCGGAGGGACGTTCAAAATCACATAGTAACCGTCAAGATCAGTCGCAGCCCCGAGGTTGGTTCCTTCAAGAATAATGTTCACACCAATCAGCGGTTCTCCGTTCGAGTTGTCCGTAACACGACCCTTGACTTTTCCTGTTGTACCAGCGGCAAGATGTCCTGTCACTAGAACGATCAGAATGAGCAGACGTGACAGCGATTGTCTCATTGCACTGACTCCTTCGGAGAATTTCTTCTTCCAATTACCATGTTCTTCATGACATCGTCATTTATTGAGTACGCCGCCCTTTGCCGCAACTCCTCAAGGGCCCTTTCCACCGCCTGCTTCTTTTTTTGAGATTGCAGTTCTGATGCGAGCTGCTCTCTGGTTTCATTGAAGGACTTTTTCCGCCCCTCACGTTTTTCGGTCACCATGAATATTCCATAGTACGGGTCAACCCGTTCCGGTCCGATCAGTCGCCCGATTTTCGCTTTGAACAGTTTCTCCCCCATCGCTCCAAAAGTGGATCGTGTTCCAAATCCAAGATCACCGCCTCGATCCGCCGACCACCGCCGAATCGATGAGCGTTTTGCCGCGGCCGAGAAATCCATTCCTCGGCGGATTTCTGAAATCACAGCTTCGGCCGTCGCCCGGTCGCGAACCAGGACTTCCTTCACCCGAATCTCGGGGGGCATCACATAGGAATCTCCGTTCTTTTCGAAATGGGCGCGCAGTTCATCGTCTCTCAACCTTTCCCGCGTCACGCGCTCTTCAATCTCCTTCATCCAGCGTTTCAGCAAATAGTTCATTCGAACGTTGTGTATCTGCCTCGTGACGCTGACATGATTTTCCAGGCCCGCTTGTTTCGCCAGGTCAACAAGCTTTTCTCTCGCTACCAGGCCCCGTACCGCCCGGGTGAAATCGCCCTGCGTCTTGATTCTTTTTCTTTGTTTTTCCGACATGGAAAGAAGACGTGCCAGGATTTCCCGTGAGGTCCACGTTCCATACCCGAACGTGACGACCGCTTCATGATACGGAAGAATCGATACTGATGACTCGGGGTTAATCGGTTTCGTAGTTTTCCAGAATTCAAATACCTCGTTGAGAAGGGTTTCGTCAATGACCGGATTTCCCCATCCGCTCAATTCTTCCGCCCTCCGTTCCAGAATTTTCCTGGATTGCTTTTCCCGGACAGCTGCTTCCAATTCGTGTCTCACTCTTGCGTAGTCATGTTCCGATTGAAGCGGCAGTGTTGTTTTATCCTCAACCCGGAGAACGGCATAGCCGGCACTGATCCGGACGGGGTCAGAAAGGGAACCCACCGGCAGATTGAAGGCCGCGGATTCAAATTCCTCGTCCATGTCACCGGGGCCGAAGTATCCGACGTATCCGCCGTTTCCCGCAAGACCGGGATCGTCGAATATCTCCCTTGCGATCCTCTCGAAAGTCTCTCCTTCTTCCAATCGCCGCTTCAACGACCTTGCATGTTCCTCCGTCTGCGCGTACACGTATCGAGCACTGACTCTGGTGTTCCTCTTGCGGAATTCCTTGTATAGGTCATCTTCCGATATCCTTACCTCTTCCATCAACACTTTTGCATACGTGTCCAGAAGTGCCTGCGCGCGTATCTCGTCCATCCTTCTTTGCCCTTCCGGATCCGTTTCCCACCCCAAACGCTCTGCATCTTCCAGAATGAGCGATTCGTGGATCATATTCATAACAACGGTTTGTCGCAGGAGAATGTTATCGCGGACCCCTGTTGCCTGGATGTACGCTTCGAGCCTGGATCTGAATTCCGCCGCAGGAATTGCCCTTCCGTTCACGACAGCGACGGAATCCTCATCAAGTACGGAGCATGACGCAAAAATAAGTGCGCCGGAGAAATATGTCAGTAAACGGTGTTTCACGGTCCGACCTCAGTTCGAATGACCGAACCATTTCTTGGTGAAAGAGAAAAAATCAAGTCTGATCCCCTGCGCTCGGGATTTTTGCCGAAAAGGGTCCTCCAGCGCTCGAAGCCGCCCTTTCGGGATATGACAACTTCCCTCGGTGACGAGGCTTTGTTCAGAACCACCGTTGATGTCCATTGTCCAAGAGAACGTTCAAATGCGACGACATCGGGCGATCCGGTGGGTATCATCCGCAGGGTTCCGAGAGAGAGCTCGGGATTGCTCCTGCGAAGCCCGATCGTTGTCCGGTAGAATTCGTACATCTCCCGATCGAACCGGTTTTCATCAACCCGCCTCGCTTTTCCAAACGGATGGTTCGATTCGGGGGCGAATTGCATATCGTCCCACAACATCGGTTTACGGCAATCGGGATCGTCTCCCCCCCACATTCCGCTTTCAGACCCATAATACACGGTTGGTGCTCCGGGGAATGTCATTTGGAAAAGGATCATCAGCCGCTTGGTATCCAATTCATCCTCCCCGGGTTTTTCCGCCTTGTAGCCGCGATTATCGCTCAAACCGACGCGATGGTCGTACGATAAATCGGCGTTGAGGATGTGAGAGGAAAACCGATCTGTATCATGGCTGCTGTACAAATTGAGGAGGACAAGGTTTACTTCCGCCGGATAATCGGAAAGCAGGCTGCCGATGCGTCTTGAAAATTCAGCAGACGTAATTCCTTTCTCCCTGGCCGCAAAAAACAAGAACGCCTCTTTAGCCCACCGGTAATTCATCACCGCGTCGAATACATCCCCCTGCAACCAGGGAGCGGCGTTAAAGATCTTATCCGCCCGCCAATCTTCCCACCATACTTCTCCAACCAGGTAGGCCTCGGGATTAACTCCTTTCACCCACTGCCGAAATTTGCGCCAAAACGGTACTCCGACCTTTTCCGCCACGTCGAGCCTCCAACCGTCGATGCCAACGGAAGGATCCCCATCCCCGTTTGGATCCATCCATCGCTTTACCACATGAAACACGTGTCGTGCAAATGGTTCAACGAGGCCGTTGTTCTCTTCCCGGATTTCCGGAAGTTCTTTCACTCCCGCCCACCCTTCATAGTCAAACTCATTCTCAGAAGTGGAAGGATCATCCCATCGGTGAATCGTAAACCAATCCTTATAGAGAGAGGATTCCTGATGCTTGATTACATTCCGGAAAGCCCAGAAATTCAATCCGACATGATTAAAAACCCCATCAATGACAATGCGAATCCCTCTCTGATGGGCCTCCTTGATCATTTTCAGGAACAACCTGTCGGCCGAGGTCCATTTCCATGTCGCCGGGTCGGCCGGATCCTCTTGATCCGCGATTGTTTTGTCTCCTGAAGGATCGGGTCCGAAATTGTCGTCAATATGATGAAAGGAAGCCGCGTCATACTTATGAAGAGAGGGAGATTCGAAGAGGGGGTTGAAGTAGATCGCTGTGATGCCGAGTTCTTTGAGATAATCGAGCTTGTCGAGAACACCCTGCAGGTCCCCGCCGTACCGCCTGTGCTGAGCGTGGAAATAGAATCC
>JBBDYD010000216.1:0-1547 GCA_040901865.1 Bacteroidota bacterium | reverse complement strand
GCGGTCTCATTCACCAATGGTGCTTCTACAACCACCCTGACCACGACACTGCGGAAGGCAGAAACCGCCGCCATAACCGTAACGGAAGGTGCGGTCAGTGGGCCTGCTTCTTCGAATCTCATTGTGAATCCAGGGGCTTACACCAAAATGCAGCTTCTGGTTCCGGGCGAAAATGCTGATCCGGGAACGGCCTCAGGAAAGACCGGTTCGCCGTCGAACCAGACGGCAGGCGGCTCGTTTATGGTGACGGTGAATGCGGTCGACGCCGACTGGAACCTCGTCAGTTCCACACACACGGTCGGAATTACGTCGAGTGACCCGAATGCCACGCTACCCGCAAACAACGCCCTGGTAGCCGGGACCAGGACTTTCAGTGTCATTCTGAAGACGGCCGGGTCGAGAACTATCACGGCAACGAATATTTCCGACGGGACAAAATCACCGTCCACGAGTCCCGGAATTACGGTCAATCCGGGGGCTTTCGAAAAACTCCAGCTCTTGGTGCCGGGTGAAACAGCTGATCCCGGAACCGTTACAGGAAAGACCGGAAGTCCCTCAGCACAAACCGCCGGAAGCGCCTTCAACGTGACCGTGAATTCGGTGGATGCTTACTGGAATCTTGTCAGTTCAACGAACACGATTCAAATCACCTCGTCGGATCCCAACGCATCCTTGCCTGCGAACAATGCCCTCGTTGCGGGGACGCAGACCTACTCCGTCACTTTGAAGATGGCTGGTTCATTCACGGTGACAGCATCGAATGTCACAGACCCGACGAAAACATCATCGACCAGTCCATCGGTGACTGTGGATGCCGGCGCCTTCACGAAGATGCAGATCCTCGTTCCGGGGGAAACCGCCGATCCGGGCAGCGTCACAGGAAAGATCGGAACTCCGGATCCGCAAACCGCCGGGCTGAACTTCCAGGTCGTTGTTCGCGCCGTCGATGCCAATTGGAACCTTGTCAGTTCGACACACACCATTCGCATCACATCCACCGACGGGACTGCGACCCTGCCCCCGGATGCCGCTCTGGTTGCGGGTTCCCGGACGTTTGACGTCACGTTCAATACGGCAGGTTCCTTCACTGTTACGGCTTCGAATCTCACCGATCCGACAAAGACCGCAGATACGAGTCCCTCGATAACCGTCAACCCCGCGGGTACCGGAACGTTGACCGCTGCAACCGGCGGAGAAGCGATCTCGGCAGACAATGTTGGGGGATCCTACGCGTCCCTGACAGGCCCGATCTATGAGGAAGGCGGAAGCGGAAATATCCAGGCGGGAACAATCACGCTTAATGTTCCTACGGGGTTCGAATTCGATACCGGCGGTTTGGCTCCAAACCTTTTGATCCAGCGCACGGCAGGGGCGGGTCCCGATGCAAACAACATCAACGGAGTGACAAGCGGATCGACCATCAGTGCGACATCGGTGACCTCGACAGCGATCACCTTCACGATCACGAGTCCCAGTGTCAGCGGAGTGGAAAACTCCGTCACGTGGCAGAACATCCGCGTCAGGCCGACCGCCGGAAACCCCCTGGC
>JBBDYD010000215.1:502-1563 GCA_040901865.1 Bacteroidota bacterium | reverse complement strand
CCAGCAGATTGTGAAACATGTATTCCCGGAAATAGGAGCTCCACCATTTGTGGGCATTTTGCAGATACCCGGCCCCATGGACAAAGATCACCGCCGCGCCGTTGGGGTTCTCGGGCTTGTAGAGCCGGGCGGGCACCTCGGCCCCGTCCCGCGCCTTGATTCGAAGCACCTGAGGTGCGCGCCAGTCGTACGACCGAAATTCCGCCGACGGAGAATCGGTGACCTTCACCGGCCGCGATCCTGCCCTGGCTTCCATGAGGTAAAGTTCCGGCATACGATTGGAAAAGGAGTTCAACACGGCGATGCGCGTGCCATTCGGAGAGAGGTCGACATCGCTTCGTCCTTCCAACGTTGTGATCTTTGTTCGCGCTCCCCCTTCCAGCGGCATCGAATACAAATGCCGCTCTCCGAAATGCTCTTCATTCGAACTGAATAACCATCGTTTTTTATCGCGCGAAATCTGCGGACCGTAGACTTCGAACCTTCCGCTTGTCAGTTGTTTCTTTCCTTCTCCGTCTGCCCCAACGACATACAGATGCGACCACCCGTCCGCCTCTGATTGAAAATACACACGTTTTGAATCCGGCATCCATCCCACGGTATTTCCCCCGAAGAAGCCGATCCCCGGCCCTCCGATCCATGCCTCGTCGTGCTGGTGGTCTAACACTGGCCCAAACGCTGCTTGCCCGGGGTTCAGGACAACGATCCACCGATCCTTGTTATCAAGCGAAAATATCTGGAGGAAGGCCCTTTTGCCGTCTTCGGACCACTGGACCTCACTGTAGCGAACCGGTTTTGGTTTCGCGGAATCCGCGGGCGTCGAGATCATCGCACCAATATGGTCCGGCCGGACGATGATGACGGTGTCCCTCATCCGGTCAAGAACTCCAAACTCGTACGACGGAGGGGGTTCCCCTACCTTGGACCGGGCGGGGATGTCTTCTGTGAATCCGCTTTCCGTAACGTAATTGGGAACGATCGTACGCTTGGCGCTTCGTGCCTGTTGGGTCAGCATGAATGTGACATACCGTTCGTCCGGAGAAAGGACGAGACCGGAAGTC
>JBBDYD010000215.1:0-492 GCA_040901865.1 Bacteroidota bacterium | reverse complement strand
TTTTCTGACCAAGAGAGTATGTCGCTGGCGATTTTTGCTTTAGTGACTTGGCCTGATCATCATGCCGCTCTTTGTCTTTCTTCCTTTTTTGCAGAACTTCGGACAAGGTCAACGCTTCCTTTCGAACAAAACGCTGGAGGTCCGTCTCGGTTTCTTCCGAAGACTTCGCTCCGGTTGAGAAGTTCGTGACCTGCTCTTCAAGACCGGTTATCAGGTTTCGCATGAAGAGGTTTCCATCGCGCACAAACACGATCGATTGTTCGTCACGCGTGAACCGCGCGTTGGATTCCGCCTCCACGCTCTTGGTGAGTTGATTCTCGCGGTTTCTTCTGATATCCAGCACAACAATGTCCCCGTCACGGATATAAACTTTGCGTGTTCGATCCCTGGTATAATCGCCGGAGCGCGACGGGAGGGTTCGCCGCACTTCAAACGGTACTCTCTTTGGTCTGCCGCCCGATGCATCAACGGAGTACAAAGAGTCGCCCAGGT
>JBBDYD010000214.1:0-1564 GCA_040901865.1 Bacteroidota bacterium | reverse complement strand
CCGCGAATTCTTATTCCTCTGCCACCTTGCAGCAATCGTCCAACTTCTCATACGCCACCGGATCGGCTTTCTTCTTGTTAGCATCATATCCTGCCTTCGTAATGGCAGTTTCAAGGGCTTCGACGTTTGTTTGCCCCGGCAGGTACATTACAGAGGTCGCCTTGGTGTCCAGGGTGACCTCGATGCTTGTCACGCCCTTAACGCTCTTCAACGCTTTCTCAATTGCCCACAAGCACATCTCGCATTGAATGCTCTCAACTTTGATGATTGTCGATGCAATGAGGTTCGATTCCGTCTGGAGCCGTTGGGACTCTTTCGTTTGGGCGACCGATAAAGGAGTTGCAATGAGAAGAAGTGTGAAGAATGCGAGTAGTTTCATAAGTTTTGTCGCCTTTGTTAGAAACCCCGGGATTTACCATGTCCGGTCGCCGGAGCCGAGCCTGGCCGAACTATGTTAATGTTTTCGAATTATCTGTAACAACATTCCCCCTGACATTTCGTATCTTGTGCAGATAATTAGGGAACTATATCTTTTAAAGAATGGTTCCCAGGAATGAGAATTCGGATCTCCTGTATTTTGCGCTACTGAGAAGACCATGGGCTTGTTTCCAGTGAAATCATTGATTACATTTGATGTGCCTAGCTGGCATGAATGTTGATTAGTTCAACGCAATGAAGTTCTCCCCACGTCATAGCACGGTCACGAATCTGGTTGTCTTGCTCGGATTTCTTCTTGCAAGCTCGGGATTCACGACGATTCTCCATGAATGCCGGTTGGAGCAGCAGATGTCATGCTGCGCTCCTCCGCCAGAGGCCCACGACGAGATTTGCGGCGTCGAAATTGGTTCAAATGTGGCCGTTGTAATCGAATCTGACGTTCTCTGTCACACGACTATCGTCGTTGGCGGAGTGACGACCGGCCCGGCATTGCTCGAAAAGACAGGTAAGACCGAGAGCAAAAGGACCGGTGAATTGCCGTTGACGTCGGTGCACGTAAGTTTTCCCCCCCATAATACTAATCGTATCTCCTCGCTGTTTTCTCCATCGGAGCTGGTTTTTCCATCTTCTGTGGAGAAGTACGTCCTGAACGCTTCCTTCCTGATTTAATACTCCTTTCATGTGAGAGATTCACGGCGTGGGATTAGTCTATCCCGTCCTGAACCTTTCACGTCCGCATCCCCATTCCTCACAGCAGGAATTCGTTTTTTACAGTTTCATGAGGACAGACAAAAGGAGTGTTCATTCATGTTATCTTCAATTCGTTGTGCAGGTGTTTTGCTCATCCTGGGAATCTCGTTTGCCCCAGGTCAGTACACCTACCCCCGGGGAAACAGTCCGTTGGTCCTTGATTCCCTTGTCGCTGAAGTCTTGCGCAATAATCCGCAATTGAGTGCCGCGCGGAACCAAACCGCGGCTGCAAGAGCCCGGATTGATCAGGTCACATCGTGGGACGCGCCCCAGGTCGGAGTGGAATTCTTCCAAACGCCGGTGCAGTCCTTTCCTAATCCGCTGAAGAGTCAAATGGAAATGGATTACTTCATCCAACAGATGTTTCCGTTTCCGG
>JBBDYD010000213.1:2144-10689 GCA_040901865.1 Bacteroidota bacterium | reverse complement strand
TCGCCAGCCACGATTCCGGATCCATTTTCTCACGCTCCTGCCAGACTTCAAAATGCAGAATGGAGCCCGCAAGAGAATCACCGCTCTTGCCGATAGGATCTCCTTCCCGAACTTTCTGCGCCTCAGCCACATGAATATCCGAAAGATGCGCATATACCGTACGGTACCCGTTGTAATGATTCAAGATCACCACGTTTCCATACCCCGGGATAAAAGAAATCAAGGAGACCTCTCCTTCGGCGACTGCCACCACGTTGGTGCCGACCTTCACGGAAATATCCACACCGCTATTCTGCGTGACTGTTTTGAGGACCGGATGGGTCTGGTTGCCAAATTTCGAGGCAATCGCTCCCGATGCCACCGGCCAACGAAGACGCCCTCGCATTTGCGCAAACGCCCCCGTAGGCTCGACCTCAACAACCGGAACCGGCGCTTTGTTCGCCGCAGCCAGTCGTTCGCGTTCCCGCGCTGCTGCCGCTTCCCGCCGCTTGCGTAACTCTTCTCTTTTCATCCGCTCCTTCTCGATCAAATCGGCTATCAGTTGCTCGATCCGTTTTACCGCGGCGGTCTTCCGCGATAACTCCTGCCGGTACGACTTCTTGTCTGTTCTGATACGGTTTAACACCCGTTGACGCTGTGCCGCTTTGACTTTCAAGCTCTCCTCTTCCTTCGTCTTCTCCACCAGCAATGAACGTTCGTTCTTCAGCGTCTGCTGGAGCTGATCGTTTTCCTGTTCCAGTTCCGATTTCTTTTGCAGGATTCTCTTCAGGTCGTTGACCCGCTGACCGGAAAACCGTTTCAAATACTCGATGCGGATCAGCAATTGGTTGATGGAATTGGAGGAGAAGAGCAGTTCCACATCGTACACCCGCCCGTTCTTATAAACCGAACGTACATAGCCCGCATAGTGCGTACGCAGGGCCTGCAGTTGCTTCTCCAGTCCATCAATGGATTCCTTCGCATCGTCAATATCCCTGGTGATCGCCTTTTCTTCTTCGCGGAGCTTGCGAATCAACTGGCGGATGAGAGCCGATTGCTGTTCTAGGTCGTCCAAATGCTCGAGCGTGGATTGCTCCCGCTTCTCGCTTTCCCGTAATCGGTTTTCAAACGCTGCAATTTCATTTCGGAGTTTTCCCAGTTCCCGCTCCTGCTTGGTGATCTCGCGTGTTTTTTGCGAAAGAACCGGGATCGCAGTGAGGATCGTCAACACGCAGAGTATGGAACAACGCACGGCGGTCATTGGAGGCGCGCCCTCTCGGCATCGGAAGGGACGTTGAAATGAAATTCAAGGATGGGGGGATTTATTGCCAGATCTGAGTATGCAATGGACAATCTCCTCCGCTCAGACCGCATGAGAGCGCGGACCAGCTGAGGCACAACGATCCCGTCGACTGTAAGAAACTTTCCGAATGTCTGTTCGACCAGAACACCTCCGCGCTCGTCCAGGTGTTGAATCTGCACAATCTGAAACGAACGGGGATCGATCCGGTACCGTCGTGAGCCCCGATCATGTTCATACGTCAGAACATACTCATCGTCAATAACTTCGAACGTCGCTGGACGGCCAACATCGCCGGAAAGAAAGGTGCCCCCGGAAAAAAGATTCAACAGATCGTCAAACTCCATCCGAATCCTCAGCACACGAGCCAGGTTTGCGGGGTTTGTGGGCCCGCTCAGGAGCTGGTTGTTCATGCTGTTATAAAAGAAGAATTCCCGGCGCGTGAGTAACGCCAACCCGAGATCGATGCCAAACGGGCCCTCGATGCGGACCATCACAGAGTCCGGCTTGCGCAAGGTCAATTCGAACGAAACGTTTTGGGCAATCTCGGGGGTCTCAACGGAAATCGTGCCGCTGCCCCGAAGAGTTTGTACGCGGTTGTGATTCGAAACGACCGCCTCTTCGATGAACGACGGCGTAACGGTTCGGTCTGCATAGCCGCCTCCCGAGGAACATCCTGCCGCAAGGAGGATTGCAAACAAGGCGGAAATCACTTTCATAGTGATCCGCGGTCGACCTTTGCCTTGAGGCTTGAGTTGGATGAATCAAGGTCGAGGGCTTTTCGCCAATTCTCCATCGCCCGCTCATGGTCGTTCAACTTGAAGTACACATCTCCCAAATGTTCGTGCACAACGGCGCTCGCGTCGCCCGCCTGAATTGCTTTTTCGATATACCGGGCGGCCTCAGGATAATTTCCAAGTTTGTAGTAAATCCATCCCAAGGTATCGAGGTAGGATGAATTGACCGAATCCGCCTTAACGGCCGCAAGAGACATCTTGAGCGCGCGCGCGAGTTGCAGATCGCGTTCGGCGAGACTGTATCCGTAGTTGTTCAGAACGATGTGGGAATTCGGATCAATCCTCAGGGCTCTTTCATAAAGGCTGTCGGATTCTTCAAATCGTTTCATGCCATCCAGTGTCAGGGCCAGCGAGCTGAGCGTGTTCACATCGTCGGGATTCAGCTCGAGCGATTTTCGAAGATTCTCCACTGCGGCCTCGTTTTGATTGAGACGCGAGGATGAAAGTCCGAGTAAAAGATAAACTCGAAAATCGTTTGGAAACAGGCGCTTCGCCCTCTGCATCAGCTCCACAACTTTTTCGTGCTCGTTCGCGTCGAACGCGCGGGTACCGACCACCCACCAGGCATCAAAGGATTCTCCCTCGAGACTGGTCACGCGCTCGAAGTACGATGTCGCCAGGGAGTCGTTTCTTTGCATTTCGGCAACGGCGCCAAGATACCAGAAGGGCCGCCAGTTTTCCGGCATTGCCGCGGCGGCTTCCTCGAAAAGCTTTTTTGCTTTCAAAAGCATCGTGGAATCCTTTTCCGCCTGCCCAAAATAGGCGGCCCCGACCCGAAGCTTTATTTCCGGATTGTCCTTCTGAATGTTGAGAAGTCTCTCAAACAGCATTGTGGCTTTTGCGAAATCCCGTCTTTCCATGTTGATATCCGCAAGGGCTGCAAGTGCTTCCACATCTGTGTCATCCACCTCGATCATCGATTCAAGGATTTCCACAGCCTTGTCTGTCTTTCCCGCCCTGTGGTGCATTTCCGCCACCTGGAGCTGGATCATGCGGTTCCCCGGCTCCAGTCGCAGGACTCGGCCGAGCAGGTCCGCCGCCTGGTCAAACCTTCCCAGGGAACCAGAGATTTGGGCAAGCTGGAGCAGGAGCTCTACCGACTCGCCTTCGCGGTCGAGCAGGCGTTCAAAAATCTCAAGTGCCTTGAGCGGGCGCCGGGCAAGATGGAGACGTCCCAAGGCGTACCATGCCGGCGTATAATTCGAATCGAGAGCCAATATTCCCTCGTACTCCCGGATTGCCTCTTCACGCTGTGAAGCAGTCAGGTACACCGCCGCCAGGTTTTCCCGGTAACTGATATTTGCCGAATCGAGCCTGATGGCTTCCCGGGCCGCCTGGGCGGCGAGGGCATGCTTGCCGATAATCGAATAATCCTTGGAAAGTGCATAATAGATGGCCGGGTCACGGTCGTACCGAAGTGCGTCCTGGTATTCGAGGATGGCTTTTGCATACTCTCCCTTGGAATCCTGGAGCGCTCCGTCGATGAAATGCTTCAGCGCGCGTTCTCTGTTGGCTTCCTTTACCTGGTCGGGAATCGCGAATGCCGTATCCCTGCGGGTCTCTTGCTCACCGGTTCGAACAGAGTCCCCGGTGGACGAGCATCCCGGGACTGCCATAAGTATTGCGATAATAATTCCTGCACCAATCAACGTTCTCATCATTGACCAATATAAAGATTAAACCACGAAGACACAAAGTCACGGCGTTTGATCCCTTTGTAGCCTTCGTGACTGCACGCCGAAGTGACTGAATTCCCCGGGAGATGAAACTCATGTTTCAGAATGCAGGCGTATTCCTGTGGTGAGAAAACACCTGCTTGACTTTATAAACGCGGTTTGATACATTAGCGGTGCTAGTGCCACTTCCAAAAACAAACTTGTGGTTGCTAATCCGTTTGAAATTCTCTGGAGGACGTATGGTTCCCAACAGTTCATTGGTTCCGTGGAGGGTGATTCGGCGAATTGGTTTCAGCGCCATGCTCTTTTCCGCCCTTTCGCTGATGAGTTGCGGAAGCAGTCAGGAAGCAGCAACGGAAGAAGAAGCATTTGATGAAGAACCTCTGGCCGAGCAGGCCGCACCGGCTCAGGAAGAGGCCGGCGATCAGCAGGCCCTGACGAGCTTCATCGGCGCGGCACCCAAGAAAGAGGAACCAAAAAAGGAAGAACCCCTGCCGGTTCAAGAGCCGTTTGTCCAGAAGACAACTCCGCCCCCGGGCGATCTTGAAGGCCTGCGCACACAGAACACAAGCCTGCAGCAGCAAATCGTAAAACTTGAGCAGGACACACGCAGCCTGAGCGCCCGGCTTTCAGATGCAGAGACGAAGTACATGGCCGAGAAGGACCGTGCAAACAAGGCCGAAGAAGCGGCCAAGGTCGCAGCACAGTCCGCCGCAATCTCTGCCCGCACTTCTTTTGAGCCCATGAGCAACGATTTGATGACAGCGTACAAAGACGCCCTCGTCGCCTTCAACAGCAAGGCGTACGATGCTGCCATCATGAAGTTCGAGGGTGTGTTGAAATCCGGCGTGGGCACCGGCCTGGCCGACAATTGTCATTACTGGATCGGTGAAAGCAACTACGGAAAGAAGAACTACGCAGGAGCGGTGAGACATTTTGAGACGGTTCTGCAGGATGACAAATCCGAGAAACTTGCCGATGCGAATTTCATGCTCGGACAATGCTATGAGCATCTTGGTCAGAAGGACAAGGCAAAAGAACACTACGAAATCGTCGCAAGGGATTTTCCGATGAGTGGAAATGTGTCGCGGGCCAAACAACGGGCAGCGCGCCTGTAACACGCAGGTGGTGCCAGTCGAGACCCCCGGAAACCCCGGGGGTTTTTTGTTTGAATCTCTTTCGTGCCGTTGCTCTATTGCTGCACACATCATCGCGGCGGGGGCCCTTCAGAATCCATGGCGAAAATTATCACCAAATATGTATGTCAATCATGCGGCTACGTTTCGCCCCGCTGGGTGGGCAAATGTTCCAATTGTTCCGAATGGAACACGTTTGTCGAAGAAGCGCCTTCTCCCCTGAAAGTTTCGCGAAAACCTTCCGGCGTTGCCTCCAAGATCGAACCCGTTTCCCTTGACGACATTGAACGCGAAGAAACACCGCGGGTAAGTACGGGGATCGGCGAATTCGACCGCGTCCTCGGCGGCGGCATCGTTCCCGGATCGTTGATCCTCCTGGGCGGCGATCCCGGAATCGGAAAATCCACGCTTATGATGCAGTTGGCCCTTCAACTGCAGGACTCCGTTGTTCTCTATATTACAGGAGAAGAATCCACCCGGCAGATCAAACTCCGCGCCGAACGCCTCCAGGCGGCATCCGCCAAAAATATTCTGCTCCTTGCCGAAACAAACCTTGATCTCATCCTGGATGTGATCGAACGGGGGAGCCCCGATCTTATTGTTATCGATTCCATTCAAACGATGTACCGCCCGGGCCTGGAAAGCGCCCCCGGAAGCGTGAGCCAGGTGCGCGAATCCACAGCCCTGCTCCTTCGCCTGGCCAAAACACGGGGCATCCCCATTGTGCTCATCGGCCACGTGACGAAGGAAGGAATGATCGCAGGCCCCCGCGTCATCGAGCACATGGTGGACACGGTTCTTCAATTCGAGGGAGAAGCCCATTATTCCTACCGCATCTTGCGGGCGCTGAAGAACCGGTTTGGATCCACGAATGAAATCGGCATTTTTGAAATGCACGACAGCGGATTACGCGAAGTCCGCAACCCTTCCGAGGTGTTTCTTGCCGAGCGGAGCTTCGGGACATCCGGCTCAACGGTCGTGGCCAGTATTGAAGGCTCCCGGCCGATTCTCATCGAAGTCCAGGCGCTGGTGACCTCGACCAACTACGGCATGCCCCAGCGAACCACAACGGGAGTCGACACACGGAGACTGTCCCTGCTGCTGGCCGTCCTCGAAAAGCGCGTGGGACTCGGACTCGGAACCCACGACGTGTTTGTGAATATCGCCGGGGGCATCAAGATCGACGAACCCGCCGTCGATCTTGGGATCGCCACGTCGATCACCTCGAGCCTTCGCGATATCCCGGTGGATTCAGGTTCTGTCGCGATCGGGGAAATCGGCCTCGGAGGGGAAATCCGCACCATCGGCCAGATCGATAAGCGTGTTCAGGAGGCTGCGAAGCTGGGGTTTAAACGGATCGTCATCCCGCAAAACAACGTTAAAGGACTGAAGAACAATAACGGAATTGAAGTAATCGGCGTGGATCGGATTGAAAAAGCCATGGAAGCTCTTCTTGCCTGAACGCATTCGAAACTAAGAGCAGACTGACCCGACGATTGTGCAGAATCATCCAGCAAATGCCTTCCTCCTCGAGGCGATTGAGCTTTCGCGCACGAACATCCGTGATGGAAGAGGTGGCCCATTTGGCGCGGTTATCGTCCGGGATGGTAAAGTCGTTGCCCGCGGGACTAATCTCGTAACATCGACAAATGATCCGACCGCCCACGCGGAAATTGTGGCAATCCGGGAAGCATGTCGCTCCCTCGGGGCCTTTCTCCTTGACAACTGTGAGATCTACACATCGTGTGAACCCTGCCCCATGTGCCTCGGTGCTATTTACTGGGCACGGCTGAAGCGCATATCCTATGCCAACACACGCGCAGACGCCGCCCGGATCGGATTTGACGACGAGTTTCTTTATCGCGAAATTTCCATTCCGCATGCCGACCGGACAATCCCCATCGTTCGAATTCAGAGCGAGGAAGCGCTGAATGTTTTTCTGGAATGGGAACGGATGGAGAATAAGGTTCGGTATTGATCACTCGGACGAGAAGCGTTTTTGGTTTGTTGGTTTCTGGTCATAGTTGATTAGTTTTCGGTTTTCTTGACATTATAAGAGAACCATCGAGCGATAACCATAACCAGCGACCAACTAACCATGACCATCAACCGAAAACTCAAAACGCTTTTCTCGTTAAAATTCGTCTCTTAACTCTTCACCCTGAACCTTTACTCTTCGCCATGATTTTCGAATGGATCGGCTATATCGGTCTGGCCGCGGTGGTTCTCTGCTGGATTCCTCAGTCGATAGAAACCATAAAGCTCGGCCGGTGCCCCGTGAATCTCACATTCCTGGTTCTTTCCTCCGTTGGCAGTCTGAGTCTGGCAATCTACGCCTTGAGTCTCGGAGATCCGGTATTCTCCGTTCTGAACGTCGCTACAACCACCGGAGCTGCACTGAACATCTATTATAAACTCTTTCCAAGAAAACAGAGTGTATGAAGCAACTTGTCCTCGCGACCAATAATCGTCATAAAATTCGGGAGATTAAGTCGATTCTGGGTAATCTGGGTATGGAAATGCTTACGCTCGATGATATTCCGGGAATCCCGCCGTTGGTTGAGGACGGAGAGACATTTCAGGAAAATGCACTGAAGAAAGCACGCACGGTTCACCGGCATACAAAGCTGCCCGCCCTTGCCGACGATTCGGGCCTCGAAGTGTTCTACCTCAACATGCGTCCGGGAGTACGATCGGCCCGGTACGCGGGCGACACCGCCACCGACCAGGAGAACAATTCCAAACTTCTGAACGAAATGCGCGGCGTCGCTCCACGAAGGCGGGGTGTCCAGTTTCGATCCGTGCTCGCTCTGGTGGGCGAAGGGTATGAGGAATTGAGCGAGGGCATTTGCTCGGGCATCCTCGCGGAAACCCCTCGCGGAACAAACGGTTTCGGATACGATCCGCTTTTCCTTCCGGACGGCATGAACATGACGTACGCGGAATTGTCCGATCTGCAAAAAAACACGATCAGCCACAGATCAAAATCCCTCGCGGCCATGAGACCCTTGTTAGAGAGGCACATCCCTTGACTTTGCACTTGAACTTTTTTAAAGGACTTCCGATGATCGCATCGCGCAATCTTATCTTCATTGCCCTTGTCTTCCTTCCATCCTCAATTGTGTTTTCACAAAAACCCCTGGACTACTTCCTTCCTTCCGGAACGATCTACGATCCCGCAATTCCGACACCGCAATCGTTTTTCGGCTTCCAGGCCGGGGAATGGCATCTTACCCCGGAACAGATTCATTCGTACATGAAAGTCCTTGACGCCGTTTCCGATCGGATTACCTTTGTGGAATTCGGAAGAACGTACGAGAACCGGCCAATGCTGTTGTTGGCCATTACCACTCCTCAGAACCATGCCAACATCGAGCGGATCCGCGAAGAACACCTTCGCTTGAGCAATCCGTCAGGCTCCGCATCCATCAATGTCGATCGCATGCCGGTGGTCGTCTGGATGGGTTACAGCGTTCATGGAAATGAATCCAGCGGAAGTAATGCCTCCGTGCTTGTTGCTTACCATCTGGCGGCTGCGCAGGGTGCTGCGATGGAACAAACCCTTCGGGAAACGATTATTCTTCTCAATCCTTCCATCAATCCCGACGGCCTGAACAGGTTTGCAACATGGGCAAACATGCACAAAGGCCGTCAGCC
>JBBDYD010000213.1:0-2044 GCA_040901865.1 Bacteroidota bacterium | reverse complement strand
AGAATTGCGCAATTCCACGAAAAGGCGCTCAACCAAGCCGGGGCACTTTATTATTCTGAAGAGGGCTATGACGATTTCTACGTCGGGAAGGGGTCTTCGTACCCCGATATCACGGGAGGCATCGGCATCCTTTTTGAGCAGGCGAGTTCGCGCGGCCATGTGCAGGAAAGCTCCAACGGACTCGTGGATTTTCCGTTTACAATTCGCAATCAAGTGATCACGTCGCTTTCCAGTCTTGCTGCCGCGCAAGCCCTCCGCATCGATCTTCTCAATCATCAACGGTCGTTTTTCTCGAACGCGTTGCGCGACGCTGAAAGAGCCCCGGTGAAAGCATACGTGTTTGGCTCTCCGTCGGACAGGGCGCGCACGCTGCATCTCGTCGACCTGCTCCGCCGTCACCAGATTTCAGTCCATGCGCTGGCAAAATCCGTTCGGGCTGACGGTAAGGAATTCCGGCCTGAATTTTCCTTCGTTGTCCCAACAGGCCAGCCGCAGTTCCGGCTCCTGAGTTCTCTCTTCGATAAACGGACGAGTTTTTCCGACAGTCTGTTCTATGATATTTCCACTTGGACCCTGCCTCTGGCCTTCGGGATTCCCTGGTCGGAGCTCCGATCGCTTGACCGAACGGTTCTCGGCCCTGTCGATACAGATGGGTTGACCATGGCAGGAGTATTCAAGGGACAGAAGAACTCTTATGCGTACGTCTTTGAATGGAGTGATTATTATGCTCCGAGAGCCCTTAACCGCCTGCTCCGTGCCGGGGTGATCGCAAAAGTTGCCACGAAAACATTTCAAGCCGCGACAGCGGATGGATTGCGAAGTTTTGACCATGGGACCATCCTTCTTCCGCTGACTCTTCAACCGGCGAAGCGAGATACGATCAATGCTTTGATAGACCAGGCTGTCCTCGAGGACAATCTGAGAGTCTTCGCTCTTCAGACGGGATCAACACCCTCGGGAATCGATTTTGGAAGTTCTGATTTTGTAACCGTCAAACCTCCGTTGATTGCTCTCGTTACGGGCACCGGTGTACCTGCCACCGATATCGGAGAGGCGTGGCATCTTCTGGACCAGAGGATGCGGATGGACATCACGTTATTGGAATCGCAATCGATTGCCCGAACGCGGCTTGATCGCTACACCGCGATTGTCGTTGCCGGAGGATCGGCTATTGATTCCGCGGGAAGGTCGGTACTACGGCAGTGGGTGCAAAACGGCGGAACCCTGCTTGCCTTTGAGCAGGGGGCTGAATGGGCAATTGCCAACAAACTTTCATCGGCCAAAGTCCGGCCTGATGCGGCAAAAAAAGATTCCGTTGCTTTGATGCGGCCTTACGAGAGCTACGAAAAATACACGCGTGCACTTACCGTTCCCGGTACGATCTTCGAAACGCAGTATGACAACACGCATCCGTTGCTGTATGGCTACGCCGGATCTCCGGTGCACGTGCTGCGGACCGGAATGCTGTTCCTTGAACCCTCGTCAAATCCGTTCGCATCGCCAGTACGTTATGCGCAAAACCCGCTTGTGTCCGGCTATCTGAATCCTCAACATGCAAAGCGCGCGGCAGGATCGGCGGCCGTTGTTGTGTCCGCTCTGCAATCCGGACGCGTGATCGTCATGAGCGATAACCCGAATTTTCGGGCGTTTTGGTTTGGGACCAACAGGTTGTTTCTGAATGGCCTCTTCTTCGGATCGGTCATCTCGGCCTCTTCCGCGAGGACAGAAGAACAGAACCAGTAAAATGCGGTGAATGCAAAACGGATCGGATTTCTGCTTGGCTTGACTGCGTCTGCTATCATTGCATTCGCACCGGTGTTCCCTGTCTTCCTGCGCGCGTCACAAGAAGTTCTCTCCTCTGCCGGACCCTCAGCTTTGACCTCTGAAGAGCTGGCCGTTTCCATGCAAACAGTTCTTGCTCTGTTGGTACTGATGGTCGTTTGGTGGCTCACGGAGGCAATCCCCCTCCCGGCCACTGCGCTCCTGCCCCTCTTTTTCCTTCCATGGTTCCGAACAGTCGGCTTTCACGATGGCCGCGAGGTGT
>JBBDYD010000212.1:0-10727 GCA_040901865.1 Bacteroidota bacterium | reverse complement strand
CAAGGGGTCGCGGGTTCTCCCTTTCTAAGATTAATCATAGAAGGGACCCCTTCTCGGCTTAGTCATTGAAAGGGGAAATCCCGCCTGCCCACCGGAGCCGTTTTGTGGCGTAGGCGGGCCGTTCCGACTAAAGGCCTGGGAACGAGTAATGTTCTCAGGCTTTTTCTATTCCTGCCGATCCACGTCGGTACCATCCAGGCGGAAGGAGAATCTTCTCCTCCCCATATGGGCGTGGCCCGGCTCAAATCGACTGAAAAGACGCAAACTAGAACCCAACCCCAACTTTGAAGGAAATCGAGTTAACGGCGGCCGCGTTGTATTCCAGGGCAAGTCGGGCGAAGGAAATTCGCGTCGCAACGCCAATCATCCCGCGCATCCCCAGGATGCGCTCGTCTTTGAGATCCACGACAGGGGCCGTCTCGTGCGACCGTGACAGATATGCTGAAATACCCGCGTAGGCAGAAACAAAGACCCAATCGGAATAGACCCCAAATTCCTTGCTTGCCAGAACCTCCATCCCGTAGGTCGTGAAGTCGAAGTCATAAGGACCGTACAGAGATACAAAGCTCAGGCGGGCGGAAGCAGCTAATGCATTATCTATGTCGTTCACGAAAGCATATTGAACCTGTCCACCCCAGAATCCATAGTTTGCCCCGGGATTCTTGACCCAGTATGCATTTACGTCGATTCTCTCCGAAACTCCTGCCCGGAACACGAACCCGGGTATC
Organism: Bacteroidota bacterium; assembly: GCA_040901865.1. Classification (GTDB taxonomy): domain Bacteria; phylum Bacteroidota; class Ignavibacteria; order UBA10030; family UBA10030; genus JBBDYD01. The sequence goes on along the minus strand of JBBDYD010000212.1, from coordinate 9,999 downwards.
TGAAGTCGGTCGCCCTCTTTGAGCCAGTGCACGGAATCCGGATGAACGAACGTATCGTTCCAGGCCGGGTCAGTATCGTCGAACGCTGTCTGCCAGTTGAGAATAGAGAGCTCATAGTTGCCGACGCCCATAGGCCGTGCATCGCTGAGAGGGCGGAAATAGATGACCAGACCGGCTTCTCTGGTGAATTGACGCCATGCCTCTTGGGTCAGCGATGGGTCGAGCTGGAATGAGCATTCGCTCCATCTGGGGTTGACGTGGAGTTTCACATTCTTGTCCCCACCCTGTGCAGATGCAGGAGAATGAAATAATGTCAGCGCTGAAGCCACTGCCAACGCAATGATTACCTTGTTTTTCATGATGACTCTCCTTTGTTTGATTGATGTTAATTCTCTTTCAAAATCGGTTACTGTTTGCAGCCCTCGTCACTTCTGGAACATAAGGCAGATTGCCGCCGCCAGAAGGGAAAAACTGATAACGACGAGAGCGACCGTAATGATGTTTTCTATTATCTTTTTCTTCATTGTCGTGCCTTAATTAGAATTTCACGCCCAATGCCAGCTGGAGATACACAGGCAAGGCGGCGTCTTCATCGTTGGCCTGCGCATTCGTAGCGCCGAGCCGCAGGGAGATGTCAACGCTCTCGCCCATGCTCTTGCCTCCCTGGATCCCGTAGTAGTAGTTGCCGCCGGTTGGGACATACCACCCGTCGGTGATTTTGGGAAAGGATGCTTTCATGATATCGGAGTGCTTCAGATTCGATGTGATCGCTTTATCGAATCCGAACTCACCGGCCGCGTACCATGAGGGAGTGTAATATCCTGCCACAACTCCAAGATCGGCCCCGAAGCTGGCTATTCTCACCATGGCATTCTCGTATCGTCTGAAGTTCGACAGGACCTTTGCTGTGGCTGAAAACCCTCCAAGCTCAAAGATCTCGATCTGAGCTCCGAGCCGTATCTTGAAGTCGTCAAACACATCGCGCCCCATCGGCATTGAGTAATCCAATCCAAACAAGACCGGCCTGATTAGGGTAAACGCGCGACTGTAGCCAAACTGCGCAGTTACGCCGTAATCATAGCCCACAGTAAGCTGAATGACGTTCTGTTGGTCTTCGCCCAGCGACCTCCAGTTGACGGTTTGAGAATAACCGGAATCTGCCGCCGCTACGAGAATCACAACCGCTATCATTATCTTTTTCATAAGGACATCTCCTCAGAAGATTTTTTCGTTATTTGAGTGAATTGAGATACGCTTTGGCCAGCGGATAATATTCTTCCCAGCCGAAGTAGGGAATCTCATGCCCGGTGCCGCGGATGAGCTCGAGCTGAACATTGGGATACGCCGAGGAGACGAGTTCGGCATGTGCCTTTCCATACGCTTCGTTAAGCTCGCTGTACCCAAACAGGACCTTCGTCGTGTACTGGGAAAGATTTGTCGTGAAGTCGAACGGATTGGCCTTGGCGACTTCAAGCGCCGCCGCATTGCATACTGCCCCCATTCTCCAAAATGGAGACGGACCGGCAATTCCGACCTTGTTTCCCTTTGCAAAATCGGCCGCACTCTGTATGCCGGCCTTGTAGTCAAGGACAACATGATCGTCTCCTGTGACAATCTGGTCCAGGTAGACATAGTCATTGCTGGTTTCATCAAAGTATTCCAGGGTCATCCACCGTTTCATGTACGCCTCGGTGTCTCGCCAGGTAAGTCCTCCCGGCTCTGTCAGAACGGCTCCGGTGACCGCAGCAGGATTCCGGTTGATGTATGCGGTTGCCAGCATGGCACCCCAGGAGTGTCCCACGAGGAACAGCTTCTGACCCGGCTGCCGGTAATACTTGATCACCGCATCGAGGTCATCGATGAAGAGTTGCACTGTCGTGTAGGTTTCCTTCTTGTGGCGCCTGGAGAGACCCGAACCGCGCTGATCGTAGAAGACCACAAAGAAGCTGTCGGCTGCAAACGCTCTGCATTGAAGCTGGCTCCGATAGTCCGAGCCGGGACCGCCGTGGATCACCACGATCATGGGGTCGTTCGGGTTGCCGAAGGTCTCCGCATGAAGCTGCGTGCCGTTGACGTAGATTGACGGCAGGGTGGGGTCTTCGTCCACCGTGCGGGGAACCAACAGGCCGGGCTCCGCAGGATCAAGGATTTCGCATGAGCTGCATGTGAGGACGGCCAGTGCCACTGCGGCAAGGACCAAAGAGAGTTTGTTCATAATGCACCAGATAGTGTGGGTGATGGTTGATTAAGTATCTGGTGCAATATACGCCTGCGGCGAGGCGAAGTCGGCTCACCGTGTAAGGTGGGACGAAACTTGTGGTGCCTGCTTGTAAGGTGGAACTACGGGGTGGGAGTCTGCCCGCCGGTAACAGCGGTAAAATACTGCGAGGGGGTCTGGCCGGTTGCCTTCTTGAAACATCGGTTGAACGACGTCTTCGAATTGAATCCGCAATCGAACGCCAGGGAGAGTAGAGTAAGGTTCTGGTTCTTGGGGATTGAGAGGAGACGCTTGAATTCTTCAATCCGATAGCTGTTTACAAAGTCATAGAAATTCTTCTTCTCGATCTGATTGATGACCTGCGAGAGGTAGTTCTGGTGGACGCCAAGCCGGGACGAGAGGTCGGTGATGGAGAGATCGGTCCGCTTGTACAGCCCCTCTTCCGCCATGAGCCGCTTGAGTTCACGATGCAACTCGGCCGAGGTTTCTTCCGTCAATCCCGATTTCTGATACTTCTCCTTTTCTTCGACCTCGTCCGGTGTTGAAGGGCCGTGGGAGAAGATATTGGCTTGTCGGACCCCGAAAAAGCCTATTAAAAACACAAAAACGACGACCCCCGAAAAGATGAAAACATCGCCGCCGACGAAGATCACCAGGAACCAGATGCCGCCCATGCCGTACGTCAGAATCTGCAGCCAGCGTAAATTGACCTTTTCCAGATTCGAGAATTGATCCTCGATGTTATTCCGATGCCTTCTCAGCAGCACCTCCGACCAGATGACGTAGGTCAAACCCGAGATTGAAATGGCCAGAATGGCAAGAGTATTGAACAGCTCATACCCGGCCCCGTTATTCTTGTATATCTCCATCTTTTGTTCGTTGGAACTAAGGAAGAAGGGGACCATGTAGAGATACATCAGAAATGCAGGAAGAAGGTGGAGAAAGAGGAGGCCTTTCTTTTTTGGGAGTTGATCTGTAACAAACGAGACATAGTAGAAGAGGAACACCCCCTGCAACAGAGGAAACGGCAGACCTACCCCCAACAGAAAAGGAAAGTCATAGATATCGTCGGTGAAGTGAAGGTAGAACAGAAAAAGATGGAGCAGGATCAGGAACATCCACAACGTGAGGATCCTGTCCGAGTCCGATTTATTTTTCTTGCTGATCAGCAATAGCTCGATGAAGAGAGCGATCCCGACCCCCAGAACAAAGAAGATGTTCATCGTTTTATGATGATTGAGACCAACGAATGCCGTTGAGAGTTGAGAGAAGGTAAGGTCGGAAAAAGAATGTTACAAGTCTAAAAAGTGGTGTTTGAGATTGCTGTCCCCGCCCCCGCCAACGGTCCCCGAAGGGGTCCCCTTGGGACTGGAGGGGGCGGGCCGTCCCGACTTCCAATTCGACTGAACTTAGCGTTTTTCAGCCAAGTTCACCCTCGAATTGGCAAATGATAGTTGGCGAATGAGCTTGTCGGGGAATTGCTAGGCCGCATGTCTGACATCCCGGCCGGGCAGCGAAGCAACGAAATAGCTCATCATTGCGCGGTAATATTCGCGGAAAGGCGGCGCGATTATTCCTGAACCCTTCAATGCTGACCGGAGATTAGTCGTGTCGAAGGTGCGACGGTAGCTGAGATACGACTGAAACGGGGCAAGCATTTTCAGGATCAAGCTTCCGCCTCTCTTTGACATTGTAGCAGCGGTGAATGCTTCGGCAGATACGAATCGAAGATTGACCTCTGCCTGCCCATGCGTTGCTTCCTTGTACCATTGTTCGACGAGACGGATGATCTCGCCGGTCGTTACGCTTTCCTCTCCGCTTGTAAGATGAAATGTCTTCCCAATGCATTCCCGCGAGCCGAACATGATATGGCAGATCGCATCTCGAACGAAGTCGACCGGCACGACATCGAGAGGGACCGAGGCAGAGCCCGGTAACATGTTGATCATACCTTGGATAAGCAATCGAAGTGGAACATAGAGGACGTTAAAGGACGTCGTAATTCCTGTCTGCGAATTGCCCACAACGATGCTTGGCCGGAAGATGATCGTCGGCAGATTTCCTGCATTTAAGCGGACCATTTGTTCGGTTTCGTATTTGCTCTGTTCATACGTGTTTGCAAAACCAGAGTGTTGCAGGTCTGATTCCAGGACCGTCCCTTCCCTCGTGCCAGACACATACGCAGTACTGATGTATCCGAATCTTCGAAGTCTGCCATGCCGGTATGCGTCATTCGCAAGGGCAAGAATGTGAGTGGTACCGCAGACATTGATGGCCCTCACTTCCTCGAGCGGAAGGTGGAACTTCACGGAGGCGGCGGAATGGATGATGTGGGTTACGGAGTCCCGAATGACGGCGCGATCGGCCGGTGAAAGTCCGAGATCGTGGGCATCGACATTGCCTCGGATTATCCGGGTTCTTTCAACGTACTCTTCTTTTCTGAGCTCCGGATCGATCGTTCTGATCGTAGTCCAAAAACGCCTGCTGGCCTCTTCGGACGACCTTCCCCGCACTAGAACGATCAACCGGGTATCGTGGAATTGCCGGAGAATTCTGACAGCGAGATTTCCCCCAATGAGGCCCGTTGCACCTGTCAACAATACGACGTTTTCCATGAGGCAGCCTTTCAATTGTCTACATGGAATTACGCCTCATTTCGGGATAGTGTTGTCAGGGATTTGTCATTTTGGTGTCACAAAAAAGAAGCCCATGGCTCAGAACCTATGGGCTACGAAAAACGTGCGGGATCCTCCCCCCTTCCGAGGAATTCTCCGAGAAGGGGTCCCTTCGGGAAAAATTTCATCCACTCGCTGAAAAACGCTCGTGGGAGATTTTGGGACTCCCTTTCTAAGATTAATCATAGAAGGGACCCCTTCTCGGCTTAGTCATTGAAAGGGGAAATCTGCGTTTTGTGTTCCGCTTCTTAGAATCCCGCTTAAAGCGGAATCCTTGAAAGCGGACATCCCGCCGGAGCGGCTTAACTACCGAAGCGAAGCGTGGGTGGAAGCGAAGGCGGGACCCTGTTTGTCGAGGACTTCGGCGTTCAGTTGAGATTCTCAACATTCGCGACTGCAGACACACATCCTCCTCTTTCGAGAATCCGAAAAATCCAACAAACAAACAATCCCCAAAAGGTGTAATTATAACATCACCAATTGGAATTGATCCTGGTCAGGACCAAATGTTCACTGGAGTTGAATCGCCGAATTTGCTATCTTTAGTTCACCACCTTCGAGGGGAATCTATGAAACCGACCCTTTGCTGCCTGCTCATTCTCATTGCATCAAGCCTGGTGCTCCCGGCTTGCATCAGCGTCAAAGACGAGTTGTTTCTCCGCAACATTGACATTGAAGGCAGTCCAAGCCAGCCGCCGGTCCACGTGACATCTGCCGCAAGAGAAATCAAGTCCGTGTACGTGTCCCCGTCGATGTCGATAAGCTCGGGTTCACTTTCCACAACTCTTGACAAACAGTTTGTTGCCACCATTCCCGATTCACTGCCAGATTTTAAAAAAACCGGACTAAGCTGGAATCTCCCCCGGTTCACGCTTGGACTCGATATCGACTATGCCGCAACCCAAAGCCTCTCACTGAACGGAGCGATCACGGCTTCCATCGCTAAGAACAAGCAGTTCACATCGTTTTACGGCGGCATCGGCCTCGTTTCGGCTGATTCTGTAACGAGCCTGCGGCTGGACATTGGTGTTCAGTACATCGACATCCAATATAGCGGCGCAACGGTCATTCTCAGAACGATCGGCACCGGCCCGCAGGACACGATCTACTATCTCGATCGCGGCAAGGAGTATCAGTTCAATTTGTACGCATCGCTGACGCTGAACTCGTCGCGGCCGGATCTCCCTCTGGGCTGGTTTTTTCAGCTCGGCATCAGCCCGCAGTCTCTCACGAGATTCGTTCCGACGAACGACAGCTATGGGATTCGAAGCACGTATGTTGTCAGCGACCAGAGGGCTGAGAGCAGTGTATTCTGGGTGACCGCTACGCCCGGGCTGTATTTTTCGCTTCCGGGTGACCGACGTCTCCTGCTTGGAGTCAGACTTATGAGAGAGGTCCTCTCCGAGTCCTCAAAACCCGGCATCATCGTGATTCCGATGGTTCAGTTCGATTGGAGGCTTTGAAGCCGGGGATACTGTTAAGAAAGGCAATATTGGCCATTGAGAAACAGTGTTGGGGCTCGCTTCCGCACAATCTCAACATTTCTTTTTCCATCCATCTCCTCACATCTCGAATTTCACAGAATTCACACGTTTGCGCCTTCCCAGCCCCGGGAAGGCCGGGAACTATATTACTGCTAAGGCGTCAGTTGACGGAGGCTTCCGATGCAGCTTACATATCATCAACGGGAGGAACTGAAGCACCTCGTCCTTCCGTTGCTCGATGATCTTGAAAGATTTGCTCTTTCGCTTTGCCGCCGGGAAGACACGGCCGAGGAACTCGTCGCCGCCACAATTGCCAGCGCTTGCGAATCGTTCAACCGTTTGAGGGATACCTCGAAAATAAAACAGTGGCTATTTCGAATTCTGAGTAACAAGTTCCTCACACAATGCAGGGAACAGTCGAGGTATAAGGAGGTTGCTCTTACGGACGCCACCAATGATACGGATTCACATTTTTCGTTCTTCGAGGAGGTCTCCCAACCTTTTTTGTTGTGGTACGGAAATCCTGAGCGAGAACTGATCTCTCACCTCCTTGACGAAGATATACGCAACGCCCTCGATTCTCTCCCGATTGACTTCCGTGTTGCCGTTGTCCTCTGCGATGTCGAAGGGCTGCCGTACGATGAGATTGCGGGCATTCTTGACATTCCCCTGGGTACAGTCAGGAGCAGAATTGCGCGCGGCAGATCGCTTCTCCAAAAAAGATTGTGGCATCACGCAAAAGACCTGGGACTTATCAAAACCAAAAGACGACAATGAAAACGAACGACAGAAAAACCGTAGAAACCATCAGCTGCGAACAAGCGATCAAGCTTGTCTTCAACTATATTGACGACGAACTGCGGGGAAAACGACGGGGCGAGCTCGAACATCACCTGGAGACATGTCGCCACTGCTTCGACCGTGTTGAATTCGAAAAACTTCTGAAATCAAGACTGCGCCAGTTGAAAGTCGGAGGCAATTCCAAAAACCTACGGAGCCGGATCGACGCTCTCCTGGGGCAGTTCTGATCGGGGAACATTCAATTATTCATCTTGACCGAAGGAGGAGATATGGCAGTCATTACGCCGACAGCCAACAAAGAAGAACTGCGTCAACGAATCTTTGACGCTGTGCAGGACATGTACAGTGAGGTTGCTGTATGCCCGACGAAAGAGTTTCATTTCCCCGTCGGCCGGATTGCGTGCGAGTATGTTGGATATCCTTCTGCCGAGCTTAATGCAATCCCTCGAGCAGCCGTCGAATCGTTCGCCGGAGTCGGATACCCCTTCATCGCAAACGTCATCAGGAAGGGGGATACCGTTTGCGACATCGGATCAGGAGCCGGGACCGACATCCTGATTGCCGCCATGAAGGTCGGGCCTTCGGGAAAAGTCTATGGTATCGATTTCACGGATGCCATGCTTGAAAAGGCTGCAGAAACCATCCGGGTGTCCGGGCTCGATACTCTTTCCGTGTTGAAGGGACATGCGGAATCGATTCCTTTGCCTGACGGCAGCGTCGATGTGGTGACCAGCAACGGAGTTTTGAATCTCGTTCCGGACAAATCGGGGGCATGTCAGGAAATCAGTAGAATTCTGAAACATGGCGGATCGATCCAAATTTGCGATATCGTGCTCAGCAAGGATCTGTCGGAGAAATCCAGGAACAATCCTCAGCTCTGGGCGGAATGCATCGTGGGCGCAATGCTCGAAACCCGCTACCTGGAAGTCATTCGAGATGCAGGCTTCATCAACGTCCATGTCCTTCATCGCGCCGACTACTTTGAGCGGAGTTCAAACAGCTCCACGAAAGCAACTGCCAGGCAATACGGTGCAATTGCCATCACGTTGACAGCAACAAAATCTTGACTTCATATTGTTAAAACGCCACATTCCGCGGAAAAGCGGGATCAAAACCACATAAAGGAGGAAATGATGAAAGCAACATCCGCACTTCAAAGAACGCTGGGGCTCCTTCTCGGCCTTGTCGTCGTGTTTGTTCTTCAGACAATGCAGGTCACGGGGCAGGACAAGGGAGCGAATAAACCTCAGGAGAAGCCACTCTATGAGAGGCTTGGGGGCGTGTATGCAATCGCGACAGTCGTGGACGACTTCATCGAGCGACTGCTTGTGAACGATGTTTTGAATGCGAATCCTGCAATCGAAGAGGCGCGGCTGCGCGTGCCGAAAGCCGGACTCAAGTTTCAGGTAACCTCTCTTGTCTGCCAGGTGACGGGCGGACCGCAACAATACACCGGCCGCACAATGAAGGACTCACACAAACACTTGAATATCACTGAGAAAGAATGGCAGGCGATGGCGTCTGATTTCAAAAAATCGCTCGATACATTCAAGGTGCCGGAAAAGGAACAGCAGGAACTTTTCGCAATTGTTGGGTCTACAAAAGGGGACATCGTCATGACCCCTCCGGTAAAAAGATAGGATGGGATCGGGAAGGAAATGCTCTCGGTATCCTCGAAGCCGGGCATCATCGTGATACCGATGATTCAATTCGATTGGAGGCTTTATAGGTGATAAGTGATAGGTGATAGGTCAGGGATAGTATTAGTGTGCGCTTCCGTAGAGCACAAACGCGGCCCAGTAGTACGGATGGCGTGTGGTTTCAGACCGGAGGAGCTGCAACTGCGCTTTTCGAAGTGCCTCGCTTTTTGAGTTTCCAAGTTTCAGCAATACATGAAACTGCGTCATCAGTGCCGCCGTTGCAAAATCATCCACTTTCCACAAACTCGCCGCCGTGCTTGGCACACCCGCGTAGAGAAACCCCCGCACCAGACCGATCACATCGTCGTTTTTTCGGATTTTTGCCAGACCCGTTTCACACGCTGACAGAATTACAAGGTTGGTTTTCGTGAGATTAAGATTGTAGAGCTCGTGAACCTCGAGAAATCCGTCATTCCGCGCATCGGGCGAAAGCGCAAGCGACGACAAGTACGGATAGTCGTAATTGAATAGACCATGGCATGCCAGGTGCACAATGTCGAATCCGCCCATGTGCGCCCGTGAGTTTGATTCCGTTGCTTCGGCTCCGAGATAGATGAGGGACCGCGGGTACACCTTCTGGATCGCCCCCACTTCCTGTTCGGTTCCCGGAAGTCTCGTCACCCTGGGATTGACAGGATTTCCAATCGCTAGGACGGAAGGAGAAGATGGAAATTTCTTTCCGGATTGAACGAATTGAAGCGCGCTTGCATTCGGAATGACGGTAAGGCTGTGGCTTTCAACCAGAAATGTGGAATCATTCAGCAGGCCGGAAAACGGCAGGTTGTTCAGCCTCCCCGAGGGGACAATAATAAGTTCCTTGCCTTCCAGACGGGCCGCAACCGGCGCCAGGAGCGAGTCATACAGCCGGCGTGCAACCCCCGCATAGTCCGTCCGGTTCACATCATGTACCGCCGTGCGATAACCCTCGACGGCGGCGGCAAGATCTTCGGGTTTCCAATGAATCGTTTGAAGCATCTGATCGTTTTTTGTCACGACAAACAGATACACATTATCAAGCGAGACGTAATAATTGAGCATCACGTCCGTATCCCGCAGAAGGCTACGTACGGACGAAAGAGTCAGCGTATTCACCGTTACCAGCTGAGCGGCTTTGTTCTTCT
>JBBDYD010000211.1:0-1601 GCA_040901865.1 Bacteroidota bacterium | reverse complement strand
TTCGGTGAAACAATTTTAGATTGTAGATTGCCGATTAACTAAACGACAAAAATGGTGGTTGGCTGGGGCCTGAGAGTTGACTAGTACACCAATTGGCAGTACCCTAATTTATGATCAAACAGGTCGATATCCGGGCGGTGGAAAAAGACCTGGTAAAGACGCCAAAAGCTTTAGGGAACCTCTAAAAACTCGGTTATGTAGTAGTTGTTACTCTTGGCACAGTATTTTTCTTCACAAAATAAGCAGACCCACGTCCTGGGGCGACAAGCGATCCATTCTGACGCTCAGTTTGCCTCGTTTTCCACCGTGTTCAACTTGCTCCATTGAGGAGTTTTGATGTCTTTGCTGACCTCTCCCTATGTTCTCACCGCAAACCGCTTAAGTTGCTCGAACCGGAACATGTTGTAAGTCAGATTTATCAGTCCGATAACGCCCGCCGATCGAATCTTTCCGATCGATCGGATAAACGATCCGCCAAGACTGTTCTCGATGAAGCCAAACACATGCTCGACACGGACGCGCACTTTCGATTTTTCCCGGTTGCAGTCTTTCTGCTCATCGGTGAGCGGTTTATTCCGGTACGCGCGCTCGTGAATCTTGTTCTCCACGCCGATCTTTTCCAGTGCCTTGGCAATCGGCTCTCCCGCATAGGCGCTGTCGGCATAAAGCGGCTTGCCTTTGTCGCTGTCATCGACCAACGGTTCGGTTTCTTGCGAATCGTGAACGCTGGCATCGGTTACCGTGTACTCGGTGATAATCTTGCTTTTCTCATCGACCTTGACGTGATCCTTGTAGCCAAAATGACGTTCGCCGTTTTTCTTCGTCCAACGCGCGTCGGTATCTTTTTGCGCGCTCTTAGGAGCATTCTCTTCGCTCTTCCAGTCCTGTGGAATCCCGCCCGTTTTAATTGTCTCGTTTTCCTCCCGACTGTTGCGCTGGCGCGGCACATCGACAAAACTGGCGTCGAGGATCGACCCCTGGTTCAGGATCAATCCCTGTTCTCTCAGATGGGCCGTAAACGTATCGAACAGTGGCTCGACGACGCCGGCTTGACAGAGCGTGTTGCGAAACGCCCATATCGTCTTTTCGTCTGGCGCATCGTCGGCCAGCGTGATACCAAGAAAATTCTGTACCGATAATCGATCCTTGATCCAAAACTCGACATCGGCATCTGAAATGTTATAGGTCCGCTGGACGATGAGTATCTTGAACATGAAAACGAGGTCGAACGGCGGCCGGCCGCCGGGGCCATTGGCTTCTTTAGCAAAACACTTCTCAACAATGGGGCGAAACAACTCCCATTGCATAACCGCATTCAGCCGCTTGAGTGGGTCGCGGTGCTTGGCGAGCTCTGCCCGTCGGTTTTCTTCGTCGAAAAAGCCCTTCTCCTTGTTTCGTTTCGTCCTTTTACTCATGCGGCTCCTCGCTTTGCGATTGTTGCGCTTCACCGACTATCAAAAACCAATTCGCATTCTTGTCAAGTCCGCCGCACTATCCTAAGGAGTTTTTAGAGGTGCCCTATCATACTTCGCACAACGGTAATACGTTCTTTTAGCGCAATGCCGGCTCCATCGAGGTGTGATTAGGTTGGTTTAGGCCGC
>JBBDYD010000210.1:5291-10932 GCA_040901865.1 Bacteroidota bacterium | reverse complement strand
TGACCTTCATGCCGATTCCCGGGGCAGAAACAGGACTCGTGGCAAACCTCCTCTCAGCCCTTCTGGTTATTGTCTTCGGGTTCCTCTTTGTCACGGTTTCTTCCCGCATTGTGGGACTTATTGGATCCTCCGCGAATCCGGTTTCCGGAATGACCATCGCCACCCTCATGGCAACTTGCGCCCTGTTCCTGGTTGCAGGATGGACCGGCGGCGCCTATAGCGCTCTGGCGATTACCATCGGTGGTGTCGTCTGTGTCGCGGCGGCGAATGCGGGTGCGACGTCGCAGGACCTGAAGACAGGGTTCCTCGTTGGAGCAACTCCTGCAAAACAACAGGTTGGACTCATGGTCGGCGTGATGGCATCGGTGTTCGTTATCGGACTGACATTGATCATGATGAACCAGGGCCTTGCAGAGTATCGGCCCGTTCAAATGCCGTTTGACCCGGCGAACCCGGCGCAGGGAGTGCAGGTTGAAACAAAGGAGTTCGAGTACGAAGGGAAAAATTACCATCTCATTAACGCCATTGGAACCCGCACAATGCCCGATGGAAAATACCTCTACAACCCAGAAACCCAACAGATTGAAGTGCAGTGGATTCAGGGTATTGGTTCGGAGCGTGCGGCGGCGCCGCAAGCACGACTGATGGCCACGGTCATCAACGGAATTCTCAATCAGCAACTCCCGTGGGGACTCGTCCTCCTGGGTGTGTTCCTTGTCGTCGCCGTGGAATTGCTTGGTGTGCGCTCTCTGGCGTTTGCCGTTGGCTCGTATCTTTCGATCGCAACAACACTCGCGATATTCTGCGGTGGAATTGTACGCTGGATGGCTGAAGGAAAGGGAGCAGGGAAGGGTGAGGGCGAGGTGAGCTCCGGATCCCTGTATGCGAGCGGACTCATTGCGGGTGGCGGAATTTTTGGCCTGGCTGCAATCGGCATTGCCCTGCTCGAACAAGCCGACGTGTTTTCCGAAGGAGCGTTTGCGATGGGGCCTTCGATTCTTGGATCCCTTGCCGAATCCCATGTGTTTTCAGTGTTCATGTTCCTGCTTCTCGCAGGCTCGCTGTACTACTACGCGAAGAAGTCCGTAGGCGGCAAGGACCACTGATAGTAATGATGGGCGGTGATTCTCGACCACGAGGACACGCGGGACACACCACGTGCCCCAACTGTCTTCGTGGTTGTTTTGTTTGGACAAAACCACTTGAAACCCTGAAACCTGAAACTTAAACCCCAGCCCGTAACTCGCTACTCGAAACTCATCAACCCCAATCCCCATGACAATCCCAACCGTTCCTGAAACCCCTTCGAGGCTTTTCCGGTGGATCGTTCTGATTTTTATCAGTCTTGCCATGTTTGGCAATTACTATGCTTACGATTCGATCGCGCCGGTGTTCGATCTGCTCAAACAGCAGCTCTCATACACCGATGAGGACCTTGGCCTCCTTTACACGTCCTACAGTATCGCTGCAATTATCGTCCTTCTTGTCGGCGGGTACATTATCGACAGGTTCGGGACCAAGAAATCCGTTCTTCTGTTCGGGGTCATCTGCTTCGTTGCGGCGGCCGTGACAGCGTCGTCGCCGGAGTTGTGGATCATGCTGGCCGGCAGGTTCATGCTTGGTCTGGGCGCAGAGCCGTTGATCGTGGCAGTAACCACGGCTCTTGCAAAGTGGTTCAAGGGGAAGGAACTCAGTTTCGCTTTTGGGATCAATCTGACGATAGCCCGGCTGGGTTCGGCGTTCGCCGACTGGTCTCCAAGTTGGGCCGGTGAGGCGTTCACCAATTGGCAGGATCCGCTCTGGATCTCTGCGGCGATCACCGGCACGTGCGTTGCAGGCGGTTTCTTGTATTGGATCATGGAATCCCGCGCCGAACGTCGCTTCAATCTGGGCGAACAGGGGGAAACGGATAAATTCGATCTTAAAGGTCTCTACAAGTTCGACAAGTCCTATTGGTATATAGTAGGGCTCTGCGTCGTTTTCTATTCGACGGTGTTCCCGTTCCGGGCGTTCGCCATCAAGTACTTTATCGAGGCCCATGGGACTTCGCGCGAAATGGGAGGGTTGCTCAACAGCTTTTTACCGATGTCGGCCATGATCGCTACGCCGTTGTTCGGACTGATGGTCGATAAGATCGGCAAACGGTCGTTGTTCATGACGGTCGGGACGCTGGTGCTGCTGCCCCTGTTTCTGATCGTCACGTATCTGCCCCCGGGGCCGGCGGTGACTCTGTGGCTGCCCGGTTTCGGGACCTTCGCACTTCCGATCACCTTGGTGATTGTCATGAGCCTGCTCGGAATTGTCTTCTCGCTCATACCGGCCATTATGTGGCCATCGGTCGCCTATATCGTAGAACAACGCCGGCTCGGATCGGCCTATTCACTCATGACCCTTTGCCAGCAAGTCGGCATGGCGGCCATTCCGTGGACCATCGGCAAACTCAACGATGTGTATGCGGCCGGACCGGAGAACCCTGACGGCTATACTCCGGGAATGTGGGTCTTTACTGCCCTCGGACTGTTTGGGCTCGTCTTCTCCTACATGCTCTGGAAATCCGAAACAGCTGCTGGGGCTCATGGCCTGGAGACGATCAGGGATAAAACAAACTAAATGTCGAATGTCGAGTTTCGAGGGTCGAATGGGGGATTCCAACAACTAACAATGGGGGTGGGTGATGGTCTACCAAGATCTCAAATTACGGACAAAAGCAATGGCGGTGAGTGTAATCCGGTTTGTCAAGGGATTTCAGAGAGATAGAGTTGCCGAGATCATTGGTGATCAGTTGATACGTTCTGCCACTTCGGTTGCGGCAAATTATCGATCGGCTTGCAGGGCCCGGTCTAAAGCCGATTTCATTAATAAGCTGGGAATAGTCGAAGAGGAAGCTGACGAAAGCCTCTTTTGGCTTGAAATGACTCAAGAGGTCAAGATTGGTGATCAGGATCTGCTTCCAGCTCTGATGACGGAGCTAAATGAACTTGTCTCCATTTTTTCGGCATCGCGGATCACAGCGAAAGCAGGTCTGAAGGCAAAGTGAACATCCATTCGAAATTCGACATTCGCACCTCGACATTTTAGATGACCTATTCTCAAGGGCTACTTTCAGCAAGCCGTACGGCCATCGTTGACTGCATGGGCCTTCAGCCCGGCGAACGAGTGGCGATTGTCACGGATGAGCCATGCCGGGTTATCGGAAAGGCCATGGAGCAGGTAGTTCGTGAGCTCGGGAATTCTGTTGAGCTGATCGAAATTCCGCCGCGCCGTACACACGGAGAAGAGCCTCCGCCCGAAGTTGCTGCATTGATGCTTACCATGGACGTTGTTCTCGTTCCCACCAGCAAATCCATGACCCACACGAATGCAAAAAGAAATGCCCAGGCGCAAGGAGTCCGTGTGGCAACACTGCCCGGGGTGACCGAGGACATGATGGTGCGGTGCATGAACGCGGATTACAATAAGATTGCAGAACTGACCAACAGGCTTGGTGACTTGATGGAACGGACAAAAACCGTTCGCGTGACGTCGCCTGCCGGAGCCGATTTGACAATGCCAATCGAAGGTCGGAAAGCATTCCGCAGCCATGGCATTTTCAGAAAAAAAGGAGAAGGTGGGAACCTCCCCACCGGAGAAGCCTTCGTCGCACCGATCGAGGAACATTCTCAGGGAATTGCCGTATTTGACGGTTCGATGGCGGGGATCGGCATCCTGACGGAGCCGTTACGTGTTCACGTGCGGAATGGATATGCCCGGGAGATTGCGGGTGGGGCAGAAGCGAAAAGGCTGATTGACCTTCTCGCGATCCATGGCCAATTGTCGAGAAACGTAGCCGAATTCGGAATTGGCACAAACGAAAAAGCAAAGATCACCGGCGTTATTCTTGAGGATGAAAAAGTTCTTGGTACAGTTCACGTGGCTTTTGGAGACAACATCTCGATGGGTGGGAGCGTGAACGTACAAAGTCATCTCGATGGCCTCATCAAATCTCCCACCGTCTGGTTCGACGAGAAAATGATCATGCAAAACGGAAAACTGCTTGTCTGATGATCATTTCGAAATTCGACATTCGAAATTCGACATTCGCAATTCCACCGCCCCTCGGTGCTTTTGTTGTCGTCCTACTCCTTGGCTGTTCTTCATCTTCCATCCTCAAAGATTCTTCCTCCGAAACGTTCGATCGTTTCGTCGATTCCTATTTTGCAGGCGACTATAGGGTGCGAACAGATTCCGATTCCTCCAATCCCTTCCCCTGGCTCCGCAAGAACGCAGATTCCCTCAGAGCCGTCGGGGCAACGGGCGCCCTTCGGGATCTTCGGGCGATCGATACAACTGATCTTGATCTTGAAAAACGAATTGAATGGCTGCAACTCGAGGCCGTACTCAAGCGGGCAATCCGCGATACAGTGTTGCGCGAAGCCGAACGCATCCCGGGCAGATATTTGACGGTCGGGGGACTCTATTGGCAGGTGGTCGGAGAAAGGAAACCTACGGGTCCGGAATGGCAGAATATTCTCAAGACACTTCGGGATGCTCCGAAAGCCATTGAACTGGGTAAGAGTCAGCTTGTCGATCCACCACCCTTATGGATTGAACTCGCCGCCAACACAGCGGAACGATACGAGATGTTTCTTGAGGGGGTCTTCGTGGAACAAGTTCGAAGCAAAGCGCCTGACGCTCTCTATGATGACTTGATCAAAAGCGCCGGAGGTGCCGCCGAAGCAATGAGAGATCTCAGGCGGTTTCTCAAATCGCTCAATCCGGGCACGGAAAATTCGTGGAGTGTGGGAAAGGATCATTATAATTGGTTGTTGTCTGAAGTACATTTCCTGCCGTATGGCGCCGACGAAATGATCGCCGTGGGCAGGCGGGTGCATGCTGAAACAAAGTCCGCGCTCGAGGATCTTGCCCGAAGGGTGCATCCGGAAAAATCGTGGAAGACTCTTGTCGAGGAGATGAAAGAGCGCCATCCGGAGGCGGGGACGATTGCAGAAGCGTATAGGCGCGAATCGGACAGGGCTCGGGGCCTGATTGTTTCAAGGGAGTTGATCTCCATTCCGGAACCCGAGACCCTGCTGTTTGTTCCTACTCCGCCGGCGCTGCGCGAAACATATGCCTGGGCCGGATATGGCGGAATTGAGGTGCGGGACGAAACACCGGCGGGCAGATTTTTCGTGACGGACATAGTGCCGGGCATGAGTGCGGGAGACCAGGAGCAGAAACTCCGCGCGCAGAACAACGGCTGGGTGACGGTGATTGCGCTTCACGAGGGATATCCCGGCCATCATCTCCAGTCCCTGTATTCGCGCAACAATCCCAGCAAGGTACGGTCGCGGTTGGGCAGCACGTACTATGGGGAAGGGTGGGGTCTCTACTGCGAAGCATGGATGGGGCGTGAGGGGTTCTACAAGAATGCGGACGACAGCCTTGCCTGGCTGCAAATGCGGCTCTGGCGAACGGCAAGAGTGATCATCGATCCGTCCCTGCACACCGGCCAAATGACCTATGAAGAGGCTGTCCGCTTTTTCATTGATGAAGTTGGCCTCGAACGATCCGCCGCCGAGGCCGAAGTGAACCGATACACTACCTGGCCTACGCAGGCCCCGAGTTATATCATCGGGTGGTTGGAACTTGAGAACCTGCGAAA
>JBBDYD010000210.1:0-5191 GCA_040901865.1 Bacteroidota bacterium | reverse complement strand
CGGGACGGGCGGACAGACCAATTGGGCGGCAAAGCAACGATTTCTGCTTCGCAGTTCGGATTAAACCTTGAGGGCCCGCTTGACGGCAAGGGCTCGTACATGGTATCGGCGAGGCGCAGCTATCTGGATTTCATCTTCAAAGCTGCAGGATTCGGATTTGTGCCTGAGTACTGGGACTTCTTTGGAAAGGCAGCCTATCGGCTGGGGCCGAACGACCGGCTGAACGTCATTGCCATTGCGGCCCTCGATAACGTGAAGTTTTTTAACGATTCGGACGAGAAGCGCTACGACAACTCCAGAGTTCTGGGCAGCGATCAGAATCAGTTTGTCGGCGGGATTTCCTGGCAGCATCTGTTCCCGTCGGGGTATTCTACTGTCAGTCTTGGCCAATCATCGGTGACTTTTGATTATCGCCAGGCAGACAGTCTTTTGCAGCCGATCTTCACCAACAGGTCTGAAGAGCGCGAATCATCCATTCGCGGCGACGTCGTATGGCAGGTTTCGAAGCATTCTGAGATTTCGTTTGGTCTGCAGGCAAAGCTCATTGGGTTTGAAAGCGATATGGACCTACGGCCTTTCTGGACGAATTTCGGCCAGCAGATATCGGTCAATGCGGTCTATGACACAACCGCGTTCAAAAGCGCTTTGTATGCACAATACGTCCGGCGGTTCGGACCGTTGCAGCTCATTGCGGGACTTCGCGGTGATTATTTCAATCTGATCGAAGAGAACGTTATCCTCTCTCCAAGATTCTCCGCGAGCTATGTGCTGACGGGAGAAACCATTCTCAATCTCTCGGCCGGAAGATACCATCAGGCCCCTTCGCTCATTTGGCTGACCGCCCGTCCGGAGAATCGCCGTTTAAGGTTCATCGGAGTGGATCAGTACATCGCGGGATTGGAACATCAGGTGCGGCCGGACACGAAATTGAGTTTTGAAGTTTATCGAAAAACCTTTTTTGATTATCCGGCAAGTCTGGATCGCACGTTCCTTGTCATGGCGAATACCGGAGCAGGATTTGGGGGATCCGATGACGGATATGCGTCGTTTGGCGTTGATCGGCTGACAAGTGCAGGAACAGGCGAGGCTACCGGAGCCGAGTTCTTCGTCCAGAAGAAATTCTCTGATGTTCCGGGGTACGGCACGCTGAGTGTCAGCTACAATGTTTCCAGGTTTAAAGCAGCTGATGGGATCGAGCGCCCGAACAGTTTCGATCAGACATGGATCGTCAATGCCGGGGGCGGTTATATCTTTGATCATCATTGGGAATTCAGCGCAAAATTCCGATATGCCACCGGCCGACCCTACACGCCTTTCGGTTTGCTTGGTGCACAATCCGCCGACCGATACAACTCCGCCCGCATCCCGGCCAATCACAGCCTCGATATACGCGTTGACCGCCGATGGTTGTTTTCGGCCTGGACGCTCATCACGTACATTGACATCCAGAACATCTATAATAGAAAGCCCTCCGCTGTCCCGCGGTACGATCCCCGCACCGGCACTCTCGATGAATCGAACTCGATAGGCATCCTGCCGTCAATCGGGGTCAGCGCCGAATTTTGATTCGCTTTCCATACTCAAATTGAGTATTTTCGCAGTCCACACAACAGCGAGGGTTCTATGAAATCCACTCTGGTGCTTTCCATCCTTCTCTTCGTTATTTCATCCCTTTGTGCCCAAAATGGCTGGACCCCCGACGTTATGATCAAATACAAACGCGTCGGTGGAACAGCCATTTCTCCCGATGGAAAACTGGCGGCCTATACCGTTTCCACTCCTCAAATGGAAGGCGAGAAATCGGAGTATCTCACGCACGTCTGGGTGGCAAGCTCCGATGGAAAACAGAATAGCCAATACACCTTCGGCGATAAATCCTGCAGTAACCCTTCCTTTTCTCCCGATGGAAAGTACCTTTCCTTCACTTCTTCACGCAGTTCGGACGAGAAGAGCCAGATTTGGATCATGCGTCTCACCGGCGGAGAAGCGGAACAATTGACGACGACAAAGAACGGAGTGAATTCCTATCGTTGGTCCAATGATGGGAAACGGATTGGCTACACGATGGCAAACCCCCTCACGGAGCAGGAAGAAAAAAATAAAAAAGAGAAACGTGATTGGGACCTCGTGGACAATAACTACCGGTACGCTCATCTCTACACAATGGAGGTTGAAGGGGATCGAAAAACCCGTCGATTGACAGCTGGCGATTTTCATGTCACATCGTTTGATTGGTCACCCGATGGGAAGACTATTGCGTTCGCCCATCAAATCAATCCCACCGTCGATGTATGGCCCACAACCGATATCTCCGCGGTCCCCTCTGATAGCGGTGTGGTGAAATCCCTTGTTTCGATGAATGGGTCGGACGCCAATCCGCGTTACTCGCCGGACGGCAAATGGATCGCGTTTTCCTCGGACGGCGGCGATCCCCGTTGGCCGGGTCAGAACGATGTCTACGTGATTGCGGCCGCAGGTGGGCGGCCGCGAAAACTCGGAGAAACCGCCGATCGGAGGCCGGTGATTATCGATTGGTCCGCAGACGGAAAGGAAATCTACTATTCGGAAATCGAAAAAACGTCATCCCGTGTGTTCACTCTTCCCTTCGACGGCGGAAAGTCGAGGGTGATCACTGGTGGTTCGGGTGCGTTTTCCGGGGCTGCTCTTAGTCGAAATAGTGCCACGATTGCTTACATCCACCAGACAACAGATATTCCTCCGGAAGTTATGGTCACAGGGACTCGATCATTCAGCAGTAAGAAACTATCCGATGTGCACTCAGACTATCCAAAGTATCCATTGGGCCGCACCGAAATTATTTCATGGAAATCAACAGACGGAAGGGAAATCGAGGGAATTCTCACCTACCCCGTGAACTATGAGAAGGGGAAACGCTACCCCCTCATTCTGAATATTCATGGCGGCCCTACCGGTGTTTTTACTCAATCATACACAGCTGCGAGCAGTATCTATCCGATCCAGGCATTTGCGCAGGAAGGCTATGCGGTTCTTCGGCCCAATCCGCGGGGGAGCGGCGGATACGGAAAGGAATTCCGCTTCGCGAATGTCAACGATTGGGGATTTGGAGATTTCGAGGATGACATGACGGGTGTAGACAAAGTGATCGAAATGGGAATTGCCCATAGAGACAGTCTCGTGGTGTGCGGATGGAGTTACGGCGGATATATGACGTCTTTCATTGTCACGAAAACCAATCGCTTCAAAGCTGCGAGTGTTGGAGCAGGTGTGACGAATCTGATGAGCTTTGTCGGGACGGCAGACATTGCGAGTTTTCTGCCGGATTATTTCGGCGGCGAATACTGGGACAAGATGGAAACGTACATGAAACACTCAGCCATGTTCCACATAAAGAACGTGTCAACGCCAAGCCAGGTGATCCACGGGGAAAAAGACGCACGCGTTCCCTTATCCCAGGGTCAGGAATTTTACATCGCGTTAAAACGAAGGGGAATTCCGACGGAGATGATCGTCTACCCGAGAACGCAGCACGGACCGCAGGAGCCGAAGTTCATTGCAGACATTGGGAAGAGAATCCTCGCCTGGTTCAACACGCATCTGAGAAAGAGCTCGAAGAGTCCAATGATGGGCGGAGAATAAAAAAAAGAGCCCGAACGAAGGGCTCTTTGGTCGCTGCTGAATTCTGGAACGGATCAGTAATTCAGGATCTCGACAATGTTCAATCCGCCGAGGCCGGTTGCGACAAATACCAGTCCGTTGAAGCTGGCAACAAAGTTCGCTGACTCAGCTGTACCGAATTGCATGACGCCCCGAAGCGTAAGGTTCGGATCGGTTGTGGGCACTGTTTCAAGGTTGACAACAGCCTGCGCAATATAGACGCCTGCTTCGCCGTTTGCCATGAACACGAGGTCTTTGTAGAAGGAAACAGCGTTCGTTACCGTAAGGCTGGGATCCAATCCGACAACTGTCACGCTCGGGAGCGAATCAATCAGGGCGCCGGTATTCAAATTCACGACTTTGGTTCCCTCATCGCCGCACGCAACGAATCCGCGGTCCAGGGCAATTCTGACAGTTGACTTGGATTCTGCGATGTTAGCCCCGCCCACGTCGGTCGATCCAAGAAAGGCGTTTGTTCCCGTATTGTAGGACCGAAGCCGTGCAGGGGTCCCCTGCATGACAACCGCCGTTGCACCATAGAGGTCGATGGAACGTGCATCGAGGAACGGATCGGACGCCGTCACCGTGAACGTCGTCAGGTCGATCACACTGAGTCCTCCCACTCCGATTCCTCCGGAACCAGAGGTGGCAAACAGCTTCCCGCCGGATACGACCACGTCCGTCGCAGCAAAACTGGTAATTCCCACTCTTCGACTTGTGAGGGACAGTTTGTTTGACGCAAGCGTGATCTCTTCGACTACCGCAGGGTACGTGAACGTTGTATCCCCGGTGGCTTCGGCCAAATAGATCTTACCGTTGGAATATGTTACGGCGCTGACATCCGATTGACTGAAAATGGCCTGAGAGATCAGAGTCGGCTTGTTCTTGTTGGAAACGTCAAAAACATCAACACCGCCCACATACGTTGATCCGGCCATGTTGTAGGAGACATAGGCGTAGGAACCGACAAGGACGATGTGTGTGGCCTGGAGCGCGGTTCCATTCACCGATGGCGGATACACCTGTGCGCGATACTTCATGTTCAGCGGTGCAAGTGATTTTGCGAGCATTCCTCCAGAAGGGGCGACGGTCGTGTCGAGACCGACATTGCGATCGTCATAATATACCACGCGGCCAGCCAGGTCACCGGGATTGTTGGTAATGCTGATCCGCCCGTTGCTGATATTCTCCAACGAGGGGTCAACTTCCACAGGATGGTCCTTGCACCCGAAGAGGACAAGAGCGCAGAGGGAACTTGTAATGATCAGAATTCGAAAATGAGGAGTCAGCATAGCAATCTCCATAGTGAAGTGGGTAACAGCCTTGTCGGCGCCATGCTGGGAGGATGCGGTAGCGATCGCGTGTAATGATACTCATCTTTCGCCGATAGAGCAACATACCTGTTGATACGGGTCACAGAACAAGTTTACGGATTCATAAACAGGCACGTTATGAGTGATTTGGTTGTCTCCCGCACCGTTGCTATTCCGCTCTCGGAATTGGAATTCACAACATCGCGCAGCGGGGGACCGGGCGGCCAGAATGTCAACAAGCT
>JBBDYD010000209.1:0-11121 GCA_040901865.1 Bacteroidota bacterium | reverse complement strand
ACCATTCCGAGCGCATCCAGCGAAATATCCGACATTGAAGGTTCTCCCTAAATAAGAAGAATGAAGAAATTTGTCAAAAGTCGTGCTCCGTACACTGGGAGCAGGTGCCGCCAATATAAAGAACGCCCCATGTAATGTCAATATGACGGGGAGCATGACTAAACCTCCCGCTCAAGGTGTTATTGATTTTCCGATGAATTATTGCGTTTATCCAAGCCGATCATAACATCATCCCAGATGAAACTCTTGCTCCCTATTTTTCTCATCATTACTGCTGACACCCTCGAAGCCCAGATGAAAAACCCGGACGATTACTCTGCCATCCATGACCGGCACAAGATCAACGCCATCACCTCCCGCCGGTTCACTCAGAACCAGATGCTCGGCTGGATTCAGCCGCTTTCACAAAAGGGAGCTTTTACTACCAAAACAATTGGCACTTCGGCGGAAGGGCGAAGCATTTTGATCTATACGCTTGGAAATGGGCCGGTAAAGATCCTCTTCTGGTCACAAATGCATGGGGATGAACCAACTGCGACCATGGCACTGATCGATCTCCTGAGTTTCTTCTCGAATGCACCCGACCATCCCGTGAGTCAGGCAATTCGCCAGAACCTGACCCTTCTCATCATCCCGATGATCAACCCTGACGGTGCCGAGCGCTTCCAGCGACGAACTGCACAATTCGTGGATATGAACAGGGACGCTCTGCGGCTCGCGACGCCGGAAGCACAGTTGCTCAAGACAATTCGCGATCGCCACGAGCCGGAATTCGGCTTTAATCTGCATGATCAGGATCATCGCTACACGGTAGGCCAGTCGAAGGATGTGGCAGCAATTGGATTGCTTGCCCCTGCCATGGACGATGAGAAATCCGACAATACCGTGCGCGCCAAAGCCAAACAGGTTGCTGCCCGGATCACGGAAGCCCTCCAAAAGTTCGTTCCTGGTCACGTGACACGGTACGATGACACTTTTGAGCCCCGCGCGTTCGGAGACAACGTTCAGAAATGGGGCACGAGTACGATTCTGATCGAATCCGGCGGATGGCCGGGCGATCCGGAAAAAATGCATTTGAGAAAGGCGAACTTCATTGCCCTTCTCTCCGCCATGATGTCCATTGCAAAAAAGGATTACGACAAGGCAGACGTTCCCCTCTACGAAACCCTCCCGTTCAACGGGAAAAACATGTATGATATCATACTTCGGGGAGCCACATTTCGACCCTCGCAGTCTGTCCTTGCACTCACGGTTGACGTTGGGATCAATGTGGAAGAAGAGCGGGATTCGACGGGGCAGATTATTGTAATGGCGAAAATTATGGACCTGGGTGATCTGAGCACGATGGCCGCCTATCAGGATATTGATTGTGCCGGGATGGTGTTCGACTCGACCGACATTGAACTTCAAAAAAGCATGCCCAAACAAGCCGTCGACGACCTTCTGAACCGCAAGCGGCATCCTTAAGATTTTCGATAAAGAACTGTTCTTCCTTTGCGTTCTTTGCGTCTTCTTTGCGGTCTTCGCGGTTAAAGAATAACCGCAAAGTGCGCAAAGGAGGCGCTAACACGACCATCGGATTTTCACGTCATTGCACCCCTTGAGGGTTTTTTGTATTTTGTAATTTCTTTCTGACGTTCTTCCCCTTCAGGGCTTTTACCTGCTTTTTGAGCCGATATCGATGGAACTTGTCAGGGCAATTCCCTGTTCAAAGTGCAGGCCGCCTCGTCGCTCTTCCGCTGAGCGGATGACCGGGGGATTCAGACTGGTGCAGAAGGAAGAAGGCGACTCATGATCCCAGTGTTACTCGCGGCGGTCGTTCCGGGTTCCACGCGTCGAAAGCAGGAGGATTTCCAAAAAGAGGCTCTGCCTCATTCGGATATTCTCTATAACTACGCGCTGCGTACCACGGGCAACAAAGACGATGCCCGTGATCTCCTTCAGGAGACGTTCCTCAAAGCATTCCGTTTTTGGGACAAATACGAAAAGGGTACGAATATCCGGGCGTGGTTGTTCCGGATCATGAAAAATTCGTACATCAACCGTTACCGGAAGGAATCGAAGGAACCGGACAAGGTTGATTACGGGGACGTCGAGAATTTTTACAATTCCATCCGTGCAGAATACAAAGACACGAATGACCTTCAGGAAAAGCTCTTCGGAAACCTCTTGGGAGATGAAGTAGCGAAAGCCCTGGAGAGTATTCCGGAGGATTTTCGTACAGTCGTGATTTTGTGTGATATCGAAGGTCTGACATACGAAGAGATTGCAGAGTTTATCGATCGACCCATCGGCACTGTGCGCTCGCGCCTTCACCGTGGAAGAAAATTGCTCCAGGGACAGCTCTTTGAATACGCAAAAAAACAAGGAATCGTGCCAAACGATTAATTGCTAAAACGCTTCACGTGGAGAGAACGTTGAACTGTAACGAAACACATCACCATCTTGTCGATGCTGTCGATCGTCACCTGCCGGACGATCTCCATTCGGCTGTTTTCACCCACCTGAAGTTGTGCGCACCCTGCCGCAGCGAATACGAACTCCAACTCCTGGCAAAACAAATCGTCTCCACAAAACTCAAGAAATCCGCGACGCCGGATCACGTCCGCGCCGCTGTTGTTGCGGCTCTTGATCGGGAAGCTTTGGCACCTCCAGGATTTTCTTTGAGAGCGCTGATTCCGGGAAACAGATTGATCCCAGCCATCTCTGCAGGCGCGGCCGTAGTGCTGCTGATTGTCCTTCTGAACATTCCAACGGCCCTCAACGACGACGACTATGCCCATACGTCTGCCAACGATGTTATTAATCGATCCGTGCAGAATTTTGCGCTTATTCGCAACGGCGACCTGAAACCTTCAATGATCGCGTGTTATCCGGACATCGTGGTGGCGTATTTTAAAGAGCAGGGGATGGATTTTGCGGTGAGCATTCCCGTGGACGACAGTTGCGATTGGTACGGGGCGATTTCCGATACGTATGACGGGGTCAAGCAGGCGCACATCATGTACAAACGCGGAAACGACATTCTCTACGTGTACGAGGTCAACAAGAACGCGGCCCTCCGCGGATCCACTTTCAGTTTACCGGAGGCCGCGAGGAAATCTCTTGCTGAAACCGGCTGGTACACAGATCCCGAGCATCAAGATTGCAACGTAGTTCTCTGGACCGTCGACGAAACCCTCTGTGCCGCCGTTTCCACGATGAACAAGGACCAAATGCTCGCCGTCCTGACCGCGAAGTAATTACACTCCCCGCAAAATCCGTTCTGCAAGCGCCAGCGGTAATCCTGCTTCCTGAATTTGTCGCGCGGCACCTTCTGCATCATACGCCCACCGGACGTTCCTGTATTCCCATCGTGATGAATCAAAGATCCCGAAGCTGAGATCCGGATTTCTGTCGCGGGGCTGCCCGATGCTCCCGACATTCACAATGAAACGCTCGCCGCGACGCACGTTCTGATTCGAAGAAGTTTCTGCAAAAATTCCCGCCACATGCGAATGGCCGATAAAGCAAATCGGTTCATTGAAGTGAGGAAACACCCCACGCGCGTCATATTCCGAAATAATATAATGCCATTCTTCCGGTTCGTAAGGCGAGGAATGAACAAGCAAGGCGCCTTCGACAACGGCGGTATAGGGAAGACCTTTGAGAAAATCCTTGTTCGCGGGAGTCAGTTCCTGGGATGTCCAGTGGGCAGCGACCCTTGCATTCTCGGTAAAGGACTCCGCGACGGAAAGATCTACTGCGGCAAGATCGTGGTTCCCAAGCAAGACCACAGAACAGCGTTCGCGCACAAGCTCGACACACTCATTGGGATTTGCTCCGTAGCCGACAACGTCCCCCAGGCAAAGAACCTTGTCGACCGCCTCCTTCTCGATGGCCTCAAGGGCCTTTGAAAGGGCCTCCAGGTTGGCATGGATATCGGAGATGATCGCGAATTTCATGGATACGAGGATGATTCCCGTTTTTCATAATAACGAATGATGACCTAAAAACAAAAACCCGGGGAACATCCCGGGTTTCTGATCGGCTTACAAGGAGTTGCTAAATGGCAAAATAGTAGCCGAGATTTACGTACGGGAGTCCGCCTACCTTGGGTTTCAATGACAGGTTATATCCGGCACCGAGATTAAATCCCGCTCCGGTTTGCCAGTCAAAACCAAACGTCGCGTACAGATGACTGCCGCTTACCGTGAACCCATATAAATCACCGATCGCTACGCCAGACACCGTCACCGAGACTGTCGCCCAGCTAAGCCCTACAACCGGGGTAAAGTTCCAGTCGGGAATCATCCCCCTTACGCCAAATCCAAACGTCGAGGCTGTCAAACCCTCCGAGGTGACAGTGCCGTATCCTGCGCTTGCGCGGAGAAAGTCCAGGACATTATAGTTTGCATTGATTCCGACCACCGTCGGAAACGGATCCCCGAGTAATCCCACATGAAACCCCAACCGATCGGTCATTCGATTGCTTTGGGCGCTGGACTCCTGGAACGATCCCAAAACAACGACGGCAACAACGACACTCAGCACTCGTTGAAGAGCACTCATAGAGCCTCCTTTTGTTGTTGATTATGGGGTCTTTTCCCCGGCGTTTCGCTTCAAAGGTATCAGGATATAGATCAAATGCAACACTGGTTTGGGTCGCCTAGGAACCCAGGATCGTCTCGATTTCCTTCAACTCCTCCGGATTGAGCAACCTGTTTTTCAGCATTGCCACGGAATCTTCTATCTGCGATACCTTGCTTGCCCCAACAAGTGCTGACGTTATCTCGGGCAAACGAAGCACCCAGGCCAGGGCGAGTTGCGCGAGTGTTTGTCCGCGCCTTTTCGCCACATCATTCAGCTTTGCTACTTGGGCCAGCTTCTCGACCGTGACCTCTTCCTTCTTCAGAAAACCATGCGGCTTGGCCGCCCGTGAATCTTTCGGAATCCCCTTGAGATATCGGTCCGTCAGCAATCCTTGAGCAAGCGGCGAAAACACAATACAGCCGATCCCTTCTTCTCGCAAGACCTGTTGGAGCGGTCCCTCGACACGCCGTTCCATCATGCTGTATTTCGGCTGATGGATCAGGCAGGGAGTACCCAGAGACGTGAGCATCCTCGATGCCTGGCGAGTCCGGTCCGCATCATAGTTGGAGATTCCCACATACAGCGCTTTCCCGCTCCGCACAATTTGATCCAACGCCTGCATTGATTCTTCGAGCGGAGTGTCCGGGTCGGGCCGATGGTGGTAAAAGATGTCCACATAGTCGAGTTTCATCCGGCGGAGGCTTGCATCAAGGCTGGAGATGAGGTATTTGCGGGATCCAAGGTCGCCGTAGGGGCCGGGCCTCATGAAATAGCCTGCTTTGGAAGAGATGATCAGGTCGTCGCGATAGGGGGCAAGATCGGAGCGGAGTATCTTGCCGAAGGTTTCTTCGGCGCTGCCGGGAGGCGGACCGTAGTTATTGGCAAGGTCGAAATGTGTGATGCCAAGGTCGAACGCGCGGAGGGCAATTGCGCGGGCAGTTTTGAAATCATCAACCTTTCCGAAATTGTGCCACAAACCGAGTGAAAGCAAGGGGAGCTTTAGTCCGCTCTTTCCGCAACGATTGTACACCATCCCTTCGTAACGCTTTGGGTTCGGTTGATACGTCTTTTTCATCACCCCCAAAGTAAGGAGACAGATTCAAAGAATCAACGAGCTCTTCCAAATGCATTTCACAAAGAGATACGAGGAGAAGAAGGGCTTCCCTGAAGACATCTATTTCATCAGCATCTTCCTGTTCGCTAGAATCAAAAAGAAAAACCCGAACATCAGTTGATATTCGGGTCATGGTCAAAATCTTGCGGAATGTTTTGTTCCGGCAGGGCCCTCAATTCCACCGCGGGGCAAATGAGACGCCAAACGCAAATCCGGTCAGATTGTTGATCGGCGGAGATTCGCCTCCGACTACAAACGGCAGGCCGATGATCCGCTTGATCTCAACAAAGCCTGTAAATCCGCTTGAGACATTCGCAAGAACGCCCGCCTTTACCGTCGGTGCGACAGAGCCCGCGACCTGACCCTCGTAGGGCCATGCCAGGATCATTCCGCCTGCACCAACGTATGGACGGATATCGCTTTCCGTCAGATACCACGTGTATTCAAGTCCGGCAAAGCCCATTCCGAACCTCATCCCGCGCAGAAACGAATCGGGGGTTCGCGGATAATTATATGGATTCAATCCGAGGGGAGAGTATTCGTCCAATCTCGTTGGCTCGGAAGAATCGCGGAATCGAAACATCAGTCCGCCGGAGATATCGAGCGCTTCTGAGTGTGTGCGAAAGAGGGTCGCCTGGATCGTCAGCGATGGACCGAACCGGGTTGCGCCGCCGAGCGAGTAGGCGGAATAGGAAAACATCGGGGATAGGCGGCTTTCCGGTACATAAGCAGAAGACCTGACCGGCGTGCGCTGGAATTGCTGGCTGGTCTGAGAGCTTTGACCGCCGACGTTAAGACACGGCTCGGGTATTTGAGCCGACGCAACGGCAACCATGACAACAAAGCATCCAACAGCAATCTGTTTTTTCATTTCCCGCCCCTCCTGAGCTGATCTTATTGCAGAGATTTATATCTGAAGTATAGCAAGTTCGAAGAACATTCGCAACCCACTTTAAGGTTTAAGGTTCAAGATTTCAGGACATCGCCTGCGATGATTCGTACGGTCATTGTTGCGTTGTTTCGTTGACTCCTTCATTCGTTGATTCGAACTGGCGTCACACCTTCGTAATACTCACATACTCACATACTCATATACACATATACTCATGAATTGATTTTCTTATCCCTTTCGACTAGGTTACCAGAGCCTCGCTGGGCCCGGCTTGCGCTGATTCTGTTAACTCAAATGTCCATACTTTTCCGTTTTACCTTTGTTTTTCTCCAGGTGACTTGATGACTCGAGGCATTCTCTTTTCCTTTTTTGCTCTTATTGCTATGGCCGCTTGTACTCCTGAGAAGGAAGGAACCTCTTCTGTGAAAAGAGATCTTTTTGGCACTGTCGACGGCAAGGAAATTACTCTCTACACTCTTAAGAGTCGATCCGGAGTCGAGGCACGGATCACGAACTTCGGTGGTATCCTGGTCTCACTCTCCGTGCCCGATCGCAATGAAAAAAACGAGGATATCGTTCTAGGTTTCGATTCTCTGGAATCTTATGTTCAAAAGCATCCGTATTTCGGCGCACTCATCGGAAGATATGGAAACCGAATCGGAAAAGGGAAATTCAAGCTCGGCGGATTTGAATACACGCTTGCGGTCAACAATGGACCGAATCATCTCCATGGCGGAGTGAGGGGATTCGACAAAGCGGTGTGGGCAGGAGAAGAAAGACAGGAAAAAGACGCCCGGTCGGTTGTCTTGTCCTATCGAAGTGCCGACGGGGAAGAAGGCTATCCGGGGAACCTCGATGTCCGTGTGGTTTATACCTTGACCGACTCCAACGAACTCCGGATTGACTATGCCGCAACCACCGACAAACCAACCATCGTGAATCTGACCCACCATTCTTACTTCAATCTGGCAGGACAAGGGTCGGGCACAATCCTCGACCATGAGCTTTTCATCGACGCCGATCGTTTCACCCCTGTAGACGAAGAACTCATTCCGACGGGGGAGTTACGGGGCGTTGAAAGAAGTCCGATGGATTTTCGGAAACCGACGCGCATCGGAGTCAGGATCCATGACAAGGACGCGCAACTGCTCTTCGGAAAGGGGTACGACCACAACTGGGTGCTCAACAGGAAGGACAAAGGCCTCTTTCTCGCTGGAACCGTTTCTGAAGAAAAGAGCGGACGTGTCATGGAGGTCTGGACGACCGAACCGGGCCTGCAATTCTATTGCGGCAATTTTCTTGACGGAACGGATGTGGGAAAAAGCGGAATGCGGTATGAACACCGGTACGGGCTCTGTCTTGAGACTCAGCACTTTCCGGATTCACCGAACAAGCCTCAATTCCCTTCAACGGTGTTGAAGCCCGGTGAGACTTATTCATCGACGACCGTTTACAAATTTTCAGTCAACCCGTAAAAATGTATCTCGCAACTTCTTGGCCTGACGCCGGTGTTTTCTTTGTCACCAGCGATTCGGGCTACCCTCACACACTCATATACTCATATACTCATATACTCATATACTCATATACTCATATACTCGCTTCACTAAAACCATCCTCTTACCTCTTACCCTCTTACCCTCTTCCACTCTTTAGCTATGGATGCAACAGGCTCTTCGCCTGAAACCGGAGGACTCTCGCATTCGAATAGCAGGACACAAACAGTTTTCCGGTTAAACTGTGGACGGCAACGCCAAACGGCTGTCCGACATTGTCGGCTGCGCCCGCCGTCACCGTGTAACTCGTAAAATCCTTCTTCCCAAGAACGGCGTCCGCGGAAGCTCCGTTCGATTTTCCCGGTGCGTTGTAGAACACCAGGACCCTGTTGAATAGACCGTCAGCAACGTACAGATTGTTGCTCTCATCGACCGCGAGAGCATAGGGGTAGTTGATCGTCGCGGCGGTGGCTGTTGTCGACGCGGACCCGTCGCCGAACGCTGCTTTCCCAAGGACAATGTCGGCTGACGCACCGTTGGCCTTGGTAGCGGCGTTCCGGAATATGAGCACACGGGAATTGCCCTGGTCCCCAACGTAGAGGTTGCCGTTCTTGTCAACAGCAACAGAGGTCGGATTTGACATTTGATTTGCGCCAGCGCCGGTCCCATTGGTCACGTAAGTGGCCTGACCCAGAACACCATCCGCGTTCGCTCCGTTTGTTTTTGAAGCCGCGTTGTTGAACCGAAGGACACGATTGTTGGACCCATCGGCCACATACAGGTTTCCGGACGCATCCGTCGCGACCCCTTGAAGAACGTAGAACTGATTCTGTGTGGTCCCAAATGTCTTTGATGCGAAATCGGCCTGACCCAGGACCGCGTCAGCCGAATCACCGTTGGCCTTCGAGGCCGCGTTATTGAACCGCAAAACTCGACTGTTCGCCTGATCCGCAACATAGAGATTCCCCGCCGCATCAAGGGCGATCGAGATCGGCGATTCTAGTCCGCGACTTGAGGGCGTACTGCCGCCAAGCCCGTAATTCCATGTTCCGCTGGTAAAATCCGGCTGTCCCAGAACGCCATCTGCATTGGCCCCATTGGCTTTCGCGTTGACATTGTCGAACCGCAGGATGCGGTGTGCGCCGCCCTGATCGACGACAAACAACGTACCGGTGGTTGAGATCGCCATGCCGTACGGTTTGTTGACCGACCCCTGACCCAAGGCACGGAGAGTCGATGAAGTGAAGTCGGATTGCCCCAGAACTGCTTCAGCGGATTGCCCAATATCCCACGGTGGCACCGGCACTTCAGGATTTGTTGAAGAATTCTTGCTGCAACCGGCAATGATAAATGCCGAGAGAAAAATGATGATGGAAGATTTCATTGATTTCCTACATGAGTAGTGAGAAAAAGGGCGGGACAGAAATGATCGTGACTGCTTAACGCTGCTTCACTGATTTCAACCGTGGGGAATAATGAAGAAGGTAACTCAATGTATGCATGTTGCAACCAAGATACAAGGAACTGAAAAAAGAAACCCGGATACCTTCAGGCATCCGGGCTTGCGAGCTTCATCATACCCTCATACTCTCATACTCTCTCACTCTCTCAATGCTCCATTACGGCGAATATTTCACCGAACAACCATAGGGCTTGCTGATGGATGTCGCAATCGACTTGCCTTCCAGTAGACTTGTCAATGCCTGGTCGACGAAATTGGTTTTTTCAGACTTGCTGCCGCGCGCATCGTCATCGATGCCGCCGTCATACACCAGCTTGCCTTCTTTGTCGATCACAAACATGTGGGGCGTCGTTTTTGCATCGAACATCTGGCCGACTTTGCCGTCCGGATCGAGCAGCATCGTGGCAAAAGCCGCATTCCATTCTTTATAGGTCTTCGCCAGAGCATCTGCCGTCTCATGATCCGAATGTTCTGGATGCGTCGAGTTCACCGTGAGCCATACGACCTTGTCCGCGTACTTCTTCTGCACGCCGGTCATGATACCGCTCTTGTACACGCGCTGGACAAACGGGCAATTCGGATTCGTCCACTCAAGCACAACGACCTTTCCTTTCAGGTCTGCGATCGAGTAGGTCTTCCCGTCAATTCCCTTGAGGGAAAATGCCGGAACGGCCTTTCCGACCTCAACCTCCGGTGCAACCGAGAAGGCTGCAAAGATCGCAACGGCCGCGATCGCGACCATTGCGGGGAGTGTTTTCTTCATCATGGCGTCTCTCCTGTTTGTTACATGAATTTAAGGTAAACCGGAATCACTCCTTGATATCCCCGGGCTCCGGCGATGAACAGGCCCCGGATTTCCCTGACAAGGCTTGCTTTATCCTGTTGGTCAAGCCGAAACCGAAGTACTTGGTTTTCGATTCTGATGCTGCTGAAATCAATCAAAATGTTGTTCGTTGGCTCAGGGAAAAAGTCGGTAACGGTCGATGCATCTCGCCCGGTAAGATCAACTTCCACTTCCCATCCTTGTGTTGTCTGCCGCTGCCGGACAGAGGACGGCACAAGCGACAATTCGCGGGGCGATCCGGGAAGCCTCTTGCGGGCATCCGCAAGAATCGTCGCGGCTTGAGCTCTCGTTGGATTCCGGGAGAGTGAAAGGAAGACATCCGCTTTTCCGCGAACACAACTCTCTTTGCACACGAGCCAATCAACCTTTGCGTTCAGCGTGTCAACCCGCTCAGTGCCGGGAATGACGGTTGCCAGAAGCACGACTTCTTTCTTATAACCGTAGGATACCATGTTGTCGTAGGCAAACTTTGCCGGCACAGGATGCTGTGGTTCGGAAACGCTCCAGCCCTTTGGAAGATCCCACTGCACTTCGATCGG
The DNA here is from genome assembly GCA_040901865.1 of Bacteroidota bacterium. GTDB lineage: Bacteria > Bacteroidota > Ignavibacteria > UBA10030 > UBA10030 > JBBDYD01. Next base: position 202 of record JBBDYD010000209.1, on the reverse strand, counting down.
CAGCCCCGAGTCACCCGGATTCTTCCAATAGAGGTACCAGTCCGGCTCCAGGACGAATCGGATCCCCACCGTAAAGGGCTTCGAAAAATCAACTGCGTCCGTAATGAGCTGCACACGCGTGATCTGCTTTCCGTCCACCGTTTGGCCAAACGCAGAAACACTCGTAGCTGCGAACAATAAAAAGAGATTCAGAAATTTCATG
>JBBDYD010000208.1:0-11147 GCA_040901865.1 Bacteroidota bacterium | reverse complement strand
AAACTCCCGGTACATCGCGGGACTGAGAAGATCCGGCGAAGACTGAGAATCGAAAATGATCACTCCGCAGCCGATTTCGTAATAAGCCTTTCCGAATTCCTGCGCAGCCCGTGCGGCAAAATTCAGGAGGTCATGTACCCGTTGAGGGTCGGTCAATGTCATTAGAAAGAGGTTTTCCGCTCCGACAAGATTCGCCGCAAGGGAAAACGGACCGGAGATTGCTCCCCGGATGGGAACCAAGTCGCCGAGCTCCTTCATGACCCGACGCCCGACTTCGAGGTTAAGAGGCATTCTCCCACTTTTCGCAGGATCCGGGATTTTCAAAGAATCGACAGGCGCTTGTTCCTTGAGAACCGCCCCTTGAGTTCCGATCGCGGGAATGGAGGTATCATCTCCATTGAAATATGTTACTTCACTGCCGATGGCTTCCGCTTCGACGTTGTAAACATCAATGCCTATGACAAGCGCGTCGGGCCGCACCTGTTCATATTCTGTCAGCATGGCTCTCGTGAAGAGCCCTGCATCGCGGCACACTGAAGAAGGCGTCTCATCCACGAACCAAGCCTTGTGTTCGTAGATTGCAGGGATGAACGGGACCTGCCCCCGGTCCCGGCAGTCCAGCGCATCGAGGAGTCGTCTGTTCATTTCCTTGGGGATCGTTGCATTATTACCGGAATTCTATGCGAGTTTCTGAACTCGCACGTTCATCTCGTCTTTGATGATTTCTTCGTAAGAAGATCCTGCTACTTGCCACACGCGTGCATTTGCTGCACCCGCCGCAACACCAAATCGGAGACAGCGCTCGAAATCCCATGCTTTGGTAAATCCATAGAGCATTCCGGCAACCATCGCATCACCCGAGCCAACCGGATTGATCGGTCGTACTCCCGGGGGCGTGATTTTCCACTCACCTTCCTTCGAAGCTGAATATACCGGACCGGGTCCGTCGGTGAGAATGGAGTAGCGAACTCCGATGTCAATCAGTTTCCCGAGCTCACGACGAATGTCGTTTTCATTTCGGAGTACCAACCGGTGCGATTGCTCGAACTCTGCCTTATTCGTCTTTAGGAGTGTCGGCAGGCCTTTGACCGCAAGGGTTAACGCTGCACCGTATGAATCGAGAACGCTTCGACACGCTGCTTTATGGGCTGAAAGAATCGCCTCGTAAAACACATCATCGGCCTCTCCTCCGGGAGAACTGCCGCTGCATACAATCCACTCGCTTTCCTGTGCAAGGGCATTGATCTTCTTGCTCAGGGCATGGACACAATCCACCGGCGGCTTCTGGGCGGGCTCGAACACAGCAGTCGCCGTCCCATCGGTCTCCAGATATGTCACTCCCTCGCGTGTCAACATTTCCGTTTCAACGAAATCATGTCGGATCCCCTCTTGATCCATCAACGCCCTGATCATCTTCCCTGTTACTCCACCCAAAAAACCGCTGGCAATCGTTTCCGCGCCAAGGGCTCTCAGTTGCCGGGAAACGTTGATTCCTTTTCCTCCCGCAACCATTGTCATGGACGCTGCTCTTTGAATACTTCCCCGTGTTAATGCCTCCACGTGGACGGTCTTATCCACCATGGGATTCAGGGTGACCGTGGTGATCATCGCAGAAGTTTAAGGGCGCTGGAGACGGTCGCGTCCTCATGAACGATGGCACACAGTGCCTGGATCACGGGTTTCAAATTGGGCCGCTGCCAAACCGACCTCCCGAACACAATGCCTGCTGCGTCAGCCTGGACGCAGTCGTGGGCAAACTTCAGCAAAGCCTCGTCACTTTTATCGCTTGAAGGCGGTCCGCCTGCGACAATGACCTTTGCACCGCACGTGCGAACGGTTTTCCTGAAGGCCTCCACCGATCCGGAATAACGGGTTTTGATAATATCGGCTCCGTGTTCTGCTCCAATCCGGGCGACCGTCGTCGTTTGGTCCTCGATGCTTTCTGACAATCCCGATATCTTGAAGACATCACGCTCGAAATGGTTATTCAGTAATCCCGGCGGCAGAATTTCCGATGTGAGGGGCAGACCCCAGATCGTGGCTTGTTCGGCCGTTGCCCCCAGCCTTTTGAGCGAAGCTGCATCGAATTCCGTTCCGACAAACGTAAAGACAATCCCAGCATCGACGCCGAGACGAACCGCATGTTCAACGGTGCAGACGGATTCGTAATCGCCTGCAACAGGTGTGTACTTGGTAAATGCACCATCAAGCCGAAGAAACACGGATAAATCGCCGAGATTTCCCTTCACGCGCTCGAGCACACCGGCCGTGACAAGGATCGCATCCGCTCCGGAACCGGCGATTGCCTCCGTGAGTTTTGCCGGATTCTCCAGTCCTTCAGGCACACCGCCGTACTGGCCATGATCAAATGGGATAATAACGGCACGCTTGTGCCGCCAGATTCTTCTTAACCGAAGTTGTTTTCCTGTGTTCATCATATGATCGTCTTGAGTTATTAGGGCCGTGAGATAGTGTCTTCCCAATATCTCCACTTCACATATCCCACCCTCGGCGGTGCCCCGTCGAGCTGGAGACCGTGGGTGTTCGGAAGCGCTTCCATGAGGGGCTTTCCCTTGTGTATCACCTTCAGAACATTCGATGCACTGTATTCTATTTGTTTCCCCTTCGATGTGGCAAAGAAATAATCGGCATCCGTTTCATAGTCCCCGTAGCGGACTTTCCCAAGGTCGTACAGATAGCGCGGACGGATGTTCTCGCGGGCGAGATCCATATCCAGGTCAATTTTCACCCCAAGTATTGATGTTCTTCCTTCACGCCGTATTTCGAGCCCGACCGCTTGATAGGGTTTTGATACATTGACAAGCTTCACTTTTTCTTTCAGACCCGCAATGCTTGCTTTACGGTCATGCGGAATCAGAACAGTGACAAAGACTTCCGTATCGCCGGCGTTGTAGTGACTCGATTGTGTTTGATAGACTGCATGTTCCTGCTGATGGCTTCTGCTGATCAGCTCGGACCCGGCAGTCTTCGCATAGGTTTCCGGAAAGTACACAAGGAGTGAGCGGTTTGTGGCAAACTGAAACCTTTGGATGGAATCCGTAGCGATATCGAAGTAATCCGGGCCCTGCGAAAGGATATGCTGCCCGTGCCAGAAATTGGTAAACGTGAAGAAGTCCGATCGAAGGACTTTAATGCCGTCAATGACCACAAAGAAGTCCTCCTCCTTCACATAGGTTATGGTCCGGTCCCATTGATATCCGAGGACATTGTCAATCAGCCTTGTTCTGCTCATATCGACCTCCCGGAGGTTCAGGAAGTCGATTTTCCTGGTTATCACAGGCCTGTAGGCGCCGGAATTCTGGACGAACTCCAGCACCGATTGATTGCGGTCGCGCTTGTCGAGCCGTGCAACGATTCTGTTATGAAAATAGTCCTGTCTCCATGCCCCGAGTCTCCCACTCGGCAGATCGTTGCGATAGTCGGCATCGTGCAGCAGTAGTGATCCTTTGCTCATGAGCAGCGGGATACTGTTCTCATCTGCGTGTCCATGATGCATTTTTTCTTCTTCCACGGAGATGGTCCGGCGCAGGAATTCGCGGTGCAGCCATCCGCCGTCACCCTCGTCCCGGTAATTCAGCAGAAGATAGGTGCTTTGATCCTCCCATCCATTCCGGAACACGACCTTTTTTCCCACGACATCTTCCAGCACTTCCTGACTCAGGCTAACGGGGCGACGCGGAGTGATCGTCTCATCCCCCCAACGAATCGCATCTGACAGGGAATACGCATCAACGACTCCCAGCACAGGGGAATATTTCTTTGCGCTTTCGAAGATGGTTTTCGCAGCCCATTTGAGTTCCGGATCCCGAAACACTGCCGCGCCTTTTTCAAGGACCGGAACAAGTCTCAGACCCTCCCACCCGGAGTTCCATCGTGCATCGCCGAATTCCGGAACAGTGCCGTTGGGGCCGATCAGTTTTTTGTAATACTCCAGATAATATTTTGTCAGTGGAGAGTCGAACAGGTCCGGGCGTTGGGCAGCTTCGGCGTAGGAATAAAGCGAGAGCAGCCAAACCGGGTGATACACCGTCGCATCCTCGATTTCCCATTGACGAAGATTGTCTTCAGCGATGATCGCTGCCATTTGTCGCCATTTGCCGGCATTCTTGTGATCCGGCAGAGCGAGTGCGGCATAGATCAGGGCTTCGGCCCTCAACATGGCGCGATTGTGTGCTCCCCATTCCGGAAAATGGAAAATGAAATCAGCACTTCCGGCCAGGTCGCGTTCGATCACGGCCTTGGTCTTTGCATCGATGACGCCGGCGTTTCGGATTCTGAGATACGTTCGAATATAGGGCGGCATGTAGAAAAAATTCGCAATCGCCGGTACGCCGTTCATGTATTCGGCACGTGACGTATCATATCCCTTCGGTAGTGTGGACCGGAGTCCTCCGTAGAGCGAAATCAACTCAGCAGCCTTACGGGCATGCTCTTTATCACCGGTTTGCTCGAAGAGATACGCGAACGTGCATGCCAGATAGAGAGGGTGACCCGGGGAATCATAGCCCCAGAGGACATTCGGCCTTGTTGTTTGTTTCCATCGCTCAATAATACCCGGATACTCCTGCCATCCCTTCTCGGCTGTTTTTTTGATTTCCTCCAGATAAACGGCGTTTTGACCGAACGCAAGAGAATCCCAGGCAAGGATAAGTATTAATGTACCGGGGAGAAATCGAATCTTCGAAAAAACAGATTTACACAAGTTCTTCATTTGGGTTCTGACGTTCAAGAGGTGACAAGGTTTTGAATAATGTGAACAGCCTGGTTTAATTGGTCGAGAGATATCCATTCGGAATCCGTATGTGCCTGAGCAATATCACCTGGTCCGAACACCACAGTAGGAATGCCCGCATTGTTGTACGCGCCGGCATCCGTGGCATAGGGAGCAGAAGTGATTTCCGCCTTCCCAGTCGTTTGCCTGATCGCTGCGGCGAGCATCTGAGTGATCGGGGATGTCTCGGGAACCTCCATTCCACCGACTGCAATATGAGGAGCGGCCAACTCAACCTCTCCAAGGTCCTTCAAGAGTTCTTTCAGAGGAAGCACGACGCTTTCGGGTGTTTCCCCCGGAAGTGAACGCCGGTCGATTTCGATCCAACAGGAATCAGGGACGACGTTGACCGCCTGTCCACCTTCGATCACACCCACGCTGATGGTGGCAGATCCCAGAAGTGGATGAGGCTTCTGGCGGACCAGATCAACTGCGTACGATTCGATCCGCTTGATGACCTCCGCCATGAGATAAATGGCATTTTTTCCGCGATCAGGGAACGCTGAATGCGCTGCAATGCCCTTTGCGGTGATCCGCCACCGCGTTACTCCTTTATGAGCCCGAACAACGGAGAGATTCGTCGGCTCTCCGGCAATGCCATACGTTGCGCGGAGACCTCTTCGAATTGCCGCTTCCGCGCCCGAGAACCGGTATTCCTCATCCGAGACAAACAGAAATCGGATGTTCTTATTGAGCTTTTTTCCACTCCCCAAAAGAGACGTCACCGCGTGAAGAAATGCTGCGATGGAACCTTTTGTATCGCACGCTCCCCTTCCGAAGAGTTTTCCGTTTTTTACTATCGGTTTGAACGGATCGACCGACATCCCTTCCCCGTGTACCGTATCCAGATGTGCCTCGAGCAAGAGTGTCTCTTTGGATCCTGTGTCGACAAAGCCCGCGACATTCGGTCTCGATGGTGAAACATCATACATTTCGACATCGACCGACGCTTTCCGCAGGTACGAGGCTATATGATCTGCAATCGCCTGTTCGGAATAGTGAGGCCCACCCGATCTTCTCCCCATGGGGTTCATACTCGGGATGGCAACAAGGTCCGCCAGCAGGGTTGCGACCTTCTCCATGCTATTCGATCACCGCCAGGACTCGTGCGGGGGCGCCGTCGCCTCCCTGGATCAGGAGTGGTGCGGCGATGAGCTTCACCGGCCCCTCTTTCAGAGCTGCCGTGTTATTGATATTGGTAATAAGGGGAATTCCCTTTCCCAGGCAAATATAATGAACCGCCAAAGTATATGGAGTATCCGATGCAATGACGGGGACATTCATGCTGACGAAATACTCGGCCGCTTCATCGCTCAGGGGCGGATAGGTGGCATAGTAATCTATCGAGCCAAAATGAGCATCCCAGCCCGTTTTGATAATCACGCCAATGCCTTTCTTCTTGAATTTCTTTTGCACTTCGTCGGCACCGATGGCCTTTTTCTGTTCACGAGGGGTAAAATCGAGCACTTGAGCTTCGACAAACCAGAGGCGCGGATCGTATTGATCGATTGTCGGCTTCCCTTCGAAGACATGAGACGGGGCGTCGATATGTGTGCCGCTATGAGTACCGACTGTCACCCTGGTCACGACGCATTTATGATCCTTGTAATTCGCCGTTGCTTCCAGCTTCGTCGCAGGGTGCCAGGGGAAATACACCGGCATATCATTGGTCAGGGGATGTGTGAGATCGATAATCTTCATAAATCTGTGTCTTCGACGGGTTCTGAAGTCTTCTTTCCGCTGTGCTGAATGCCCGAGATATCGGCCTTCCACTTGATGGCATCAACGGGACATGCTTCGAAACACAATCCGCACCCCGTGCAATTTGGCTCTATGATGACCGCAGTGCGGCCATATTTGTGTCCAGCGCGGTCCTCCATAATAATCGCATCAAAAAAGCAAATGGGAGGACAGCGGTCGCATGCGATACACTCCTCCTCAGCCACAACAGCTACCGGCGCGTACTGTCCGTCGAATTGAGGAGGAAGCGGATCTAATCCCGGATATTTCTTTTTGCCTTCACTCATGCCCGCAGATGCTATTTTTTCTTGTTGGCCTTCCAGAGATTCCTGGGACCTGACTTTGGCTCGCCGGACCATCGAACAATGTCGTCCGGCGGGGTTATCGTTTCGAGCGCCTTGCCGCGAATGAGATCCAGCGACGCGATCTGTTTCCGGTCAAGATATGCATTGACTTCCTCTGTGATCCTCCTGATCGAGTCCCATCCGTTCACCATGATCACAGAAAGGATTTGGACCGTGGTTGCCCCAAGGAGAACGTATTTAATCACATCTTCCCCTGTCATGATTCCCCCTGTAGCGCTGATGGGGATGGTGATCGTTTGCGACGCTTCAGCGACATGACGAAACGTGTAGTACTTCGCCCACGGTCCGCCAACACCTGCGAAATTTCCGTGAAGGATGGGACGCTGTGATTCGATATCCACATCGAATCCGCGAATCCTGTTGCAGAGGGTCACGGCGTCAGCTTTGCATTCCTGGGCAACGACACATTGGTGCAACACATCCGGCCCGGCCGCAAGTTTGACGATAATCGGAAATGTCACGGCCTTCCGAACGGCTTTGATGGCGGCAACAAAGGTTGTTTCAAAATCCAGGCTGCCCGGACGGTGTGGCGACGAAATATCGAGCTCAAGGCCGTCGGCGCCGCTCTTTTCTGCCGCGACTGCAAGGTCGGCCCAATCCCCTGCAACATCTGCAAAGATACTGGCAATAATTGGCACCGTTGCCCGCACCTTGCATGCGGCGATGAATTCCCAATAGTCCTCCAGTGTTCCGCTATATCCCTGCTCGTAGGAATACAAAGTGAACTGTTTAGACCTTCCCTCCATTTGCTTGTCCCAATCGAGCAGCTTGTAGCGAGGGCGCGGCCAAAACCGCATGTGCTCATATTTGTCGGAGCAGGCGGTTTTCAGGATCACAGCCCCGATTCCCTGCTGTTCGGCCAGTTTGATCTGGTTCACATCGTGACTGGCGGGGCCGGAGGCGACGATGAGCGGGTTTCCCATCGTGAAACCGGCGAATGATGTCGGCAGAGATTTCATTCAGAACCCTTGAACAACATTTCGGCAACCTTATATTTCTGCACCGTGGCCCCATTCACACGGTGACAATTTCCGCTGCCCCCGGGGATGTGCAGTTTCCCGTTTTTCACTTCAAGCAAGGGGTCGATGACATCATCGACAAACCAGCGACGTGAGGATTCGACATCTGTGGGAAATCTGAAATTCCCCAGCGAGGCCAGATGCAGTGTCTGAACGCCGCCGATCCCAAGCTCCGGCATGGTTCCGCCCCAAACGGGAATCCCTGCTTCAGCACACATGTCGTGCATTTCTTTCGCTTTCTTCAGTCCGCCAACACGTTGAATCTTGATATTGACAATCTTGCATGCCTTCATTGCGAAGGCCGTTCGCAGAATTGCAAGATTCTCCGCCCCCTCGTCGAGGCACACAGGGGTCTTAATGCGGTCCTGGAGGTCGGCATGCCATCGCAGCTCATTCCGGGGAAAAGGCTGTTCGATCATCACCAGGTCAAATGCGTCAAGACTTGTCAAGTGATCGAGGTCGTTGTTCGAATAAGCGCCATTTGCATCAACCATCAGCGGAACCTGTGCAAATTCCTTTTTCACTGCCTCAAGTGGCCGCAGATCCCAACCCGGCTCAATTTTGATCTTGATCCTCTTATATCCTTCGGCCATATGCCGGCTGATAGACGCAAGCAAGCCGCGCATGTCAGGGTAAATCCCGACGGCCAGGCCGGAATCCAGACCTCGATTCTGCCCTCCGAGTAACTCATAGATCGGCTTGCCGGTCTGCTGCCCCGTCAGATCCCAGAATGCGGTTTCAATGCCGGCCTTGGCAAAGGGGCTGCCCTCGATTTGTTCGAGGAGGGCGTTGACAGTTTCGATTGAATCCGGTTTTCCGCGCAGGACTGCCGGTATCATCGTTTTCGTCAGCTGTTCCCAGACGCCTTCCGGCGTGTCGCTCGAGTAAAATGTGCCGGCCATGGGAGAGGCCTCGCCATAGCCCGTCAAACCATCGGAGGACACTCCAACCAGGATTGCATCCTTGACGCTGATTTCCCCACTGCTGATCCTGAACGGCTCAACCAATGGTATCCTGACATGCGTCAGGGTCACGCGATCGATTTTCATCGATGGCGCACAGGGTTCTTAAGCTCCCCGATCTTTTCAATATGACAGACAACCTTGTCTCCGTGCTTTATTGGACCGATGCCTTCCGGTGTGCCGGTAGAGATGATATCGCCGGGGTCAAGCGCGATGTATTTCGTGATGAATTCGATTTGTGTCGGAATATCGAACACCATGTCACGCGTATTGGCCTGCTGGCGAATCAAGCCGTTCACGGTGCACTGGATGTCAAGATGGATGGGCGGCTCAAGTTCGTCCGCCGTCACCATCCAGGGCCCCAACGGAGTGAACGTATCAAAGCTCTTCGATCTGAACCAGGGATGCCGTTTCTCGATGTCCTTTGTTTGCAGTTCTCTCGCACTGACGTCATTGAGGATCGTATATCCGGCAACATACCGAAATGCATCCTTTTTCCTGACTTCGCTTGCTTTTTTTCCAATCACAATCGCGAGCTCCACCTCGTGATCCATCCTTCCGAGATTCCTGGGAAGTCGGATTGGTTCACCCGGACCAATGACTGACGATCCTGCTTTGAGAAAGAGGATGGGCTCCTCGGGAACTTTGAATTCGCCTTCTGCCGCGTGGAGGGCATAGTTCAAACCCAGTGCGACGATTTTGGGCGGACGGGTAATCGGCGCTTTCATAACAGCTTTCTTCTCGAGACGAAGAGCGCTTTCCAGCTTCCGTTCACTCACGAACGCTGTCACTGAAGTTGCAAGGGTGATATCGAATGTCCCTTGTTGTATCCACTCTCCCAGATTCTTTTTCAGCTCACGGGCACTTCCATCCTTCACAACAGAATAGAGAGCAAGCGCCTTTGTAAAATCCACCCATGAGTTCTCCATCTCAACTCCGATACATTCCCCCGTTGATTGAACAAACTGGGCAACTCTCATTGAGGATCCTTTTTTGCATTGACGGTTTCTTTGAAGTACACGCCGACCGGATGCTGATCAGCCAGTACCTGATCGGGATACGCGAGCACACGCTTCCTGCGTTCCGGATCGTTCTTTGTCAGTTCGTCGATCCAGTGAATGCCATAGAGAACGTGGTTTACCTCATCGGCCAGAAGGAATTCGACAAGCTGTTGCGATCGCGTGTCTCCTGTATTGTGCGCCTTTGCGATCCAATCACGGAGATGCTTGCAGCTCTCGCTTTCGAAGGTCATGTTTGACAGTGCGAGCCGCTCGAGCGGATCGGGGCGGTTGACGTCCTGCTCCCAGCCAAAAAAGCTTGTGGGGTACATCCCTACGTGCCCTCCCAATTCCTCCAACCGACGTTGGACAATCTCCGCGTGGCGGCCCTCGTCCCAGGCCTGGTGCGCCATATCCATCCTCATCTGCCATGGAATATCGGGACAATCTGCAAGGATTCGCCCCATGCGTTCGACGGTAATGAACTCGCTGTTCAAGAGATCGTGAAGCAGATGGAGTTTTCCTTCGTTGGTGTCAAAAGACCAATTCTTTTCTACAAACTGTTCGTCATCGCCGGCGAGCGTCCAACGGGAATCTCTCCGTGGCAATTTGCTGTAGGGATGGGTTTTCTTAAACGAGTATGTGCCGGGCTTTCGGTTTATCACGATGGCGGCATTATTCATCCGTTGCTTCAGATCGGCTTCCCATCGGCCGGTCTTTTCCGCATCCGATGTCGGAAGGATTTTCGGAATGATTGTCTCCGCCCATGCCACATGGTCCTGTTCTTCGTCGGCAATATGTCGCAGGATGTATGCCGTTGGCTCGTCTGCGGGGAGCTCGATGTTCTCGAGGTGCGAGCGCAATGCCGTGATAACAGCCGGTTTAAGGATCCGGTAGAGCCCGATCATTCGGCTCGCCTCATCTTCCGCGCGCCATATGGTTTCAACGATTCGAACGTAGTCATCACCGGGTGAAATGTACTGATGCTGCATCGACCGGCCTTTCAACTCCGGGATCCGTTTACCGATCAAATCCGCGTGGACTGCATCCTGATACATGTGCCTCCCAAAGGCGATCTTAATTTCAGGGTGCACCATGGTGTAGGCCCAACTCCCCATCAACTCCATCATCTGGATTTCGGCAAACCGGTATTGTCCCAGGAGTTGAAGATTTTCCTGGACGGTAAATGTTTTCATGGATGTTCTCCTTCTCTCATCCCTTATACGGACGCCCACGTCCGATTTTCGACTGCCGTGTATATTGTTTCCAGA
>JBBDYD010000207.1:0-1664 GCA_040901865.1 Bacteroidota bacterium | reverse complement strand
ATACGAATTTGCCGAGAAGGTATGTGGCAGAATTCAGCTCTCATAAAAATCTCCGCGCTCAAACTTCTCGAAACCTGCGGGAGACCATTCCCACTCTTCAAATCCAGTTCGTTCACTCCCTCTCGGTGCGAAAATGATGACTTCCGGCGACCGTTTGTCATATTGCATCGTGTGGTGCGCGATGATGGTGAACGCATCCACGAGATCGTCATGTCGTTCCGCGCCGAAACCCACGATCTGCCGCACAAGTTCCTCGGCTCCATGTTTCGGAAATTTAATCATGCCGCCTTGGATCATCGCCGCAACGCTCATAAGGCGTGACCGCTTGTCGGTATTTACCCTCACTCCGGTAACATCGAGTAGCTCGTGCGAGAGCTGGTCAATTGCCGCTCTTTGGTAGCCGACATCTTCGACCAGGAGGTAGCTCGAGTGCGTGAGCTTATTCGCATCACTGACTTCTTTGATCTGCGCAATCGTTTCAGGGAAATTCATCCGACGATTGATGGGGTTGGGGAGAACATACATGAGGAAGCCCTTCCCGTCGTTGTAAAAGATTGCGCTCACGAGCGCGGTGTAGTCGGCTGTATCCCTTTGCGAAATGGCCAGGTCGACTCCGGTAAAAATGCCTTGGTACGCGCTCTTTCTCGCGGGGATGTCGTCGTAGTAGTGGAGCCACTCTGGATGAATAACCTGATCCTCGTCGGGAACAATGCGGAGAAGGTATTCTCGCTGCCATGCAAATTCGTTTCCACTTTTCCGCCTCTCCTCGCCAATGGCTTTCTGGGAGGGATATTTACCGGGCCAGAGAATGGCCCCTTTCTCATCAATAAGCGGGTACGCTTTGAAGATGCCGTCACGCTCTCCTTCGTCGATGTCGCGCTTCAGGTGCATGACCAGCGAGTCATCGTGCAAGAGATTCCCGACAACGATAGTGCGGGTCGTGCGGTCTCCGATCGGAAGGACATCTCCTGTGAACCAGTTGTATGTTTTCTGCCGGCTCTCATGCGTTTTTACCGATGCCATGTCTTCGACGTCGTCGCAGATGATGAGATCGGGACGGTGCTGGTTGTGGCGCAGGCCTCGAATACTTTGTTCGGTTGAAACCGCGGTGATCCGAGCGTTCCTTTGCGGGAAGACAAGAGACGACGACCCCCATTCACCGCCCTCCTCTTGGAATGGTCCGAGGTCACTTTGAAGAAGATGGTTACTCTCGAGTTCGCGCTTCAGGTTCATCATGTGTTGTTTTGCCTGAGATTGCGTCTGGCAGATGACCAGCACAAACTTCTTTTGCTGAATGCCGAGCATTGCCCAGAGCGAGTACGACAGGGTGACGAGCGTTGATTTGCCGGAGCCACGGAACGCGACGATGATTGCCAGATTGTTTGCCTGGTCTTCGGTAATGCGGAAGATGTCTTTCTGAAATTCGGCGATTTCGTAGGTGACGTAGTGAGGGAAATATACGTAGAAGAACATGAGATGGCTCTGTCGCGTGACTGTCTGCCGGACAAGACGGTCTTCTGCTATCGCCTCGAATGCCGACTTGTCACTCTTTGGATTCATAGTCTTCAAGGTTAATGTTTGCTAACTCCAGCGCTTTTCGCACCAACTCATTCTGCTCCTCCGAAAGCTTTTGGATAGTGCTCACCGTGCCCTCGATCTGGACT
>JBBDYD010000206.1:10928-11283 GCA_040901865.1 Bacteroidota bacterium | reverse complement strand
TAACTTCAAGAAGCCAATGGAAATGCGTTGGCATGATTACAAAGCCGAATATCATGAAATGATAGCGATCTCGATAATAACGAATGTTTCGAATGAGGATATCGCAGCACGTTTGGCTGTTGAACACAGGCAAGAAGTCGACGACCGTGGTCGTAACAAAGAAACGTGTGTAATGTACGAGAGAGAGTCTGCCCCGACGCCCCATTTGTCTTCTCCAACAGTGATCCTGTAGTACAAACGGGAAAAGGTAATACACAAGTTACGCCACGCTGTCACGGAATGGTCCGTGACAGCGGGCTTGGGATGACACCGCAGCCACTTGAACCCGCTCACGGTCCCACTGGAACCTCCCACC
>JBBDYD010000206.1:0-10828 GCA_040901865.1 Bacteroidota bacterium | reverse complement strand
AGAGGTTCACTTGAAATACCAGGATGATTCGTGACAGCGGCCCGAGACGAAACGCTAACCAACCCACGCCGGTGTCACGGTCCCACTGGAACCTCCCACCAGAGGTTCACTTGAAATACCAGGATGATTCGTGACAGCGGCCCGAGACGAAACGCCAACCAACCCACGCCGGTGTCACGGTCCCACCGTGACACCTCCTCGCCAGCTCTCGCTCGAGTTACGCGGATTCGTATCCGATCATCCGGTACAAAAAGCAGAAGTCCGATATTTTCCTTAGCTCAATCACGGAAAATATCGGACTTCTTGTTTGCGTGAAAACAGGAGGTTAGGTTTCCTCGAGCAGTGCGCGCTGGTTTCGGCGAATCGCTTTCATCTTCTTCATCCGCTTTTTTACGGACGGCTTTGTGAAAAACGTCCGCTTCTTGAATTCCTTCAAAACGCCGGACCGTTCGTACTTCTTCTTGAATCGCCGAATAGCTTTGTCAATCGGCTCGTTGTCACCGATGAGAATACCGACCAAAAGAGTCACCTCCTCAAAGATGGTCTGATGTTAGGCAGCGTTGTCTTGAAGAGCTTCCTTGGCAAGATTCTCAACCAATTTGCGCTCTCCGAGTTTTTGAAACGAAACTGTTATGGCGTGAACGCCGCCTGAAGTCTTGATTTTTGACATGACCCGGCCCAGGTCGTCCCACGTTGAATGGTAAATCGTTTGGCCGATGGCGTACACTTTCGTGGCCGTATACTCTGTGGCCGTCTCCCGGTCCATTTTCTCGGACATCCACTTCTGATCCAGATTCCGATCAATCATGGCACTGTGCTTGCACCGCAGGCACCGGAACCACATCTTCAGGGGGTCGCTTACATTCCCCCCGGCTGCCTTTCCCCCAACAATCTCCATTTTTGTATCTTTATGGCAATACGCACAAAAATGATTGATATACTTCGATCGTGCCATATTTTCTCCGTTAGTCGTTTGCAAACCCGGTTAAAACAGGGCAATCGCCGGAGGAACTAAAGATCAATGTACGGATAATACGTCTGTGAGTCAAGGTATGGATTGGATGGTATTGTGTACCATTCGAGCCGGATCGGGTCGGATCCCCCATCCATCCCGTGACCGTGTTCCTCTTACTCCCCCAAACTCCGGGGATCCGAACCCGACCAGAGGTTGTTCGCTCCCATAAATCGTTTGCAACAGACATTTCTTCACCCTATTATTTCACAAATCATCGATGAGACTTCCTTGAACCTTGCTGACAACACCGCGGCTGACCATCCTTCCCGTGTCTTCTTGTTCAAAGATTGGAGATTCCTTTTGGTGGCAGGGCTCTTCTTTCTGATGGGACTCTTGTCTCTGAACGATGTGCTTGTCTATAATCCGGACAGCTCCCGCTATCTCGTGTGGGCCAAATCTCTCTCCCTCTTCAAGGGCTTTGAGGACCTTTCCATCCCTGAACCGTTCCATTATGTTGTTCACGCTCCTTTGTATTCTGTCCTTCTCGCCCCTTCTGCCGTTCTTTCCGCTGATAATATTGCTCTCGCAAAGTTTTTTACTCTCCTCACGGGAGTCCTTCTCCTGGGGCTCTTTTATCTCTGGCTTCAACGCTTGACACGATGGACCTTCGCCCTCGTCGGTGTTGCCGTGCTTGCCGTTCATCCTCTCATGGTCCTTTTCTCGAACCAGATCCTTTCTGATATCCCGTTTGCCTGCGTCGCCGTCCTTGTATTCATGATGGCCGGGCGGGTGCCACGCCAACCGCCGCAGAACCTGCGCGACGACCTCATCCTTGGCGTTCTTCTTGCGATGGGAATCCTCCTCCGGGAAGTGGGAATTACACTCTTTCTCGGAACGATGATCTTCCTTCTCTCGCGGGGGGACCTCCGGCGTGTTTTGGTTGTGGGGTCTCTTCCGTTGATTGCCTATGGGGCGTGGTTTTTTCGGAATGAAATCCTGGTCGCTGGAATTGAATTCCCGCCGTTGCGGAACTCTGAGATCTTTACGTTGCGGTACTTCACGGACCGGGATGCGGCGTTCCTTTCCGAGCTTGTCGCGCGTCTAAGGGTCAATTATCAGATTTATGGAGACTACGTACTTCGGCTGTTGTTCCTTCCGCAATACGGAACGACACCGTATGGAGTGATGATCTCAACAACCGCTCCCTACACGCTCGTTCAGCCGCTCGTTCCTTTCATAACAGTTCCCCTTGGTATCTTTTCGATCGGCCTTTCGCTCTACGGCGCCCTCTCCTTGATCAGAAAATCTCTTGTGCCGGCATTTATCGCAGCGTTCATACCGGTGTACCTATTGCTTATTCTTCTGTACCCCTTCAACGACGTCCGGTTCCTGTTTCCCCTGCTCGTTGTTATGATCGCATTGAGTGCAATAGGAGCGGGAAGTTTGTTCAGGCTCCTGGGAGAGCGGATTGGGGTCTCGGGCCGGATAATCGTTTCCGCCGCCGCAATCGCTGTGATTCCGAACATTCTCTGGTGCATGGCATTTGTCCGCGATAACATGGCGTATCGTCGGTCTCCCGAACAATTCTATGAACAGGTCGTTGACACGAGTCCCTTCCCGGATCTTATGACAAAACCCATGAGCAGGGTGGGGGAGTGGATCTCGGCGAGGCATGACGAACAGGTCATTGTCCTCACGCAGTGGAAAGAACTGACGTTTTGGCTCCCCGGCGGGAAGCTTGTGGAGCTGAATCCGCTTGTGCCGCTCGACGAATTCGACCGCTTCATACGTGATTATGATGTTCGGTATGTTGTTTCGGCGATTGGGTTGGCGGGAATTCCGGAATTCTTTTTCCAGATGCATATGTCTCTGCAGTACGACTTTCAATCTGAGTACCGGGTCGCAAATCTTGAAGTGTTCAGTATTCATCCATTTGATTCCCGCCACGGAGGAGGGATCACACGGAATCCCGCCCAGGTCAACGTCCGGTGGGATCGCGAAAATACGATGAGGGAACGTTTCGGTCTCGGTGTTTCCCTGCTTGATGCTGGGAGAGCGGATTCCGCCGTTTCTGTGCTAAGAGCCCTTGCAGATTCAACAAAGGGGGGATCGATGATTCTCTTCACTCTGGCGATCGCCCATGAATTCGCCGGGGATTTCGAACGGGCGAAATCGCTACTTTCTCAGCTCCAGGTGATGAAGCAATCCGGAGCGTTCCTCGGCCATGCAACGTACCACAGGGAGATCATCAGGATTCTCGAGCAGGCGGTCGCCGAACAGCGAGCCGGCGTGAAGGCTGAGTTGCTGTATATCGCATCGATGAAATACTGGAATCTTGGATTCCATAACCGGAGCCTGCTTTTGCTGGATCGGGCGTTGGATGTCTCTCCGGACTTCGCGCCTTCTTTGGTATTTGGAACTTACTATAATCTCGAGCTGGAACGATGGAAAGAAGCGCGGAGGTATTATCTCAGACTCGAACGGTCTGCTTCCGGACACCCGCTGATTAATCCGTTGGGAAGGGTGCTGGCATACCAGGATTCCATTCTGAAATCACGGCAACCCCGGATTGGACATGTGCTGGGGCTGGCAAAGGCTTATCAGGATGCAGGACTTGGAGACAGCGCGATTCGAACTTTACTCCTGCGATCCAATCCCGACTCCGCCCATCCGGAAGCTCTGAAAATGCTTACGGAGCTGTACGTCTCCAAGCGACGCTATTATCCCGCCCTTGTTGCCGTAAACCGTCTCTTGGAAGTATCTCAGGACCCCTTCGCGTTGAAGATGCATAAAGAACTCCTGGATCGCTGGTAATAGTTATTGGTTATTAGTTATTGACTGCCCGCCGGAGCGGCTTGTCCACGGAAGCGAAGCGTAGGTGGGAGTGCAGGCGGGGTTCAAGGGTTCAAAGTCCTCATGCCCGATGGAATCCACATCGAGGATCCTTCAGAGAGAATTCCACCGGATCTGAATTCGTTGTTGCGTTGCTTCGTTCTAATACGTGTTTCGTCATGCGTTGATAAAGCCACTATTCTACCGACCACAGTACATGCTCAGATACTCAGATTGCTCCACTTGACTTCCACCTACTAATTCGCTAATTTTGTTGTCTGGCAGCTTGGGCCCTTAGCTCAGTTGGTTAGAGCAGCGGACTCATAATCCGCTGGTCCCAGGTTCGAGCCCTGGAGGGCCCACTGGTCTCCAGTTAGACCCACTTGGTTTTCGGATTTTGACTGTGAGTTGGCTTTAGACACTTTACACCTTGCCCCAAGCCCGTACCCATCGGTCCTTTATGCAATCGGATGCGGTAAAATTGACTGGTGACGGAATTTTTTTCCGGTGATAGTCAGAGATACGGGGTAATTGAACCAATTTGATGTTGGCACGGCTCTTGAGCATGTATGTGAGTCTGAAAGTCTGTAGCTTTTTGAAAACGATTCTAATTCACAATAAACCCAATCAATCCTAGGAGGTATTATGGGTCAACAGCAGCTTCTTCTTATCATCCTTGGCGTTATCATCGTCGGTATCGCCATTGCAGTCGGTCTGAGCATGTTTACTGCCCAGAGCGTCGGTGCGAATCGTGATGCGATTATCGCCGATATGACCAACCTGGCTGCAAACGCATACCAACATCGCATTCGTCCGACAACGATGGGCGGCGGTGGTGGCGAGTACACCACCTACCAAGTTCCGCCTTCATTGGCCACGAACGAGAACGGTGCTTACACGCGCGGAACGGTGACTGCCACGAGCATTCAGTTCACGGGTGTCTCCCGTCAATACACGACGGATTCCGTGACTGGCACGTATGGTTCGGATGGAAAACTGTCCGGATCCTTTACGTTCAGCGGACCGAACTTCGCCGGAACATAATCGTTGTTGGATAGAAGTTTTTCAAGACACCCCGCCTCAAAGCGGGGTGTTTTTTTGTCTCTAAAGTGGAAAATGTTTCCTGGTCATGGCTAGGTCGGTTGGATTCGTGAGAAGATTGGGCCATTTTCGCCGGCGGGAAGAGTGGCATAACGATTGCAGTATTTAGCCACCGCTCACGTCTTTTACGCTAGGAGACTGTATGGGTCAGCAACAACTCTTGCTTATCATCCTCGGAATCATCATTGTCGGGATTGGAATTGCTGTAGGGCTGACCATGTTCACTGCTTCGAGCGTCGGATCGAACCGCGACGCCGTCATATCCGACATGACAAACCTTTCTGCCAATGCCTATCAATACAGAATCAGCCCAAACACCATGGGTGGCGGGGGCGGAGATTACTCCGCGTATGTTGTTCCACCAACGCTTACAACCAATGAAAACGGAAGCTACTCGATCGGAACGACTAACGCCTCCACCATTACCTTCACAGGACGTTCCTCGCAATACACAGCGGACTCCGTTACAGGCACCTACGGTCCAGGTGGCAAGCTTATCGGATCGTTCACCTTCAGCGGCCCCAATTTTGCCGGCAATTAACCTCTTAGCATCCCAATTCCTTCCGTATTGCGGGTAAAAGACCGGGAAACCTCCTTCCGGGTCAACCTCTCCCTTCAGAGACTGTCCAAATTCGTTGCCCAGCAACATCTTGACACAGTATTAGAAAAAGTGTATTATCCAACGACAGCAAGCCGAAGTATGGTTGGATTCGTGAGTAAAGGAGATCATGCCAGAATACCGCATTGAAGGCGCTACGGCGTCAGGGAAAGCCGTCGCCGGTGTCATCACAGCAGACAATAAAAAATCCGCCAAACAACGGGCGGAGGAGATGGCCCGGGAAAAGCGGTTCAAGGTCACCGGTATCCATGAACGGGTGAACTTCCTTTACCGTGTAAAGAAGGGAACTGAGAAGCCGGTCGACGGTGAGCAAAAAGCATACAACAAAGATGAAGTCCGCCAGGCCTTGGAGAAAATGGGATTCCAGGTGGTCTATGTGCGGAAAAAACTCTTCGGAAACAAACAATCCCCCGCTCCCGCAGTCGATGTCATAACCTTTGTGCGCGTCAGTGCCGATTTGATGCGCCAGAAACTGCCTTTCAACGAGGTCCTGCAGCTGCTGGTCAACGACATCGCAAATCCGGGGCTGCGTGAAGCCGTCAAAGAAATCAACGCAGAACTGAAACAGGGCAAGGACAGTGAAAAAGTCTTTCTAAAGCAATCAATCGTCTTCGGCAAATTTACTGCCAACATGCTCGGCCTCGCCTCCAAGAGCGGCAATATGGCCGAGATCTATGATAGCACGGCGAAGTTCCTCGAGCGCAACGCGGAATTTAAGCGCAACCTCAAATCGGCGCTCATCATGCCGATCGTCACGCTGTTTGTCCTCATGCTTGCAGTGCTGTTCTACATCGGCTATATCTTCCCGGCGACCGCCGAAGCGTTCGAGAAGATGAAAATCGATCTGCCTCCGATGACAAAAGCCTCGTTGGCGTTCAGTCGTTGGATTACCGGCAACGTCTGGCTCATCATGGCGGCCTTTGGGATTCCGGCCTTCCTGGTGTGGCGATTCCTCTCCACAGATCGCGGACAATTCCTCGTCGATAAATACATTATTGGCATCCCCGTCATCGGCAATCTGCTTCATAAAACCGCCATCGAAATCTTTTGCCGTGTTTTTTATGCCCTCTACAGCGGATCGGGCGAAAATATCGATGTCATCAGGATGTCTTCCGAAGCCTGCGGCAACAAATACATGGAAGCACAGATCAAAACCATCGCCATCCCGATGATGATCGAAAAAGGGAAAGGCCTGGTTGAGGCCTTTGAGGCCACGGGTGTGTTTACCAAGACGGCGCTTTCACGTTTCGCCTCCGGCGCGGAAACCGGCACGGTGAAAAACACCGCGCTCCAGCTTGCCGAGTATTACGAAAAGGAAACGACCTATCGGCTGAAGAATGCCATTGAAGTTATTCAGGTCGTTATCTCCATGATCATCATGGTGGTGCTCATGGCGCTCACCATTGTCTCGTCTGAGACCGCAACTGTCCGCCCAAAAGCACCGGGGTCGTTCCTGCAGTATTTACCCTGGTAAGGCGATATTGGGTTCGAGGTTTAAAGTTCAAGGTCCAAAGTCGAAATTGAAGCCCGATACTTCGTTGTCTCGTTGATTCGTTGTCTCGTTGATTCGTTGGTTCGTTGACTCGCTCATGCGTTGATTCGCCTTTCGTTGGTTCGTTAATTCAGGGAAATAACCAACATGCCAGAAATAGACATAACTGATAAAATCGGATATACTCTTCTCAAGAAGGGCATTATCGATTTTGAGACGCTGGAAAAGTCTCTCAAAATGAAGGATTCCGACGAGAACAAGAAGAATCGGAAGAATCTCGGTCAGATTCTCGTTTCGGAATTCGGAGCCGATCACGATTCTGTGTTTCGCGAAGTGGCGAATCTTTATGCCTTTCGTGAGATTTATCTGAACGACGAGAAGATTGACGAGGCTCGGGTCGCATTTGTAAAGAAGTTTGTGGATGCGCTTCCCGATCAGCAGCGTGAAATGATGATCCAGGCCAAAATGCTTCCCTTCAGGTATGATGAGCGACAAACGGACAAACTCATTATTATCGCGGCCGACCCGACAGATAAGAACCTGCCTGTAGTGGCCAGAAGTTTCAACGTCAAGAAGTACGAGATCTGCTACGTTCGGCTGAAGGACCTCCAAGGCTTAATGGAGAAAGTGGCCCCGGCGCAAAATGAGTTCCTGAAGCTGCTGAACGAGAATGAGATTTCGGTTGATGATGGCGGAGTGGGCGGAGGGGAAGGTGAGGTCGACGAAGATGCCCTGCAGGCCGAGATCACAAAATCGGCACTGGTGAACCTCTTCGAAGGGTGCCTGGTGGAAGCCGTTCGCAGAGGCGTCAGCGACGTGCACATCGTGGCGGCCGAAGGGAACAGGACAAATTTCATGTTCCGCGTGGACGGAAATCTGCAAGTCTGGCACGCACAGGAAAATACGATGCCGGAAGCGGTGCTGGCCGTGGTGAAGGACCGCACCAAGAACGTGGACCGGTTCGAGCGTGAAATGTCGCAGGACGGATTTGTTCAGCGCGTGATCGACGGGCACCAGCTTCGGTTCCGTGTTTCCATCATGCCGATCGTCACCACGGAGTTCAAGCACAAGTTTGAGAGCATCGTTATCCGTGTTCTGGACGACCGGAAAGTCATCACCGATCTGAACAAGCTGGGGTTACAGGGCCCGGCACGTGACTTCTTCTACAAGGCCATTAACAAGCCGCAGGGTATTGTCATTCTGACCGGTCCGACAGGTTCCGGAAAATCAACGACGCTCATTGCGGCTCTGTACCAGGTCATCGACCCCACGGTCAACGTGCTCACGGTCGAAGAGCCGGTGGAGTATATCATCAAGGGGGCACGTCAGCTGAAGATCGGTCCGAAGATGGGCTTTGAACAGGCCATCCGCGGGATTCTGCGCCACGATCCGGATATCGTGCTGGTCGGTGAAATGCGCGACAAGATCACGGCGGAAACGGCCATCAAGCTCGCCAACACGGGTCACCTTGTGTTCTCCACTCTGCACACGAACGATGCGCCCAGCGCCGTTGCCCGTTTGTACAAAATGGGCATCGAGCCGTTCCTGATTGCGTACGCGATCAACATTATCGTGGCCCAGCGCCTGATTCGCACGCTCTGCAAGGTCTGCAAACGCCCCATCCCGGATTCGGAGAAAGAGAACTTGCTGAAGTTTGGATTTACGGATGAAGATCTTACCCAGTATACGTTTTATGAGGCGGTGGGTTGTGACAAGTGCGCGGGCGGGTACAAAGGCCGTGCCGCTATTCACGAAGCGCTGTTCTTTACCAAAGCGATCAAGGACATCATTCTGAATGCCGGCGAGCGAGTGGACGAGAACGCCATCCGCGAGCAGGCGGCAAAAGACGGAATGTGGATGCTGCGCAGATCGGGCATGGAGCGAATGAAAGAAGGGATGACGACACTGGAAGAAGTGGTTTCCAACACGGTGGAAGAGGAGTAGGACAGAGGTCAGAAGTCAGAGGTCAGAGGTCGGAGATCAAAAAAAAGGCTTCCCGCGCGGGAAGCCTTTTTTGCTTGTGGAACCAGCAGGAGGTTAGACTCCCGGAATCTTCAAGCGTGATACTGAGGAAGATTCCGGGAGTCTTACTCAGGTTGGTTACTCATACCACTCGATAATCCTGTACGCCAGCAGTTTATTGATCCACCTTGCCTGCTCGAGGGCCTCACTGCTGTATTTCATGCTCACGTTTCCCTTCATCACAAAGGAGCTTCCGGGCCCGCCGGACATGATGAGGGCGCCATAGATATCGGGGGTTCCAACAGAAGCCGAAACCCTGATCTGGCTTTGCTCGCCGTAGGCAATGACAAGGCCATGCCACTTGAATGTCCCTGCAAGGTTAAGGTCGCCATGGACAACGAGAATTCCCCACCCTTCACAATTCCCTGCAAATTTCACACTCACCGTTGTGTCAGGAGTATAACAGACGACGATCTTCGGATCATCGGGAGAGCCCCATGTGATATCCGAGGTAATGGGAGAGTCCGCCTGTGTGTAGCGATAGTCGTAATTGTTGAGATATTCCTGCACATAGTCGAGCGGGTCAGACGTGGTTGTATCTACAGCGACTTTAGGTGTTCCGCTGATTCCGCCTGAACCGCCATTGTTCATGACGGTGGTTGAATCGGTGCTATCCATGACCGCAACGCCCGGCAGGCCGGGGTCACCGGTCGGATTGCCATCGGAATCGTGATCGCGTCCGTCAATATCTGCGTTACCCTGCATCTTGAAGTCCACGGGGGTTGCGCGGATACCAACGGCGGAAGTCGGCACGGGGAAGGGCTTTGAGTACCGATAGAGTTTCAATCTCATGTGATACGTCGAATCCTCAAACTCCGAGTATGCGTCCATGTAAATCGTGTCGACCGAGGCGGCGGAATCCACGATGGTATAGAACGTACCGTCATTAAACTCGCCATCCAGGCGGCCGAGAAGTGTAAGCCCCCTGTCGATCGCACGCAGACGCGCGTGAACAGCTGTCCTGGCCAGGTTGCGGGCCGAAGCATATTTGTGATAGCCGACCTGGTGCTCCGTGGCCTGATTGCCGGAGTTCCTCAGATTGATCCCGATGACGGCAAAAGCCGCCCCGAGCCCTAAAACGAGTAACAGTGCTGTACGTCCCATGGGTTTCCTCTACGATTTAACGAACCAACGACGTGAACGAGACAATGAATCGACAAACCACAACCAAAATAACCGGTCAACCATAACCATAAACCAACAACCAATAACGCTTTTGTCTGTTAATAGCTAAGCCCCATATTCCTCGGATAAATCAACTTCTGCCATGTAATAGAATAATATGTCGTATCAATGGCACTGCCGGCGGGTTCACGGCCCTCGATGATGAAGGTCAGCCAAATTGCATAGATCCTGGGCAGAGAATCAGAGACGACCGGTGTTGCGAGCCGCTGGTAGTCCATATTGTAGTAACGAATATTGAAGTTCGTCAAACCCCAGAGCTGTTCGAGAGTTCCATTGCTGTCCTTCCGATAGAGGGGGAAGTCCAGGGGGTTGGGTGTTGCGCGTGCGTCGGATGTATCTCCGATCCAATACTCGATTTCGCCGACCGTTCCGTTATTCAGAAAATCTGTGCGGAACCTGATGCGGGTTGAGTCGGCGGATTTGATCTTTTCGGTTGTGGCTTTAAACCCGACCTTGGTGATGTCTGCTTCGAGTTGGCGGGCCAGGGCCACGGCGTTATGCTGGGTGATCTGGGTAAAGGAGTTTGCGTACATGGCTGTATTCAGCCCCGTTTGAACCCGGCCAACCGTGAGAATAAGGATGCCGAACAAAACCACGGATCCGACGATATCAAGCATACTGG
>JBBDYD010000205.1:0-11298 GCA_040901865.1 Bacteroidota bacterium | reverse complement strand
ACTTCGACCGCAATCAGCTTGGTGAGGCGGAACGTGAATACGAGCGGGTGTTGGCGGCGGACCCGCGCAACACGCGGGCCCGGCAGGGCATCGCCGCCATCAGGACCAGGCGCACGGAAGAACTGATAGACAGGGGAAAAAATCTTGCGACCAGCAATAACCATCTGGAAGCTCTACGAGTTTTTCTTCAGGTATTAGACAGCAACTCCCAGCACCTTGAAGCGAGCGAACTGATCGACCGGACCCGACAGATTCTTAAACCTGAGGTCGAGAACTTCTTCCGCGCAGGCCTGCAATTGTATACAAAAGAGAACTACAAAAGCGCAATTGAGGAATGGGACAAAGGCCTCCTGATAGATCCGAACCACCAGGGCACGATAGAATACCGTAAACGGGCCGATGAAAAGCTGAAGGCGCTTGAGCGGCTGAAGTAGTGAAGGGTAAAGGGTGAAGGGTAAAGAGTAAAGAAAGGATGTCAGCGATGAATTAGAACGTTGAACTTTGAACCTTGATTCCATCACCAGTTTTGCCCCTTTTTCCAATTAATTCGCCCCCCCACTTTGCCTTCGATTCGATACAATATCTGAGCGACTTGTTCGTCTTAAGTATAAAGGATTGTCGGACATCGTGGACAATGCAGCGGTCTTGAGCCATCCAGACGACCATGTCGAACGTGCCGCACAGACCCAGCACAAGCGGCTTTTCGACTTTATTCGGCGCAGGGTTGGAACGGAAGAAGACGCCGAGGATATCCTCCAGGATGTGTTCCTCCAACTTGTTTCGACGTATAACGTGACAGAACCCATCGAACACATGACAGCGTGGTTGTTCACCGTCGCGCGCAACAAGGTGATCGACTGGTACCGCAAGCGCCGTCCCGAGATCCTCCGGGATGAGAACGACGGTCCGGAACTCCCGCTGAATATCGAAGAAATCCTTTTTGACCCCACACAGGACCCCGACAGGCTTTACACGGAATCACTTGTTTGGTCGGAACTTGCCCGTGCGTTGGACGAACTTCCGGACAATCAGCGAAAAGTCTTCGTGATGCATGAAATCGAAGGAAAGACCTTCAAGGAGATAGCCGTGATCACCGGAGAGCCACTCAATACACTCCTTTCCCGAAAACGGTACGCTGTCTTAGCCTTGCGGGAGCGATTGCAGAAACTCTACGACGAATTTGAAATTCATTAACAAACGAAATTGCCTCAACACAATGAGCAAGAAAGGTGGCATCCAATGAAACCATGGTGGCTGTACAAAGTCGGGAAATTCCTCCTTATTCTCATCGTGGCCTCGACGGGCCTCGGGTATGTCGTTATGGCACTTTGGAACGCATTGATCCCCGATCTCTTCGGTGGTCCGGTCGTCAGTTTTTGGCAGGCGGTAGGACTGTTGGTCCTCTCGCATATCCTCTTCCGGGGATGGGGACACATGTATTACGGAAAGCGCTCCCACGGCTGGCGAAAACGATTCGAGGAGAAGCTGGCATCAATGACACCGGAAGAACGGGAGAAATTCAAACAGGAATGGAAAGAAAGGTGCGGCTGGTACCCCGGAATTGAAAAGGACATGAAGGCAAACGGATAACACACAAAAGAAGGAGCGTGAAATATGAGACTCGGAATCCTTGGGACAGGAGTGGTGGGCCAGACAATCGCTGCAAAATTGAAGGAGCTCGGTCATGAAGTCATGATCGGCACGCGTGATGTCTCAAAAACGCAGGCGAGCCAGGAAAAGACGGCCATGGGCTCTCCCCCGTTCAGCGAGTGGCACAAGGGCCATCAGAATGTGAAGCTCGGAACATTTGCCGAGGCTTCCAAATTTGGCGAAAGGGTGTTCCTCTGTACAAATGGCGCCGGAACTCTCGACGCAATCAAGCTGGCCGGACCCGAGAACTTCAACGGAAAAACCGTTGCGGACATCTCCAACCCCCTGGATTTTTCGAAGGGAATGCCACCCACGCTTCTTTCCCGGTTTGCCAATACGAATTCGCTGGGAGAAGAAGTCCAGAAGGCCCTGCCCGGAGCCCATGTCGTGAAAACCCTGAACATCGTAAATTGCGAAGTAATGGTGAATGCAAAGAAAACCGGCGGAGACCCCTCAATGTTCGTTGCCGGAAACGATGCCAAAGCAAAGGACCAGGTAAAGGAAATCCTCAAGCAATTCGGTTGGTCAGACATAGTGGACCTCGGCGATATCTCCGGCGCACGAGGGATGGAAATGCTCGTCATCCTGTGGGTAAGAACCTGGGGTGCAATTCAAAACGGATACTTTGGCTTCAAAATTGTGCGATAATCCGGAAAGAATCCCCTTTTGGAATCTCCCCCCGTCCCGGCCCGTGCCGGGATTTTTTCTTGCACGGACGGGAACCTGCCGCAAAGCCGTGCGTCTAATCCAGAAAACAGGATAACTACTACTTATTCGGAGGCTCTATGAGGCAAACGCTACTGGCTGGAATGATGGCAATAACCATGTTACCTGTTTCTGCGGGGTTCACGGAAGAACCGCCCCAGGAAAAGGCCCGTTCGAAACGCGGGTGGCTGGGTGTCTCGATCCAGGATCTTTCAAAAGAACTCATAGAAGAGTACAATCTCAAGACGGAAGAAGGGGCTTATATCTCGGAAGTCCAGGATGAAAGCCCGGCGGATTCCGTGGGATTAAAAAAAGGTGATGTCATCGTGGAATTCGGAGGCCGAAAGATCTATGACGCCGATGATCTGGCCAAATCGGTGAGTAGAACCGAACCGGGCACGCGATCGGTTATTGTCGTACTTCGGAACGGAGAGAGGAAGACGTTCACGGCAGCAGTGGGAAAACTTCCGCGCCGCACGAATTTTGCGTGGTCCATGGGAGGTGACGGTCCGAGATTTCGCATGTTCCATGGGGGAGGCGGAATGCTGGGCCTGAGCACTATCACGCTCAACGAACAGCTTGCGAAGTACTTTGGCGCACCCAATGACGAAGGGGTGTTAGTGGAGATGGTGAAAAAGGGAAGTCCTGCAGACAAAGCGGGCATCCTGGCTGGGGATGTGATCCTGAAGGTCGGAACCCGAACAGTGGACGAAGTGGAAGACATTTGGAGAGCACTGGGGAAGTACGACGAGGGCGACAAGGTCGATGTGGAAGTCCTCCGAAAAGGTGCAAGGAAAACGGTGAAGGTTGAACTGGAGGAAATGGATGATGGCCCGTGGGGATTCGTGGCCCCTTCGGTCCCCGGCGCTCCGAATATCCAAGTCTTCCCACGGCACCGAGACACAGATTTTGATCTCGAAATGAAGGTTGCCCCCCACCTTGAACGCCTCGAACGAGAGATTCAGAGCATTACCCCAAAACTCGACGAACGCATTCGGCGCAAAGTCCGCTCGGTCATGCGAACCACTTCTGTTTGACGTTAGCTACCTCCTTCATGCAAGACCCTGGTCACCAAGCGGCCGGGGTTTTGTGTTTAATAGCCTAATTCCCGAAATAATCAAAGCCTAGCGTTTGCATGATTTCAGGAGTTATCTCTAGCGACTGTTGAGACCCCGGCTCACGAGATCCGATGTTGATTCGCTGAATTGACCTCTTCGATGTATTGACTCTCAATTTGCATTCAATTAGTTTCCACACCACATCGAAGAAGAGAATGCACTCTTCACGCGACCTCCCAGGAGGATTTAAACTGTTTTCGCAATTCCCGAAATACCGCGCACAAGATTCCCAATGATTCGGGAATTCCAACCATGAAAAGGAACATCCTCAAAATTCTCGGCGTGCTAACTCTCGCCCTCATTGCCATTGCACTCCCTCTGCTGTCGAGCTACGAAATTCGCGAATGGGCCGCCGATACGCTTTTCCCCAGTCAAATATACAACGCGCAACCAGTCCCGCATTTCACTCCTTTCAATCCGGCTGCCGCAGCTTTGCGATTCATTGCCGTCGGTGATGTCGGGACGGGCGGACGGGGCCAAAGACAAGTGGCCGGGGCCATGGCGCAGGTTGCCGGGGCCGATTCGATCTCCTTCGTGGTGCTTCTCGGCGACAACTTCTATGAACGCGGAGTCCGATCCATCACCGACCCGCAATGGCTGGTGAAATTCGAATCGATGTACCATCACCCTTCGCTTCAAATCCCATTTCTTGCCATTCTCGGCAACCATGATTACGATGGAAATCCCCAGGCACAGGTGGAATACACGGCAACAAGTCGCCGCTGGGTCATGCCTTCCAGGTTCTACTCCAGGTCCTTCACTGTGGATGATTCCACCGATGTTGCACTCTTTCTTCTTGATACCAATCCGATGTCCCAGCTGAGCCAAAGTGACATTATGAAGGGCAAGGATTCAGCAGCCTACCGGGCACAGCTCGACTGGTTGGAAACCGAATTAGGGCGAAGTGAAGCACGCTGGAAAATCGTGGCTGGTCATCATACGATTTATTCAAATGGCGATCATGGAAACAATCCCGGGCTTGGATCACTTCTGGAACCTCTGTTTGTGCGCTACGGCGTTGACGCCTATCTCGCGGGACATGAGCATGACCTTCAGCTCCTTGGGCCGGTGCAGGGTGTTCACTACATTGTGAGCGGAGGGGGCGGAAAGGACCGCAGCGTGGAATGGAAGGGAAACACTCTATTCGCCGCCACAAGACTTGGATTTGTCCGCATGACGATCACACACACTAGTGCTTCTGTGGAGTTTTTTAACCGGGACGGCGTTCTCACATTTGTTTATGAGATTCCGAAACTCACCCGCCAGTAACCAACTCCGACGGCATGACTCCACTTATGAATGGGCACATCCGCCCGACAGCGCTCCTTGCCGGATTCACCATAATCGCGTTTGCTTCCAACTCCGTCCTGTGCCGGCTCGCTCTTCTGCCGAATCTCATCGATCCCGGCTCGTTTACACTTGTCCGGCTCCTGAGCGGTGCGATTGTCCTCGTCACTCTGGTAAGCATTCGTAAAGGCGGATCGTGGCGCAGTCCGCACTGGCTCGGAGCGCTTGCCCTGTTCGCTTACGCGGTACCTTTTTCGTTCGCGTACGTCCGGATTCCCATCGGCATCGGCGCCATCATCTTGTTTCCGGCGGTCCAGCTCACAATGATCGGATGGGACCTCTTCCATGGAAAGAAACTTCATAGCATGGAATGGACCGGACTCGGACTGGCGTTGGCCGGACTTGCGATTCTGACGCTCCCCGGTGCAACAGCGCCGGATCCGTTCGGTGCGGCGCTCATGGCGGTGGCCGGAGTTGCATGGGGCGCCTACTCACTCATCGGCCGCGGAAGCAAGAACGCCGTGGCCAATACGGCGAGCAATTTCGCTTATGCCGTTCTCTTTGCCATTCCCCTGGTTGGCTCCGCTCCTTTGGCTATGCATTGGACCACAAATGGGCTCATTCTGGCAACGGTGTCCGGGGGACTGGCCTCTGGTATCGGATATGCAGCCTGGTACACCATCCTGCCGCGCATCAGCGCAACACAAGCCGGCATCCTCCAACTTCTCGTTCCGATTCTTGCTACATTGGCGGGAATCGTGATCCTGGACGAACCGTTCACAATGAGACTCGCCTTTGCGGCAGTTGCAATCATATCAGGCGTCGCGTTAGCAGTTGTTGTGCCCAATTATCGGAAAAACAGTCAATAGGTATTGACGCTGATAGAAGAATATCGCAGAGTCGCAGAGGACGCGGAGGATCGCAGAGCGTTATACCCCCATCCTTTTTTACACTCTGCGTCCCTCTGCGATACTCCGCGCCTCTGCGTTGATCTTTTTTGAAGCTTCTCACTTAACTTTGAACCTGCCCGCCCGACCGAACGTGAATGAATCGTGTGCGGTCGTTCGGGCGGGGAACTTCGAGCCTTGAACCTTAACCTGTAACACAGAACCTTCAACCCCAATGACAAAATCCCTTCTCCTTCTCTTCCTCTTCCCTATGTTCCTTCACGCCCAGCGAAGCTTCGGCGTTCGCGCAACGGAATCCGGCGGCCCTCTCATGCCCGAACAGGCCATGTACGACGTGACATTCTATGAACTCGATCTTACGGTAAGTCCTTCAGATTCCAGTATTGGCGGGGCTGTCGGCGTGTATGCGACGATCATCCACCCTACAGAATGGCTTGTGCTCGACCTGGATACTCTGTTTACGGTGACGGCGACTGCAGGCGGAACAGTATCCGGAGAGGCGCGCGTTCTCCCATTCGAACGCCGCGGATGGAAACTTTGGATTTCCCTCGGGCAGACATATCAGCCGGGAGAACGTGTTCGCGTCCAGGTGCGGTATAGCGGCCGGCCGCGTATTGCAGCACGCCCGCCCTGGGTGGGCGGATTCACCTGGGCACGTACACCCTCGGGCCAGCCGTGGATCAGTCTTTCGTGTCAGAATGACGGAGCGGATATCTGGTGGCCATGCAAAGATCACCCGGGCGACCGGGCGGATTCCGTGGCATTGCACATCACAGTGCCATCCTCCCTGGTCTGCGCATCGAACGGCAAGCTTCTGAACGTGAGAAGTAATCCGAACGGAACGAACACCTATAACTGGTTCGTCTCCACCCCTATAAACAACTACTGCGTCAACATTAGTATTGCGCCGTACCGCACAGTTGACACGCTGTACACCAGCATCACCGGCGAGCAGTTTCCGTTTTCCTTCTGGGTCATACCGGAAGATTACGAGCGCGGCGTCAGGCACCTGCCGCTATTCATGAAGGACATGCGCTTTTTCGAGGAACGCCTGGGCCCCTATCCGTTCCGAGCCGACAAATATGGCGTCGTGCACACTCCCTACCTCGGCATGGAGCACCAAACCCTCATCGCCTACGGCAATGAATTCCGCATCAACGAATTCGGCTATGACTGGCTGCATTTTCACGAACTGGCGCACGAATGGTGGGCAAATCTTGTCAGTAACGCGGATTGGAAGGACTTCTGGATTCATGAGGGATTTGCGACCTATATGGAGGCTCTTTTCCGCGAATCTCTGGCCGGCGACACTGCGTACCACAGCTTCATGGCGGGAATCCGTAACCGGATCGCCAGCCTGAAACCCGTAGCCCCCAGACAACCCAGCACGTCAACGGAAATCTATTTCTTCCCGCCCGAGTATACGCGTAGTGATGCGGATGTCTACTTCAAAGGCGGATGGATCCTCCACACAATGCGATACCTCATCGGGGCACAGGCCATGAACAGGTTTTTGCGACTCATGGCTTATCCGGATCCCTCCCTCGAAACAATCACCGATGGCTCTCATTGCCGCTATGCCACAACCCAGGACGTTCTTGCAACGGTCGAGAGAGTATCGGGAAAGGACTTCGATTGGTTTTTTGATGTGTATCTGCATCAGCCCCTCCTACCGAAACTGATCACATCGATGAAGGGTGACGATTTCATTTTAAAGTGGCAGGTTCCGGACAATCTGCCCTTCCCCATGCCTGTTGAAGTGTTGTTGGGAAACAGGACCGTACGAGTCGAAATGAAGAATGGAGAAGGAAAGGTGCGCGTTCCGCGGAATATCCTACCGGTTGCGGATCCGGGGAAGTGGATCTTAAAGCAATAGTCTAAAGCAGGGTATTTTGGATTGCGGATCGCTTCAATTCCCCGAAGGGGATAGATAAATCAGCCGGGGGCAACGCACATTCAAGAGAAAAGGCGTTTCTGGTTTGTGGTTTTTGGTTATCGTTTTTAGTTTCTGGTTCTAGTTTCAAGAAAACCAGAACAAATGACCGTTAACCACAACCACGAACTGACAACCAATAACGCTTTTTTTTGAACCTTTCAGGGTCATGATTTCCTTTCTGCAAATTTCTCGTATCTTCTAACAAATGGACAAACAAACCATCATCCGTCTAATTGAGGAAGTCCTCAAGGAAACCAACGCACACACGTGCTGCAAGGATGGCGTGTGTTCGGATAACCTCTGCGTCGTGCACAACAAAGAAGGTGTGCAGAATGTCGTGCGGAGCGGAGCGGATAGAATTTCTGCGGGCGTTGGCGTCGGCGGACAGCACTTCGACAAAGCGATTGCCGGCATGATCGACCACACCCTTCTAAAACCCGATGCGACCGTGAAGCAGATCGAACAACTCTGCGCAGAGGCCAAACAATTCGGATTTGCCAGTGTGTGTATCAATCCCTCCTATGTAAAACTCTGCGCAAAGCTTCTGCGCGATACCGCGGTGAAGGTGTGCACGGTGATCGGATTTCCCCTGGGGGCCACGTCGACTGAGGCAAAGGCTTTTGAAGCTGAGAGAGCCATTCAGGACGGCGCACGGGAAATCGATATGGTGATCAACGTGGGCATGCTGAAATCCTCGGAATACCAATACGTCGAGAACGACATTGCGACCGTGGCCCGCTCCGTCAAACGCCACGGCGCCTTGCTCAAGGTAATCATCGAGACGGGATTGCTGACCGATGAGGAAAAAGTGAAGGCGTGTTTGCTCGCCAAGAGCGCGGGTGCAAACTTCGTCAAAACCTCCACGGGGTTCGCCAAAGGCGGCGCGACGGCGGGTGATATTGCGCTGATGCGAAAGGTTGTCGGACCGTCCCTCGGGGTCAAGGCCTCGGGCGGTGTGCGGACACATGAAGACGCGAAGACGCTTATTGAGAGCGGAGCCGACCGGATCGGCGCAAGTGCAAGCGTTATTATTGTGACGGGGGAACAGGCGGCGGGCGCGGGTTATTGACGAGCCAATACTTCCCCGAAGGGGATAGATATATCAGCCGGGGGGGAAACCCGGATTCAGCGATCAACCAAACAAAAATTCTCCCTGAAGGGGAGAGAGAGCAAATGACAACCACACAGTTCATCCGAATCGCATCAGGTTTTGCATTGATTCTGCTCGCAGGTTGCGGAGGCGGGAGAGGCGTGCTTGAGGACGAACAGAACGGCGACGGCACAAAGCGCAAAGCTCCCCTCGGCTATTACGAATCCACCTTGCGGCCCTCGGAATTCGATGAGGAAGTTGAGGCTGTGCAAAAAGCGCATGCTCAGACTGGTTCTGTAACACCCATCGACCTCCCCAACGACAGCTCGTTTGTGGAAATCGTTGAAACACAGGGATACCGCGTTCAAATCTTCGCATCCGCCAGCATCGACGAGGCCACCGCAGCTCAACGCGTTGCAAGTAATCGGGTCGGCGATTCGGTGTACGTCGTCTACGATCCACCCGTGTACAAGGTCCGCGTCGGCGACTACGCTTTACGCCTGGAAGCCAACCAACGCCTCACCCGAGTCGTCAATATGGGATACGACGACGCCTGGGTCGTGGCGGACAAGATTTATTTGAGAAGGGTAACGAGAGTTTCGAGAACCGAGTAGCACTATGGTATTGCGGATTGCGCCCGCCCGACCGAACGATGTGAAGCTCCATATCGGTCGTTCGGGCGGGGATTGTTGATTGCGGACTGGAAACGCGCATGTCATCCTGCCTGCCCCGCCTAGAGTTCCAATATGGCAGGCGGGGAGACGACGTTTTTGCATCTGCCGCATCCAAGGAAGTCGGCGAAGGATCTGAATATCATAGCTCAACACGCGCCGCGCAGGCAACTAGGCTATTGCTGCTATCTACGAAATCATCCAAATCTTTGAAATCTGCAATCCGCGCCCCAATCCGCGAAATCAGCGAAAATCACCGAGCACGCCCGGGAATAAATTCCCGGTCTGGTTTTCGCCGGTGTTAAGCACAATCCCCCTAAAGGGGGATGAACGGCCGATCAGTTCAATCCGCAATCCGCGAAATCAGCGAAAATCAATCCGAGGTTAAACAACATCCTCATACATCTTTTCAATCACTCCGGCGAATTTCTCCTCCACCACCTTCCGCTTCACCTTCATGGTCGGCGTGATTTCTCCGTTTTCCACCGTTAAAGGCTGTTTCAGTAATTCGAATCGCCGAACACGCTCGAAGGCCGGCAGGTCCTTTTGAATCTGATCGATTTCCTTCCGGTACATCTCTCGTATGGAGTCGTGGATCGCGAGATCGGTGTCAGACTGGAACTCTATGCTCTTCTGGCGGGCGTATTCCTTGAGGACCTCGAACTCGGGCACAATCAACGCCGTGAGGAACATTCTGCCATCCCCGATCAGCACAAATTGATCGATGTATTTGCTGGCAAGGAACAAGTTCTCGATGGGCTGGGGGGCAATGTTTTTTCCACCAGAGCTCACGAACAGGTGCTTCTTCCGATCCGTGATCATCAAATGCCCCTTCTCGTCAAACTGACCGATGTCACCTGTGTGGAACCATCCCCTTTTGTCAATCGCGGCTTTCGTGGCCTTCGGATCGTTATAATATCCCTTCATGATGTTCGGACCACGGGCCAGGATTTCTCCGTCCTCAGCAATCTTGATCTCGATACCCGGAATAGGTTTGCCGACCGTCCCGAATTTGTAATCGTCCAGACGGTTGACCGTAAGCACCGGAGATGTTTCCGTGAGTCCGTATCCCTCGATGATCTGAATACCCACCGCTTCAAAGAATTCGCCTAACATTTTTGGTAATGCCGCTCCTCCTGAAACAAAGAACCGGATTCTTCCGCCTGTCCTCTTCTTGAGCTTGGAATACACAAGCTTGGAAGCCAGGGCGTGTTGGATCTTCAATCCGGCCGGGATCGATCCCTTCCTTTTTGCCTCCGCCATCTTCTTGCCGATCTCGACGGCCCAATGGAAAATTTTCTGGCGAACGGGCGGAGCACTGTCAATCTGCTTCATCATTCTATTATAGATGCGCTCGAAGAGGCGGGGGACGGTGGTGACGATGGTCGGACTGACCTCCAACAAGTTGTCCCGGACGGTCTCGACACTTTCCGCATAAGCAACCGTCGCTCCGCAGGCCATGGCGGTGTAATATCCGGCCATTCGCTCAAATGAATGGCATAAGGGTAAAAAAGAGAGTAAAACGTCCGATTCCCCGAACGGAATGACATCAGCGGACGCTTTGATGTTTGAAACCAGGTTATTGTGCGTCAACATGACGCCTTTGGGATTTCCCGTGGTCCCGGACGTGTAAATAAATGTCAGCAGATCGTCCGGTTTCGATTGAGAAAGAGACTGCTTGAAGAAGCCGGAATGGGATTTCTCGTACTCTGCGCCCAGTTCATAGACCTTCGCAAACGAAAGGACGCCGTCGGTTGGCGCTATTCCCTTGTCCGACATTACCACCGTTTTCCCGAAACCCTTCACGTCCTTGCGGATGCGGAGAATCTTGTTAAGCTGAAACTGGTTCGACACGATGGCCATTCGAACGCCGGCATCCTTGTAAATAAATTCGATCTGCTTTGGAGTCAGTGTGGGATAAATCGGCACGTTG
>JBBDYD010000204.1:0-11332 GCA_040901865.1 Bacteroidota bacterium | reverse complement strand
TGCCCGCGACAATGAAGAAGGCCAGGACCAGCAGTCCGATTTTGAACTTGCCCGATTGCGGGCTTCCGCTCTTGAGCGTCGGTCGCATGGGACTTACCGGACAAACAGGGTCTGGTCACGTCTCGCCCCAACGGAGACCATCCAAATATCAATACCGAGAATCTTTCGGATGGCTTCGATGTAGGTGCGGGCTTGAGGAGGAAGGTTTCGGTACCGGCGAATGTCGGACGTGGGGGTTTTCCAACCTTTGAAGGTTTTGTAGACGGGTGTTGCCTGTTCGAGCGTCTGTACGTCGGTTGGAAAGTGTTGAAGAGTCTTCCCGCCGCGCGTATAGGCGACACATACTTTGATTTCGTCAAATTCGTCGAGCACGTCCAGCTTGGTGATGGCGATGCGGCTGATTCCGTTCACCCGGACGGAATATTTCAGGCTAACCATGTCGAGCCAGCCGCACCGGCGTGGCCTTCCGGTTGTCGCTCCGAACTCTCCGCCAATGGTTCGCAGACGTTCTCCGGTTGCATCGGATAATTCGGTGGGGAACGGACCGTTGCCCACACGCGTGGAATAGGCCTTGACGACACCGAGGATGGACTGAATGGAAGTAGGGGGGATGCCCAATCCCGTGCATGCGCCGCCGCTGGTGGGGTTCGATGATGTGACGTACGGATAAGTCCCGTGGTCCACATCGAGAAGGGCTCCCTGGGCCCCTTCGGCTAGAACCGCCTTTTTCTTGCTCAGGGCCTTGTGCAAGTACTCAGAGGTATCCGTTACATACGCGTCGATGCGTTTATCGAATTCCTGGTATTCATGGATAATGGCATCGAGGTCCAATTCCTTCGCCTGATAGACTTTCTTCAGGAGCTCGTTTTTCTCTTCGATGTTGCGTTTGAGCTTCTTGCAGAGGACATCCCTGTCGAGCAAATCGACGACCCTGATGCCGATGCGCATATACTTGTCAATGTACGCAGGACCGATTCCGCGTCCGGTGGTGCCGATCTTCTGATCGCCCTGTTCGCGGATGCTGTCGAGCGCCTTATGGTACGGCATGATCAGGTGGGCGTTGTGGCTGATCAGGAGTCTTCCCTTGATGCTGATCCCGGCAGATTGGAGCTGGTCAATTTCGGTCATCAGCGCTTTGGGGTCGATGACAACCCCGTTCCCGATGATACAGGTAACATGCTTGTGAAAAATGCCCGAAGGAATAAGATGGAGGACGTATTCCTGTTCTTTCTTGGATCCTTTGGCGGGAAGGACAACCGTATGGCCGGCATTTGCGCCGCCCTGATAGCGCGCGACGATATCGACGTCTTCGCTCAGGTGATCAACAATCTTCCCCTTACCCTCATCACCCCACTGAGCACCGACGATTACTTGGACAGGCATAAGGAAATTGCGGATTTCGAATTGCCCGCCCGACCGAACTTCGTGAATCAACGCGGTCGTTCGGGCGGGTCGATTTCGGATTGATTGGATATAAACTTCAAAACGGTATGCAAAAATTGGTCAAGATTCAATCGTGCTTTCAGGCCGTCCGCATACCTCCTACACTCACACTGCCCTGCTCTTTTCCTCATGCGCTTTGCAATTCACCCATTTCCTCGCTACTTTTTCTTGGCCTCATTCTCATCTACTCACATACTCATCTGCTCATATACTCTTGGACAAATTCATCATTCACGGCGGTAAACCACTTTCGGGCACAGTGCGCATCAGTGGGGCGAAGAATGCATCGCTTGCATTGATGCCGGCAACCATCCTTGCGCCGGGGAAGTTCAATCTCTCAAACACTCCCGCTTTGCGCGACGTTATAACCATGAGCCGCCTCCTCGAGTCCCTCGGCTGCACAACAGAACACCGCGATCATACCCTTGCAATCGATTCCTCAAAAGTGTCGAAATTCGAAGCTCCTTATGATCATGTCAAAAAAATGCGCGCGTCGGTCTATGTGCTCGGCCCCCTGCTCGCCCGCTACGGTCAGGCCCGGGTTTCATTGCCCGGTGGCTGCGCCTGGGGTCCGCGCCCGGTGAATCTGCATATTGAGGGACTCAGGCGTCTCGGAGCAACGATTGACCTGGACGCCGGCTACATCGTGGCAAAGGCAAAACGGCTTACGGGAGCCAGAATTCTCTTTGATATTTCAAGTGTCGGAGCGACTGGGAACGTCCTCATGGCAGCAGTCCTTGCCAAAGGGACAACGGTCATCGAAAACGCGGCCATGGAGCCCGAAATAACGTCGCTTGCAGAGTTCCTCATTCGCATGGGAGCGAAGATTCATGGGCTGGAATCGGGCACGCTTGAGATCGAGGGGGTCGACGATCTTCACCCTGCAGACATCGAGACCATACCTGACCGGATTGAAGCCGGGACATTTCTCGTGGCCGCGGCTCTAGCGGGGAAACAAGGTGGGGTGGTTCGTGTCGAGCGGTGCAATCCCCGGCATCTCGGTGCTGTAACGAACAAGCTCGAGGACGCCGGCGCAAAGCTTTCGTACGGCAGGGATTTCGTCGAGCTTACACCCCCGGAGACAATCCGCCCCGTCAATGTGATGACAGCGGTCTACCCGGGATTTCCGACCGACATGCAGGCGCAATGGATTGCTCTCATGAGTCTGGCCGCGGGAACAAGCATTGTCACGGACACGGTGTATTTCGATAGGTTTACGCACGTTCCCGAACTCCAACGTCTGGGCGCCAATATCATTACAAAAGAGAATGCTGCAACAATTATTGGTGCAAAGAATCTGACCGGAGCCAAGGTCATGTCCACCGACCTTCGTGCCAGCGCATCCTTGATTTTAGCCGGGCTTGCCGCCCATGGGACGACGGAGGTGTTGCGGGTGTATCATATTGACCGGGGATACGAACACATCGAAGAAAAACTCCAGGGTCTCGGGGCGGAGATCACCAGGGTCCATAGCGAAGAATTCTGATGTACCGGTCCTTCACATGTTATTTCTGAAAATCGTCCTCTCCCAACCGCGTTTTCGCACTCTTCTGTTTGTTCTCACCATTCTGTCCCTTGTCTGCACTCAGATCCCTCTTCTGAATTATCTGGGATTTGAGTTTGCCGTGCTGATGTCGATTGTCGGGAGTTACAGTGCCGGACTGCTTGCCCTTGTTTTGGCTCCTCATGCAAGTGAAAATACCTACAAACACTTCACGCTGTCTGCTGGAGCCGGCCTCCTTCTGCTCGTTCCGCCGCTCATGATAATTTCCGCCAACGCCCTTTTCGTCCGAAATTGCTCTTTCGCCGGCGGCCTGACGATTTACCTTCTGGGTCCGGTCCCGGCCGTCATCTTCGTCGTCGCTCTTGCGGTTCTTGTAACTTCCCTCGTATCCCGCTGGCGCAAGACGGTGCTGACGATTGCGGTGATTGCGGTCCTTTCTCACATTCTTGTCGTCACGCTCATTTCTCCGCAAATCTTTGCCTTCAATCCAATCCTCGGTTATTTCCCGGGCATTACATACGACGAATCGCTTCGGATCGGAAGTTCTCTTTTTCAATTCAGAATCCTGACGGTCATCATTGCCGCGGTGCTTCTGCTTGCCGCCGACATGGTCAGGGGTCGAAAGGCGAAAGCGCCTGTTTCACAGACCAAACGCATTGTCCTGATTGTGGGAGGAGTGTTCCTGGTGTCGGCTTATTGGTTCAGCGACCGTTTGGGTTTTTCATCATCGGAAGAATTTATACGGGCCGAGTTGGGGGGTGTGTACGAATCGGAACATTTCACCATCCTCTATCCCAAAGACGCCGTCACAACGGAAGAGATCGAACGTCTCGCGGCCAGGCATGAATTCCATTTTAATACCATTGCGCGGGAACTTCGCATTCTCCCTGTGCGAAAGATCCGGTCGTTTCTGTATGCGTCGGCTGAGCAAAAAGGACGGCTCATCGGGGCTGCGGGCACCAATATTGCCAAACCCTGGCGCTGGGAACTGCATGTGAATTTGAACGACGTGAACCGCGTGCTCAAGCATGAAATGGTTCACATCATGGCAGCAGATTTTGGCTTTCCTCTCCTGAGAATCAGCCTGAATTCCGGCCTGATCGAAGGCCTGGCAATGGCCGTTGAGCGCGTGGAGTATGACGAAACCCTCCATCGGCTCGCGGCGCAGATCTTTGCAACCGGTCTGCGGCCGGATGTCGAAAGCCTCTTCAGTGTTTCCGGATTTCTAAAGTCTCACGGCGGGACCAGCTATGTGCTGGCGGGCTCGTTTTGCCGCTATCTCATTGATCAGTATGGAATGAGGCGATTTAAGTGGCTTTACAGGACCGGGAGTTTCGAATCGTTCTATAATAAAGAGCTCCCGGTGCTGATTGCCGAATGGCGCAGATTTATCAGTGTGCCGGAACCCTCGGTGAGTGAGCGCACCAGGGCGGCGTACATGTTCCGGAGGCCGTCGATATTTGGCAGGGAGTGTGCCCGCGTGATTGCGGAAGTCAACGAGGAAACCCGGAATGCCATGCGCCGGGGGGATTTCGAGGCTGCGGTGGAGTTGTCGCGCCGCTCGCTCGAACTCACCCGGTCTCCGGAGGCGATTCTCCAGCACGCAAATGCCCTCTTGAGATCAGGCCGTTCGGAAGCGGCCATTGAATTCGGAACGGAAGCCCTTGCGGACTCCATGATCACTCACACCTTGCTGCCGCTGTACCTGACTCTCGGAGATGCGCATTGGAAGCTTGGGAATGCACTGGAGGCCGGAAGATTGTATGACGCGTTGTACTCTGTTCATCTGAGCCCGGCCTACGACGAGGCTTGCGGCATCCGTCGGTTTGGCTTACGTGACCCATCGGGCGAACAACTCCGGGAGTTCATTCTGGGGGATGTGGCGGACTCGCTAAGAATTCCCTGGCTTGAATCAGGAATGGCAAAGTCCCGTTTTTCACAATTGCTCCCGTACCTTCTCGGCAGAGAACTCATCGCGGAGAAACGGATGGACGAAGCGCGCAGGACGTTGATGCTTCCGCGTCCCATGAGCATGGGAGTCCTTGAATTTTTCCGGCTGCGCCGGCTCGCCACCGTGCATCTTGAATTGAAAGAATACGAGAAAGTGAAAATATGCTTGTGGGAATCTCTGAATTACACGACGAAGGAATCGCACCGGTTTGAAAATGAGGAGTTGATACGGTGGTGTGATTGGCTGGAAGGTAGAGAGTTGTAGGTTGGATAAATGAGTTGTTGAGATTTCGGATTTCGGATTGTCGATTGCGGAATAGAGCAGGCAGGATTGAATGAACCGCAGTCCGAAATCAAAAATCCGCAATCCGCAATAGCCAGTTCCTTTACTCTTTAACGAAATTTGACTTAATTCGATTCGTAATTCCTCACTGACCTTTCCGGAGTTCATCCATGAAAACGACCATTAGCGATGTTTGGGCGAGAGAGATTCTCGACTCACGCGGCAATCCCACATTGGAAGTAGAAGTAACGCTTGACGACGGCACTGTCGGACGGGCGGCCATTCCCAGCGGGGCCTCAACGGGCGAGAATGAAGCGGTCGAACTGCGCGACGGCGACAAAACCCGTTATATGGGAAAAGGCGTTACGAAGGCCGTGGCAAACGTGAACGATGTTCTTTCAGAAGAAGTTGTCGGATTCGATGCAAAGGACCAGGTTGGCATCGACCGCATGATGCTTCAGCTCGACGGCACGCCGAATAAATCAAAGCTTGGAGCCAATGCGATCCTTGGAGTGTCGCTCGCAGTCGCCAAGGCGGCCGCCCAATCGGCGGGAATTCCCTTGTACCGCTATATCGGCGGAACGAATGCCCGTGTTCTCCCAGTGCCCATGATGAACATTCTGAATGGGGGCAAACATGCCGATAACAACGTCGATTTCCAGGAGTTCATGGTCATGCCTGTGGACGCGCCCAACTTCGCCGAAGGGCTGAGAATGGGCGTCGAGGTGTTCCATGCCCTGAAATCGGTTCTGCACAAAAAGGGATATAACACGGCGGTCGGTGACGAAGGCGGATTCGCGCCGAACCTGAAATCGAACGAAGAGGCGCTCGAGGTCATTCTGGAAGCGATAGGCAAAGCGGGCTATAAAGCGGGAGAAAATATCTTTATCGCTCTCGATCCGGCCGCCAGCGAATTCTATGACAAGAGCAAAAAGAAATATGTGTTCAGCAAATCAGACAAGTCGGAAAAATCGTCCGATCAAATGGTTAAATATTGGGAGGGATGGACGAAACAATTCCCGATCATTTCGATCGAGGATGGGATGTCGGAGAATGATTGGGATGGATGGAAAAAGCTGACGGACACGCTTGGGAAGAAAGTGCAGCTCGTGGGGGATGATGTGTTTGTCACGAACGTCGAGTATCTGTCGAAAGGCATCGACATGGGCGTTGCGAATTCCATTCTGATCAAGGTGAATCAGATCGGCACGCTGACCGAAACCCTCGATGCGATTGAAATGGCGAAACGAGCCAAGTACACGACGATCCTCAGTCACCGCTCCGGCGAAACCGAAGACACCACCATCGCAGACATCGCCGTCGCCACCAACGCGGCGCAGATCAAAACCGGATCGGCAAGCCGGACGGACCGGATCGCGAAGTACAATCAGCTGTTGCGGATCGAAGAGGATCTGGACACGAACGGATACTATGCGGGATTCGGGGCGTTCAATGTGAAGGTGGATTAGAGGAAAAAAGCGTTATTGGTTTTTGGTTTGTGGTTTTAGTTTGCTGGTTTCTAGTCATGGTTGCAAGAAAGAATGAGCGGCGAGGATTCGACCAAAACTAAAACCGGTAACCAATAACCAATAACCAAAACCAACAACCACAAACCAGTAACGCCTTTTCAAAAAGAAGACCTATTTATACTGACATCTAAATCCCATGATCAAATTCGGCACTGACGGCTGGCGCGGTATTATCGCCGATGATTTTACGTTTGATAATGTCGCCAAAGTTACTCTTGCAACCGCACAATACTTCAAGCGGCACAAGAAAATCAGGAATGGTGTCATCGTCGGATACGATGCCCGTTTTCTCTCGCGTGAATTTGCCGAACTCACCGCCACGATCCTGGCAACCAAAGGCATCAAAGTCATCCTTTCGAGGGAGATTTCCTCGACTCCGATGGTCTCCCTGCTGACAAAGAAACTGAATGCTGCGGGCGGAGTGGTCATCACAGCGAGCCACAATCCGGCAAAATACAACGGCTTCAAGCTCAAAGGCGATTTCGGAGGTCCCGCACATCCAGAGATGATTCAGAAACTCGAAAAAGAG
The DNA here is from genome assembly GCA_040901865.1 of Bacteroidota bacterium. Taxonomy (GTDB): domain Bacteria; phylum Bacteroidota; class Ignavibacteria; order UBA10030; family UBA10030; genus JBBDYD01. Next base: position 4,094 of record JBBDYD010000204.1, on the reverse strand, counting down.
CTCAAAAAAGTTCGCAGTCCGCAATCGTCAATTCGCAATCCGCAATCCTTCGCCTCAATGCTTGCGAAAGGCTCTATCCGCGAGCTCGATTTCACTGCGGCCTATGTTGACGACGTGAAAGCGAAAATTGATCTCGGTCTGCTTCGTTCATCCGGCATCAAAATCGCTTACGATGCAATGTATGGTGCCGGGCAAGGTGTGCTGGAACGACTGATCCCTGTCGCAGTGTCGCTGCGGAACACCTATAACCCATCCTTTGGGGGATCACATCCCGAACCCCTTCCGCAGAATCTCAAGGATCTTTCCGCAATCGTCGTTCTGAGCAAATGCAACATTGGCATTGCCACTGATGGCGATGCAGACCGCATCGGCGCGTTCGACGAACGCGGGGAGTTTGTGGACTCACATCGGATTTTCGCCCTTCTGCTAAAGTACCTGGTCGAGGTCAAGGGTATGAAAGGCGAAGTGGCAAAGTCGTTCTCGGTCAGTCAAATCATCAACAAGATGTGCGCGAAGTACGGGCTCACACTCCATGAGACAGCGATCGGATTCAAGCATCTTTGCCGGCTCATGACGGAACGGGACATTCTCATTGCGGCGGAGGAGAGCGGCGGCCTGGGTGTCAAGGGCCATTTGCCGGAACGCGACGGAATCTACATAGGATTGCTCCTGTGTGAAGTCATGGCTGTGCGGAAGAAGAAACTGAGTGAACTGGTGGAAGAAGTGATGCTGGAGTTCGGGTGGCATTACTTTAACCGCATCGACGCGCATCTGACTGAAAAGGAGAAGAATAGAATACTGGGAGTCTATAAGAAAGGCGTGAAGTCCATCGGGGGCCAGGCGGTTCTCCGATTGGAAACGAAGGATGGGTTTAAACTGTTCGTGAAGAACGGATGGGTGCTCGTCCGGGCCTCCGGCACGGAACCCCTCATCCGGTTCTACGCCGAGGCGGATACCCCGGGGAACGTCGAATCCCTCCTGAAATCCGCCACGAGCCTCTAGCTATCTTTCTCCATTCTCCCCACTGCTTACTACTCTGGTTTTTCCACGAAGCCGATTTTGGCCCAAAACAAGCCATTTTAGCCAACCCCAGCCCCCAACCAAATGCACATTGCGTGGTCTAATCTTATGTCCGAAGCAAAATCATCAAACACTATGGCGCCGGTTGATACAGAGCTGATCCTCAAAGCCCGGGATGGTGACATGATGGCCTTTGAACAGCTTGTTTATCGGTACGATAAACAGGTTCTGTCCATGGCGGCCTCTTATGTCAACAGCTCCGAAGACGCAAAGGATATTTACCAGGAAGTGTTCCTGCGTGTTTTCAGAAGTTTGAAGAAATTCGAACTGCGGAGCGAGTTCTCCACATGGCTCTACAGGATTACCACAAACGTCTGCCTGACCCACCGGTCCCGCCGAAAACGTCACACGCACGCTTCAATCCATAAGGGTGAAGGCGACGATGAGGCGCACGGGGTCGCAGGGGATTCAGAGTCCGACCAGCGGGCAATCGGCTCGGAAATATCGGAAAGGGTCAGGGAAGCAATCAAGACCTTGTCGCCACAACAGCGCATGGTGTTTACCCTTCGGCACTATGAGGAATACAAGCTCAGAGAAATTGCACAAATGATGAACTGCAGCGAGGGGACAATTAAGAAATACCTGTTTACTGCTACTCGAAGAATGCGTGAACAGCTCAAAGATATGGTCGCATAATCGAAACAGAGACTTCTATGAATCACGAACTTTTCAAATCATGGCTTCAACTGCTCGTCATTGACGAGTTGGAATCAACCGACCGCGAGGCCCTCGAGGCTCATCTTGCCGGCTGCAACGAATGCCGCTCCGAACTGGGAGAACTACGGAACCTTCGTACCGCCGTCGCAGGTCAGCGGTTCACGGTGACAGATTCTCTTCTGCAGGAGGCCCGGCAGGAATTGCGGGCAGCTTTGCGCATTGAACGGTCGCGCGTTCCGTTCTGGTCTGGAATCATGGGACGCATTGACGACCTCTTGGCACCCTGGGCAAAGATCTCCGTTGCGGGAGCCGCAATGGTCGCCACCGGGTTCTTCGCCGGCTATCTCGCGTTCTCGGGCGACCCGTCCGGCGGTGGCGGCATCGCCATCAAGACGGTTTCTGATGAAGCCGATGTGACCAGGGGAGAAGCGCGCATCACCAACGTCCGGTTTGATGATTCCGATGCTTCGGATGGCGAGATCGAGTTCTCTTTTGATGCCGTGAGTCCTGTGAGAGTCAAGGGAAGTCCGAACGACCCCGGCATACAAAGCGTGCTTACGCGTGCCCTCATCACAGAGGAAAATCCCGGTGTCCGGTTGAGAACGGTCAGCGCCATTACCTCCCAGATTGAGATCAATACGGGCACACCCGATGCGGCGGACAACGATGTCAAACGCGCCCTGATCGAAGCGATGAAATTCGACGACAATCCGGGTGTTCGCAAAGAAGCCCTGCGGGCACTTGCGAAGTTTCCCTTTGATGAGTTGATCAAGGAAGGTTTGCTGTATGTCTTAAGTAAGGATAAGAGCGAAGGTTTGCGGGTTGATGCTATTAACAGTCTTGGGGCCGTAAGAAGCCAGATCACAGCTTCGGACGACCGGCTCCTTGATATCCTGCAGAAGAGGGTGGAAACCGATAACAACCGATACGTCCGGACACGAGCCCGGGCGGTCTTAGAGGAGGTTAAACAGCAATGAAAAAGCTCACAGTGGTTCTGTTCACTTTGTTTGTTTTCCTGGCGATCCCCGCCCCGGCTCAAAAGCGTGATGTCGATGAAAAAGGAGTCAGGGAAAAGAGTTTCACCGTCGAAAAAGGCGGCAAACTTGAAGTATCGGTGCGCTCGGGCGATATCCGAATTACTCCCGGCTCCAAAAGCGTGGTTCATGTTCGCGCAGAGGGAATCGAAGAGGAAGATCTCGACCGCCTGCGGATGACGCAATCCGGTAACACCGTCCGTGTCGAATTCCGGCCGCGGGGCGGATGGGATGGGTGGGATGGCAATCCGAGATTTGAAATAAGCATCCCGGCCGATTTTAACGTCGACATGAAAACATCGGGCGGCGACCTGGAAGTTACCGGGGGTGTGAACGGAACGGTCACGGGCTCCACATCGGGCGGAGACATCAAGCTGAATAGTGTCATCGGCATGGTGGATATGTCGACCTCTGGTGGCGATGTCCGGGTTGGCGAAATCAAGGGAAATGCCGATCTCAGCACATCCGGCGGCGATATCGAGCTCCGGAAGGTGGACGGCGAAGCCAATGTGCGGACGTCGGGCGGCGACATCAAGGTGGAAAGTGTCGGCAAGAAACTCGAAGCGAAGACATCAGGTGGAGACATCGAAATCGGTGATGTTGGTGGCGAAGCGAATGTCTCGACGGCGGGCGGAAACGTGCGCGTGGGAAAAGTCTCCGGTGATGCGCGGCTGCGAACAGCCGGCGGCGATATCATTTTACGAGGCGCCAGCGGCAGAGTGAATGCGTCAACTGCAGGTGGCGATATCGAACTTGAGAATATCAGCGGGTCTATTGAAGCAAAAACGGCCGGCGGCGATATCAAAGCGGAACTCGTTCCCACCGGAAAGGGCGAAAGCCAGCTTAAGACGGCCGGCGGTAACATCCGGCTGGCAGTGCCTGAGAATGCCAAAGCAACCATTGAAGCCATCATCCGGATCGACGGTCGATGGGGCTCGAGAAAAGAACGATATGATATCAAGTCTGACTTTACCGCTGACTCGTATCAGAAAGATGACGATTACGAGGAAATCAGAGCGACTTACATTCTCAACGGCGGTGGTGAGAAGATCTATTTGGAAACTGTCAATTCGAACATCGAAATCAGAAAACTGAGGAAGTAGGATGTAGGTATTAGTTATTGGTTATTGGTTATAGGGTCTATGAAACCCCCGGTCCCCACAGGCTGGGGGTTTTGCTTTGGTTGGTCATGGTGAATAGTGAACCGTGCATTGCCTCTTTTCCAGGAACCGCGTTCGCCCGGATGTTGTTCTACTGTCTTAACGAATTCATTTTTTTTTACTCTTCACCCTTTACCCTTCACCCTTTACCCTTTACTCTTCA
>JBBDYD010000203.1:0-1683 GCA_040901865.1 Bacteroidota bacterium | reverse complement strand
CTTGTCCAATGCGCGAATCCCGGGAGGTTGACCGAAACAAAATGGGCCGACATGGAGAGGTAATAGTAGGCAGAATACAACTCTTTTTGGATCTGCTGCCGCAGTCCTTCAAGAACGTTCTTTGGCATCATACATGCTCCTTCATGGTTCAAAACAACAGTGGAATTCCCTTCCCTGCTATTGCGTCCCGAAGAGCTGAACAAGCCACAGACTCAGATCCGGGATATAGGTGATAAGCAGTAACGCCGCAAGCATCAGGGCGATAAATACGATCACCGAACGGGCGATCTCGAGGATCGGCTTCTCGAACCGAAGCCCGGAAAGGAACAGGTTCAATCCGACCGGCGGCGTCAGGTATCCGATCTCTAGATTGGTAAGAAAAATAATGCCGAGATGCAACGGATCAATGTTGAAGGCACGGGCAATCGGAAGAATGAGCGGAACGACAACAATGATGGCGGAAAAAATGTCCATCATCATTCCAACAATGAGAAGAAACAAGTTGAGGATCAGCAGGAACGCAAACCGGCTTTCGACATTCGACTGAACAAAATCAAATAGTTGCTGCGGCACTTGTTCGTCAATGAGATAATTGGTCAGGCCAAGCGCCGTCCCAAGGATTGCCAAAATCGCCCCCACCAGGATCATGCTCTCTTTCATTACACGCGGAACATCCTTAGTGAGACTCATGTCACGGTAGATGAACGCAACGACGACCAGCACGTAAAAGGCAGTCACGGCGGAGGCCTCTGTGGCAGTAAACGCACCGCCATAAATGCCACCCACAATGATAAAAGGAAGCGGTATTTCCCACGTCGCCCCTTTCGTGGCAGACCAGAGGTTGCTCCATGAAAAACGAACCGTCGGCACCCTGGCTTTCACGCCTACTCTCATGCTGTAGAGGGCAACAAAGGACACCAACAGGAACCCGGGAATGATTCCAGCGACAAACATTTGGTCGATGCTCACCTCGGCAATAATGCCGTACAGAATGATCGGTAGACTCGGGGGAAAGAGCAGGCCGATACTGCCCGAGGCGGTGACTAATCCCAGGGAAAACTGTTCGGGATACGATTCCTTGATGAGAATGGGATACAGAATCCCACCCAAGGCAACAATGGTGACTCCCGATGCTCCTGTGAATGCCGTGAAGAAAGCACAGGTTGCCAAAACCACGATCGCGAGGCCCCCGGGAATCCATCCGAACATTGCCCGCGCCAATGCGACCAGCCGCTGGGGCGATTTACTCTCCGCCAGCATGTACCCGGCGAACGTAAACAGCGGAATCGCAATTAATGTCGGTGTCTCTGCGATCCGATAGAGATCGATGATTACCGAGGAGGTGTCGATTCCCTGGCTATCAAACGCATAGAGTGCAATCCCGCCGATAAGAGTAAAAAGCGGCGCACCCAGGAAGGCTAGAAAAACGACAACAACGACGATCAACCAGGTGTTCATTCGTCACTCACCCCGGCACGCAATGCGTGGACTCCCCGTGTAATCCGTACGAGGAAATGGATGATGATCAGAGTGAAACCGACCGGAATAATGATCTGAGAATACCAGGAAGGGATGTCACCATGTAACGTGCTGCCGGATTCCACTTCATCGGCGAGGAATTTGAGGGAGGCCTTCATGAGGAAAAAACAGATCGTGACAGCGAAGGCATTTGTCAGGATCCTC
>JBBDYD010000202.1:0-1689 GCA_040901865.1 Bacteroidota bacterium | reverse complement strand
CGTTCAACTTGCAGATCTCGACGAGCGCCGTTCCAAGAACTTTTGTGAGCGGGGGTGCTTCCTTTGCGCCTTTGTGCATGACGCCGGTAATTTTATCGAACGGCGTCACTCCATGCAGTCTCGTCGCCTCTTTCTCGGCCGGGGCGTACCCCTTCCCTTTTTGCGTAATCGTGTGAATCAGGATTGGCCCGTTTAAATCCCTCACGTGCTTGAAAATCTCAACAAGCTTCACCACGTTGTGGCCGTTGAACGGTCCAAAATATCTGAACCCCAGTGCTTCAAACAGCATGCCCGGAGTTACGACAGCCTTCACTCCTTTTTCGAGTTTTTGCGCGACGACGCGGAGACGATCTCCGAAGTTGTCCAGTTTGCCGGTCAACTCCCAGACATTTGCCTTAAACTTGTTGTAGGTCGGATGTGTCAGGACTTCGGAAAAGTAATCATGGAGGGACCAGAGGGTGGGGTGTTGAGCCGATAAGGATACCATCTGGTTGTCGTTCAAAAGAACGATCATGTTTTTCTTCAGCATTCCGGCATTATTCATCCCCTCATACGCCATGCCGCCGGTGAGAGATCCATCCCCCACGATGGCAACAACTTTGAAGTCCTTGCCATCGAAATCCCTTGCGGTAGTGATTCCAAGCGCAGCCGAGATCGCCGTGCTTGCATGTCCCGCCCCAAAAACATCGTATTCACTTTCGCCGCGTTTCAGGAACCCGCTGAGCCCGTTCAATTGGCGGATGGTCTCCATCCGATTTTTTCTTCCCGTGAGAATCTTGTGGGGGTACGCCTGGTGCCCGGTATCCCATATCAGCTTGTCTTCGGGGGTGTTAAAAGCATAATGCAACGCAACGGCAAGCTCGACAGCACCGAGTCCCGCTCCAAAGTGGCCGCCCGTTTTCGAAACGCAATCAACCAGGAAATTCCGGACGTCGGCGCAAACTCCTCTCAGGTCCTTGACGTCCAGAGCCCGAAGGTCCGAAGGAGAATTGATGGCGTCCAGGTATTGATACGGCGAATCACTCATGAGTATCCTTTAGGAATCCAAATCCGTTAATTCAAACTGACCATTGGACAATTTTGCAAGTTTCTTGAACCGGACCTCCGCACCTTTCAGCTTCGAAGCACAGAATCTCGACAATTCCAGTCCCTCCTCGTACAGGTCAATGGATTGATCCAACGGTGTTTCTGAACCTTCGAGGAGTTCGACAATTTCTTCCAGTCGTTTGAGGGCGGCCTCGAACGTTTGTTTAACGGGTTTCTTGGACATCATTTCCTTTCCACCCGCGCCGCAACTGAGTTATCCTTGAATTGAATTTCCGCCAAGTCCCCTTCTGCCAACTCCCTGGCAGTCGTGACGATGCGATGATCTTTTCTGACGATTGCATATCCCCTTAGCACCACGTTTCTGGGGCTCAGAGCCTCCAACCGTTTTTCGAAAGAGACGTGCCGAACGTGTGCGGATTCAAGGAGATGGGTGGCGGCCAGCGAAAGGCTTTTATCGAGTTCATCGATGCGCTGGGACCATTGCAAAACAAGATCCCTCGGCTTGTTGAACGAATAGCTTGACAGCAAACGCTTCATCTGGTCCCGCAAAGATACAATGCGGTCATGTACCCGCTTTTTCATAGTATACTGAATGTTGCCAACAACTTCAACGAGATCGACGCGGTCCTGTATCACGAGTTC
>JBBDYD010000201.1:0-1699 GCA_040901865.1 Bacteroidota bacterium | reverse complement strand
TCAGGGATTGAAGGGAGATCTGGGACCACAAGGCAGTCAGGGATTGAAGGGCGACAAGGGAGATCGGGGACCACAAGGACTCAGTCTGTTTCCCGTCAGTTCTACGAACGTTACAGACGGATCAACGGTGTGTTTATTGTCCACGGGTGGAGCAACCTCCGTTACCGTCGTTCGGACCGGCTCTGCGGGGTCATTTCGAATTGTTGTTTCAGAGGGCGCGATCGACGACTGCCCGTATTCCGCGACCTGGGATATCGTTACAGGCGAGACGTTGACCGTGGGTGCAGTGAACGATGTTGCCATCAGTCTGGTGCCCAAGACAATCGATGTCGGAACGAGCCGCCGGTTCACGATGATGTTCCGGTTCGGATCGAAGTGGGCGAAACTGGAGCTGTTCAGGCAAAACAGCCTCGATGTGAACTGGTACGGTTTCGTATCGAATAATTAGGCCGGAAAGAGGATGGCATGAAAGCAAACGATTTATTCACTCTTCGTCATCGTGCGACGCTTCGGAACTGGATTCGATGTTTGACGATCGCTTTCTGCGTAGCGATTCTTCAAGACTTGCAGGCGCAAACTCATATCGTGTGGCGCTCTTTTTCAGCCGGGTTTCAGCGAGGAAGCGAAGACCAATTGAGCATGGCAGCCGTTGTCGGTCAGCCATTTGTGGGAATTCAGAGTTCAGGCGAAGTGGCCGTCGTGTCGGGGTTTGCAGCCTTCGAGGGGATCGACGGTATTGTTTCCGACGTGCATGGGAAGGATGATTTCATCCCCGCGACGTTTGACCTCTCTCAGAATTTCCCGAACCCGTTCAATCCATCCACCGTTATCCGTTACGAGCTACCGACAGAGGTCCGGATGGTGATAGAGATTTACAGTCTTCTGGGTCAGAGAATCGCAATCCTGGTCGATGACGTGGTAGCGCCGGGACGCTACTCCGTTACGTGGACCGGCCGGAGCGACGACGGACGCTTGATTCCGTCCGGCGTCTACTTCTACCGAATGCGCACCCCGGAATTCGTTGAGGTGAAAAAACTTGTGCTGTTGAAATAGCCTGACGAGGCAAGTTCACTCCCCGAACGATGCCTTCGAATCGTTGTCTCCACAACCGCTTGCCGAATTCATCCGACTGCAAAAGCCCGCACGTTTCGTAACAGTATTTGTTTCATCTGTGAAGGTGCCGGGTAACCACGATTCCAACATTCAACTTGATCAGCATCTGTGGGCCCGACCTCCCACGGCATTGCTTTCCGCATCGTCCCTTTCTGTCTCTTGTCTCCTGTCGACCCTCTTTTTCATCTTTCTCCAACCAACTTCCCCAACACCCGATCCAAAGCCGTTCATGAACATTCACGTGATTCGGTTTAAAAAATGAAACCGTCAGAATACGATTGATTGAACCTTTGATCTATTCGGCTTTGGATCGGGATACACTAAGAAAACGGTAAGTGTCTCACTTTCGTATATACGACCGTTTCTTGACTTTTTAGGGCAAAAATGAGTAACTTTGAAGCATTGAAGAAATGATGTTTGCCTTCTCTTTCCCCTGGTCTTTTCCATAGGAAGTAGTTCACCATGGCTGAAAAACGGACTCAGTCGCTCGAAGAAGTGACCATACGCTTCGCGGGCGATTCCGGTGACGGCATGCAGTTGACCGGCATGCAGTTCACCAACACCACCGCCCTGCTGGGCAACGACC
>JBBDYD010000200.1:0-1705 GCA_040901865.1 Bacteroidota bacterium | reverse complement strand
AATGCCAACGCTGTGTTTGTTCCGCACCCCATTTACGAGATTTTTGGAGGGGGAACTTCAAAGGCCCGCTCTCGTAAGAAGCTCGGCATCTCCCACCGGCGTGTCGTCCTCTTCTTTGGCTATGTTCGCCGCTACAAGGGGCTCGACACCCTCCTGCAAGCGTTTGCAATCGTCCGAAACACGCTCGACATCCACCTGTTGGTGGTCGGTGAGTTCTACCATGACGAACAAATCTACAGGAAACAGATAAGCAATCTCGGAATTAAAGACAATGTCACAGTCGTTTCGGATTACATTCCGAATGACCGGGTCGGGGAATATTTTTCAGCCGCAGACGTCGTTGTCATACCGTATCGCTCTGCAACACAAAGCGGCATTGTTCAGATCGCTTATCAGTTTGACAAACCGGTCATCGCAACTGATGTCGGAGGATTAGCCGAGGTCGTGCGGCATAACGTCACAGGATTCATCGTTCCGCCTGAAAACCCTGCGGCACTTGCTTCCGCTGTGGTTGATTTCTACAAGGACAAGAACGAAACCCGTTTTGTGCGATCTGTTCAAATGGAAAAGAAGAAGTATTCCTGGGAAACAATGGTCAAGGCCATCGAAGAATTCGCACGTTCTCCCCGTACGGTGAAATCCTCCCGTTCCGCAAATTCCAGATCAGGCATTCGGTGAGATACGATCCGATCAAAAATGTTCTGGGCGAAGCAGTCCGCTCACGGCCGATGTTTCGGCGACTGCTCTATCGGGTTCTCGGACTCCTGTTCCTGCGGGAGTGGCATGTGAAACGCGCGTTGAGAGGGATCTTCGCTCGTCATCCTGTCAAGGCGATGTTGGATGCCGGGAGCGGATTTGGACAGTACTCCTATTATTGCGCGAGGAGATTTAAGGACGTAAAGATCAAGGCGGTGGACGTAAAGAATGAACAGATTGGCGACTGCAGGGAGTTTTTTGAGAAGGCGGGATTCTCCAACGTGGATTTTGCCGTTGAGGATCTCACTCAACCGATCCATACAGATGAGTTTGACCTTATTCTCTCCGTTGACGTTATGGAACATATTGCGGATGATGAAACGGTCTTCAGGAATTTTTTCAGGGCGCTCAGGGGGGGCGGACTCGTCCTCGTCAACACACCTTCAAGCTTTGGCGGATCCGATGCCCACGGACCGGATGATCCAGGATTTATCGAGGAGCATGCGAGATCGGGGTATGGGCCGGAGGAAATTCGGAGGAAATTAACAGGCGCCGGATTAGCCGTTGAGGAAATTCGATTTACGTACGGCCCATGGGGAACCGTCTCCTGGAAACTTGGCATCAAGATTCCAATGGTGCTTCTGAACCGCTCAAAATTGTTTGCGTTGGCTCTCCCCTTCTACTATCTGCTTACCTTTCCATTTACCCTTCTCTTTATGTATCTTGACTACCGCGCAGACAACAAGACAGGCACCGGCCTTCTTGTGACGGCAAGAAAACCCTGACCGTCTGTTTTTGATCACGCTGGAAGAGGATCATCGCAAGGACGTGGAGAGGTGCAGAGAACGCGGAGTAACAAACCCTCTGCGACTCTCTTTTGTTCTCTGGGCCTCTGCGTTGAAAAATCAAATACTTCCCCCCTGGCGGGACCGTTCAAAGCTGGGAAGAAACAAGGAATCGGGCTGATCTTACAAAACTATGAAGAAGGTTCTCATCGTTTCTTACTACT
>JBBDYD010000199.1:0-1729 GCA_040901865.1 Bacteroidota bacterium | reverse complement strand
TTGGGAAGAGAAGGGGGATGGGGGACGATTGACTATTTTCTCAGTTTCTCCGTCCAGTTCACGACGATCGTAACGGGATCAGTCTCGGAAGGTTCAATCAACCTGTTGATCAGAAAACGCTTTCCGTCCGGGAACACATCGTATTCGGCCATGATGGGAGTTCTCGCGAACAATTCCTGCACAACTCCGATCGCGACGGATGAACCAGTGGATCGGATTTCAGCGGACATGGTCTTATTTGAATCGTTCACATAGAATAATTCGCGCCCGTCTCTTCTCCACACCGGGACCGATCCGCCGGAGGTCGATACTTTGATCGCCGTTCCCGGGCCGGGATACGGTCGAAGGTAGATCTCCCTCTTCCCCGTTTCATCGGATGTATATGCAATCCACCGTCCGTCGGGTGAAAATCTTCCATCTGTTTCATTGTACGGAGATTCCACAAACGGTCTCATTTTCTTATCCCCATCCAAGGCCTGAATCCACAGATCCGATTGAGTGGATGACGCAACCCTTGTGAATCGCGGCGATATACCCAGGCAAATCGCTTTTCCGTCGGGGGACCAGTCTGTCGGAGTGATGAGGGTTTCAGATTTAATAAGAACTTCCTCGGCCGATCCGCCCGCAACCGGTTGAACGGGAATCTCGTAGCTCTCCGCAATTGTTTCATCCCCACTTCCAAAACGCGCATAGGCCACCTTCCGCCCGTCGGGGGACCAGACAGGGAACATGGCCCCGTCGATACCGGAAGTGAACCGCGTAATATCTCCCCGGGTGAAATCGTGCATCCACAAGTTCTGTGTCCTCGACTTCGGTTCGAAGATGGACTGGACGATCCGCCGGCCATCCGGAGAAATGCGTGTCGTAAAGTGCTCAATGACTTCTCCGAGATACTCTAACTCCCTGCCTTGCCGGTCGACAACAACCATTCGCGCCCCCGCAATTCCCTCGCCGGTTTGATAAGCAAGGATCCCATTTCCTGATGCAGTGAAAACTCCAAGACTGAAACCGGCGTCATTGATAACGCCCTCGGCAACGGAGATGGCGTCACCGGTTACAGAGAGTGAGCTCTCGTCAAATTGTTGGGCGAGCAGCGTTCCACCGCGCATGTAGAGGAGGTATCCGGACGCATACACGGCGTTCGTTGATGAGTTTACAACGAACCGCCCGGGCCCACCATCGAGGGATCCTGCCATGATCGCATCTCCCTCAGCTTCTGCGCCAAGAGATATTGTGCGCGAGAAATACAGGAAATGCTTGCCATCAGGCAAAAAGCAGGACCAGCGTTGGCTTGACTCCTTTCGGGAGGTATCCATTTGCATGACCTGCACAGGCGTCCCGCCTGAAGCCGGTACCGAGAAAAGAGGCCCGGTTGGAAAAGAAAGGAGTATAACATCGTTCTTGCCCCATGAACCGCCCCGTTGATTAGGAGCGTCACAGATCGTAATGGGAGGATTACCTGCCACATCGACTTTCTTGAGTTTCCCTGTGGGTACAGAGAAGAAGGCGATCCATTTACTATCGTATGACCAAAATGGATAATATGCCCCCTCAGTACCGGGGAGAGCGACGGCAGTTCCCTCGCTCAGCATGCGTAAGTAGAGTGCCGTTTTCCCTTCAGGCGTCGCCGAAACGAATGCGACCATTCGGCCGTCCGGCGACACGATCACCGGACCTGCCCATTGCCCGTAGGAATGGAAATTGGTTCCTTTCGGGGATGTGATGAGTG
>JBBDYD010000198.1:0-1741 GCA_040901865.1 Bacteroidota bacterium | reverse complement strand
AGATAATATACGCCCACGGAACGGGAAACGGGCCAGACGAATCATAATAGGTGATCGTCTGGGATCAATAGAGCCAAGTCTCCGATCTGACTGCGGAAGCGTTGTAGGTAAGGACAAAATTATTCAGGGGCTGTGGCAGAAAATGGAAATTCATCTGATGTTCGAACTCTACCCCCCACACCTTTGTCGGCCTCGGTGAGTTGTACGGCAACGTAAGGTTAAACGCCGTTCCGCCCAATTGACTCCGCCAGGTTATGCCGAAATAATCGAGGTATTCGTCGCCCACAGTGTTGAAATTGTTCAACATATGGTACATGTCTCTGATTTCTTTGTAGTACCCCGAGACGGAGATGAGCCCGAACGATCCGTGATGGAACGTTGGATTGATCTCAAAATTCCATGCCTGTGATGTTTTCAGACTGGGGTTGCCGACATAGATCTGGTGCTGGGTCGTGGACTCCGCGGGACGGCCTGCGATGAACCGGTTGAGCCGCATGTTAAAATCGGGCCGGCCGATCGCTTTGTAGGCCGCAAGACGGAGATTCATGAAATCAAACGGCTTGAATGCAATGTTGATGTTCGGCAGCACGACCGACTGGTGATAGGAGGATGTGGTGTCACTGATCGATGCCGCAGAGACAGGGAAACCGGCCACCGGCTTTGGCATGAAGGTGGATTGATAATCGTTGACTTCGTTCTCGATCCGCACGCCCGCAATGACCGTCAATGCCTGCCCGAAGTTGAGGGTATTCATCACATACGTCGACAGTATCCGCTCCGTAACAAAATGATCATCATAACGGATCAGCGGATTGACCCAGACTTCAAGCTGCGTACCGCTGGCATTCATGCCATTCTTATTCAAGGACCACCACTGGCGCAAATGATCCCGGATCAGCATCGGATTCAGCGAATAAGAACCATAGATGTTTCTCTTGTCAGCTTTCGGCGCAAGGAAGTAATTTAGTCCGATAAAGCCGCCTCCGGATTCCAGCCACTCCTCAAACGCCGTTCCGGTGAAGTCCTTCGGCCGGATCGACCCGTCGGGCATCCGTTCGTGGGTTTGCCAGCGGCCCAGATAGTACGGAGTCAAGTCCTCCCTGCGGGCGTTCGACCGTTCTTTCACCCGGAATTTCCCGCCGGCCTTTAACTCTCCTGAGATCATCTCCCCGTAGAAGTACTTCTTTGCCACATTCAGTGCACCGGTTCGTTCCTTGTCGTAGTTGTCCTGCGAACGGTAGTATTGCCACTTCAGGGAAGCGAGGGCGAAATCATTCACCGCGTAGTCGATGAGTTGCTCCGGCTTTGATTGAACCATCGGGGACGGATTCATACCGGACGGTTCGACAAAGATCATCTGGTAATCAAAAGGATAGAACGATTGGGATTCGGCGAATGACAGGCTCCAATTGACGGAAAAGCCAAGCAGATTGTTGTCGCCACGCATGGAGCCGTTAAACGTCTGGATCTCGAGCTCCCGGTCCCGATAGTTGTACGAAGGATGTCCGTCTTCGTCACCTCCTCCGTTTGACGGGTAATCGCGGATATAGGTGATGAAATCACGTTTCGTTCGGCCGTACACGCCGCTAATGCGGATCGACCCGTCGTCCGGCGTATTCAGATCCAGCAGCACGCTCAATCCGTCCCTTTTTCTCGTCTCATCGGTAAACTCGAGCAGAAAATCATCGATGAAGTAATTCAGCAGATCCTGCTGTCCATAGTCAACGTTGATGCGTTCATT
>JBBDYD010000197.1:0-1782 GCA_040901865.1 Bacteroidota bacterium | reverse complement strand
ACTAAAACGGAATAAAAGTTGAACATGGGAATGATAGCGGCATCACATATGATCGACCCCCGCCAGAAGGTCTCGTAAGGTCTTGTGCCGGGTTATTGCCGGTATTCCCCCCATTCCTTGCGGAGAGCATCGGATATTTCGCCAACAGTTGCGTATGATTCCACGGAAGAGAGGATGTGCGGAATGAGATTCTCCGCTGTAGACGCGGCTTTTGCAAGCAGGGCGAGTTTTGCGGCCACTTCCTTCCCATTGCGATCTTTTCGGACCTTTTGCAGACGCTGTATTTGCTTTTCTCGCGTTGCTTCATCAATCCGAAGGAGGGCCTTCACTTGTTCCTCTTTCGTCCGAAACTCATTCACCCCCACGATGACCTGGTCCTTGTTCTCAATCCGCTTCTGATATTGATAGGCGCTTTCCGTGATTTCTGACTGATAAAACTGTTTTTCGATCGCCTTTACCGCTCCGCCAAATCCATCGATTTTTGCTATATATTCTTTCGCTTTCCGTTCAATCTCATCTGTCAGCGACTCTACGAAATACGATCCGCCCAGCGGATCGACGGTTTCCGTAACGCCCGATTCATGTGCGATCACCTGCTGCGTTCGCAACGCAAGCACGACGGATTCCTCCGTCGGAAGAGCAAGCGCCTCATCCTTCGAATTGGTATGAAGCGATTGGCAACCGCCAAGCACCGCAGCCAGCGCCTGGAGACTTACGCGGACGACATTCGTGTCAATTTGCTGCGCTGTCAGAGTTGAACCGCCGGTCTGCGCATGGAAACGAAGTTTCATCGATTCAGGATTCTTTGCTCCAAACCGATCACGCATGATTGTCGCCCAGAGCCGCCTTGCCGCGCGGAATTTAGCGATCTCTTCGAAGAAATTGTTGTGGGCGTTGAAGAAAAACGAAAGCTGACTGCCGAAGGAATCAATGTCCAACCCGCGCGCTTTGGCACCCTCGACGTACGCGATGGCATTCGCAAGGGTGAACGCCACCTCCTGAACCGCTGTGGATCCCGCCTCCCGAATGTGATATCCGCTGATGGAAATCGTGTTCCACTTCGGAAGGTTCTTCCCGCACCACTCGAAGACATCCGTGACAAGCCGCAGAGAGGCCTCGGGCGGATAAATATGCGTTCCCCGGGCGATGTACTCCTTGAGGATGTCATTCTGAATTGTACCGGAAATACTCCGCAGGTCCGCCCCTTGCTTCCTTGCGAGTGCAACATACATGCACAGCAGAATGGCCGCGGTGGCATTAATTGTCATCGAAGTTGTGACTTCCTGAAGCTTGATTCCCGCAAATAGGGTTTCGAGGTCTGCCAGGGAGTCAATCGCCACACCAACCTTCCCCACCTCCCCTTCCGCCATAGGGTGATCGGAGTCGTACCCCATTTGCGTCGGGAGGTCAAAGGCTACAGAGAGTCCTGTGGTGCCCTGGTCAATCAGGTAGCGGTACCGCTTGTTTGATTCCTCTGCCGATCCGAATCCGGCATACTGACGCATAGTCCAGAATTTGTTGCGATACATTGTCGGATAGACGCCGCGCGTAAACGGAAACTCACCGGGAAAGCCCTGCTCAGTCCCGTAGGACCGATCTTCCGGAAGATACAGACGCTCGATCGGAATACCGGAATCCGTTTCAAACCGGGTCACTCGTTCAGGAGCCTTCTTCAGCCCCGGAGCGACAATCCGCCGTTCCCAATCCTCTTTTTGCTTCTTCAGGTCGTCTTTCATAGGAGTTCCTATTATCGCCAATCCAGCCGTTTCCATTGCAACCCGT
>JBBDYD010000196.1:0-12306 GCA_040901865.1 Bacteroidota bacterium | reverse complement strand
TGGACACGAAGCTTCGCCGGAACGCGGTATTCACCCGGTTCGAGTTTTTCCGAGATGCGGAGTGAAAGGAAGATCGTTACCGTCTTGTCATAGACACTCAGCGGTTCTTCTGCAAAGTCGAATTGCTGATGATGCCCGGGAGGGTACCGCAGATCCGAGACGATGATGCCTTCCACCGGTTCAATGTCCAGCCCGGTGCCGATGAGGTAGTCATAGGTGGGAGTATACGAGTTAACATGCCAGGAGTCTTCGATGGTCAACGATATGCCAACGCGCGCGATTGAGCCCGCTGGTACGCGATCTGTGGAAACCTGAATCGCCGCCCGCACCTTCGAGGCAGTGGACGAGAGCCCGCCAGGCGTCGATTGAGCAAGTGCGCCCGACAAGCAAACAATGGAGAAAACGAGGAGGCGCGTTATTGTGGGCATGGGAATAAAAGCTCGGGATTCTTAGAGAATATCCTTAAGCTTTTTCTCGAGATCGACCTTAGTCATGAGGCCCATGTGCTCATCGACAATCATTCCCTTGCGGTCGATCAGGAAGGTGGTGGGGATAACATCAAAACCGCCATACGCGTTAACGGTCTTTCCGGTGCCAATGACGACGGGATACGAAATCCTGAATTTTTTGACGAATGGTGTGACAAGGTTGAATCCTTCCTCATCCAGGGCGATGCCGACGATTTCAAATCCCCTTGATTTGTATTTCTCATACACTTCGATAAAATCAGGAATTTCCCTCCGGCACGGTCCGCACCAGGTTGCCCAAAAATTCACCAGGACGATCTTTCCCTGAAGTTTGGAAAGTTCAACGATGGATCCGTCGGCCGTGGTAAGTTTGAAATCCGCCGCTTTGCGGTTCTGTCCCTGGGCGATCCCTGCTACGAACATAACAGCCAAAACAAACAAAACCATTTGTTTCATCTCGCAATCCTCTTTTTGTGCGACCGTGGTAGACATTTACCCCCCCAATATAACAAAAGTAACTCGATTTTGTTCCGAGGGTTTTCACCGCTGCCTTTAGGTCAGCGTCTCTTCTCTGCTGTTCTCCGCGCCACTGCGTTGAAAGGCATAATCGCAGTCTCTAAACGCACCTGCCCGACCGAACGGCGTAGCCGGGCGGGCCCGACTGTGATCGCACTTTGCCGTAGCGGGTGTCCGGGCCGATTATGACTTCGTTCTGGGCAACGACGTGTGCTGCGAAGATGAACGGAAGGAGGAGAGAGAGTCTCATGAAGTCAACATCGAACTTTGTCATTATAGAAAACAATCCGGGAAGGAACAATAATGAAGAAAACGAAATACGAGGAAGCTTGCCACTGGCACGGCTTTTGTAACCTTGCCAAGGTTTAACCTTGGAAAGGTTACCATAGAACGTAAATCGGTAACAGTCATCTTTGATGCGATCTTCACCGTGACATTTGTGGGTAAAGTTTCATTTTTTGTGATTTTTTATCAATACCTTCTCTCAACATGAACAAAGCCACATTCGTTATCGGAATCGATGGAGGCGGGACGAAAACCACGGCGATATTGGCTGATTCTTCCGGTGCCGTCCTGGCCGAAGAGTCGGGAGGTCCGTCCAATTTCCAAATCATGGGAACGGAAAAAGCGGCCGGCAATCTTTTTACCCTCGTAACGAACCTCTGTCAGAAGACCGGACGCCCGATCGCTGAAGTGCACGCCGTGGTTGCGGGCCTGACCGGTGCGGGGAGAGAATCGGATCAGGAACGCATGCGCGCAGCCTTGCAGGACCACGCCAGGAATTTCGGGGTCCAGTTCGCGAGGATGCGAATTGACAGCGACGCCCGGGTGGCGCTCGAGGGTGCGTTTGAAGGTGCAGGCGGGATTATTCTCATTGCCGGCACCGGCTCAATTGCGTTTGGGAAGACGCCGGAAGGCGAGGTTCTTCGAACCGGAGGATGGGGGAGATTCATTGGCGATGAGGGAAGCGGGTACGCGATTGGGCGCGACGCGTTTGCCGCTGTGAGCAAGGAGCTTGACGGCCGGGGGAGGAAAACCCGATTGACGCAGTTGATGGCGGATCGATTCGGACTTTCAGGTCAGGAACGAATTATCGAGGAGATATATAAAAACAATTTTGACATCGCGTCAATTGCTCCGTTGGTGATTCAGGGAGCCATGGACCACGATCTGGAGTGCGAGCGTATTCTCAACCGGGCTGCGTTCGAATTATCAGAGCTTGTCAGGGGATTGACGCTGAGGATGGAACAGGCCACCCGGGGGCCCCGGCAGAAGATTCCGCTCTCGTTCATCGGGGGCCTGTTGATCGCCGAATCAGTGTTTACAAAGATCGTTAAACATAAAATCGAGTTTTCGTTGCCCCAGATCATTGTTCGAAAGCCACAAGCCACACCGGCATACGGCGCCGTTTTGATTGCCCTGAAACTCCTGAACCAATAGAATTTCCCTCATGCAAACAACTCCGCTCAACAATAAAATCATGGCGATTGTTCTTTTAGCAGGGATGGCCGTCTCCTGCACAACACCACGCGAGACTCAACGCTTCATGGGCCCCTCCTGGACTCCCATCCCCCCCGACCCGGCCTGGGTGGAGCGGACCCTGAAGTCCCTGACTCTGGAAGAGAAAGCCGCACAGCTTGTTTTTGTCTGGACGGAGGGCTCTTATATGGCCGAGGGTTCGGCTTCCTGGCAAACGCTCGAGCGCTTGACAACCACCAGGAAATTGGGAGGTTTCATTTTTTCGATCGGCGACGTGTACGAATACGCTGTTCAGATTAACAAACTTCAGTCACTCGCTGATGTTCCCCTCCTCATCGCCGCGGATTTCGAATATGGAGCCGGGATGCGCATCAGAAAGGCCACGACGTTTCCTCGTGCCATGGCGCTTGGAGCCACGAGGAACCCCGAGTTCGCCTACGAAATGGGTCGGGCAACCGCTCGAGAGGCCCGGGCACTGGGCGTCCATCAGAATTACGCTCCTGTAACCGATGTCAATAATAACCCTGAAAATCCGGTGATCAATACGCGCTCTTTTGGCGATAACCCGGAACTTGTTGCCTCAATGGCGTTGGCGTTTATCAAGGGTTCTCAGGAAGAAGGCGTGATCGCGACGGTCAAACATTTTCCCGGCCACGGCGATACGCATCTGGACACGCATCTCGATCTCCCCATTCTCACGTTCTCTCGCGCAAGGTTTGATTCTCTTGAATTGCCGCCGTTTCAGCGGGCGTTTGATGAAGGCGTGCTGTCTGTCATGGTGGCGCACATTTCCGCCATGGCCCTCGACACGGGTGCGGGAATTCCCGCCACTGTTTCGCCGTCGATATCAACCAAACTTCTCAAGGAGCAGATGGGATTCAAGGGACTTGTGGTGACGGATGCGATGGTCATGGAAGGTGTTGCGGCAAAGTACCATCCGGGAGAGTCCGCCGTTCTGGCGGTTCAGGCAGGGGCGGATCTTGTCCTCATGCCGCCCGATGCGGACCTTGCCGTGGAAGCATTGGCGTCTGCGGTGAAACGCGGGGCCATTTCCATGCAGAGGCTGGACGAATCCGTGAGGCGTGTTCTGACGCTCAAGCAATGGACAGGGATCGTCGAAAACCGATACGTTGATATTGACCGTGTGGCAGAAGTCGTGGCTTCGCCGGATCATCTGCGACTCGCAAAGGAAATTGCACGCAAGTCCATTACGGTGCTTGGTAACAGGAGCGGAGTACTGCCACTGACAAGAATGGATGGGAAGAAAGTGGTGGATCTCGTGCTCAGCGACCAGGACGATCCGCTTTCCGGGCGGGCTTTCCACTGGGAACTGGTCAAACGTCTCGGTCCTATGGATGAAATTGTGCTCATTCCGCGAGACTCCCTCGACTACGCAGCTGCATTCGATTCCCTGATGAAAGCAGATCTCGTGATTGCCCAGTTGCATTTCTATACCCGGTCCGGTGAAATGACGGGGTTTGCGCCGGCGCCGGTCACCCGATTGCTGGACAGTCTTGAGGCACGTGGCAAACATGTCATCGGAGTCTCGTTTGGGAATCCATACATTGTCATGGGCTTCCCCGGTATCGACACGTACGTTTGTGCCTACAGCGGGGCCCCTGTGGTTGTGAGCGCAGCCGCCGAAGTGATCTTTGGTGAAGAACCCGCCTCGGGCAAACTCCCGGTTACCATGCCCGGAGTCTTTCCCTTTGGTTCCGGCATACTCTATGATAAAGTAGTACTCCGCAATGGGACACCCATCGAGGCAGGGTTCGATCCCGAACGTCTTGCCCGGGTCGATCGGATCATACGAAAGGCCATTGCAGACAGTGCGTTTCCGGGAGCACAATTGGCCGTGGTGCGGAACGGTATCGTAGTCCACAACAAATCATACGGTGGTCAGACCTATGACCTCTATCCGCCTCTTATCGGTAACACAATCCAGTTCGACCTCGCTTCGGTCACCAAAGTGATAGCAACAACCGGTGCCGTCATGCGGCTGGTTGACGAACGGAGGATCCGGCTGGAAGATCCCGTGGTCAAATACCTGCCGGCATTTGGACAGAATGGAAAAGAGCACATTACGATTTACAATCTGATGGTTCACACAAGCGGGCTCCCGGCCTGGAAGAGGTTTTATGAATTCTGCCAGACACCGGAATGCGTTGTCGATTCTGTTTTTTCCTCGGAGCTTGTCTATCGAACCGGGGATTCGACGCTGTACAGCGACCTCGGATTGATCACCATAGGCAAACTCGTTGAGAGTGTGAGCGGGAAACCGCTGGATCAGTATGTTGATTCGGTGTTCTTCAAACCCCTCGGTATGACTCGCACGATGTTCAATCCGCCGCCGGAACTCCATCCTTCGATTGCTCCTACTGAAATTGATACGTATTGGCATCGAACCGGTCAAGCGGTTCGCGGACGCGTGCACGATGAAAATGCCGCGACTCTCGGAGGCGTCTCGGGTCATGCAGGATTGTTTTCAACGGCATCGGACCTTACGATATTCATGCAGATGTTGCTCAACGGGGGAACTTATGGAAGGCAGCGGTATCTAAGCGAGGAAACTGTTCGGTCGTTTACGGGGCGTCAGTCTTTTGCAAGCACTCGTGCCATTGGCTGGGATACACGTGGATCCGGCCGATCTTTTTCCGGCGTCCGCACATCAGAAAAAACGTTTCTCCATACAGGATTCACCGGGACATCAGTTGTGTGTGACCCTGAGAAAAACGTCATCGTGATTTTCCTTACCAACCGCGTGTATCCCACGCGAGAGAGCTCGAAGATCTTCGACGTTCGCCCCGCCGTGCACAACGCAATCTTCGAATCTCTCCAGTGACGACGGCGTGGGGGACATTCTCTCGCCTGTTCGTCCTGCTGAGTATGTGGAGTCTTCACACCTCTGCGCAGGAACTCCGCATCAGCGATTTCCGGCTCCCCGGAGACGTTCTATCAGCGTTTAGACCTCTCCTTTGATGGCGGGGTTTCCCGTGATTATCAGAAATGGCCGGACCTCTCTGAGGAGAGCCGTATCAATGATGCCGGAAATGCAACGCTCTGGTACAGTCTGTATGAGACGAATGAATCCGTGGTATTGAACCTCCAACCGTCATTGTCGGTTTCTTTTGCATTCTCTGAAGACAGGAGAGTCGATTCTCTGCAGATCGATGAGATCGCCCGACAACAAGGCCGCTTGAGGCTCCGTCTTCCCCTTGAGGGAGCTTTGTATCTGATTCCCGAAACCTGGTTTGCATATTCAAACGTTTCGGCCGAAGCGCGATCGGATTTCGAGTCCAGCAATATTTTCGTAACGCGCCATTTGTCAGATTACACGGAATCCGAAAGTTACGGCTATGATTTCATGGCCGAGGTGGGGGCGGGGTTTGGGAAGGTCCGGGGCGGTCAAAGCGTCTTCGCTATCCTGAGAGTCCTCGATCGGCTGCGCGAGGACTCCCTGTTGGTGCGGGAACCAACTCGTGAAGAGATCATTCTCCTGGCGCAGCTGTATTCGCGCCGATCAGCATACATCTCCCTGTTTGACTTTCCTGAAAAGCACTTTTTCGGTGATCTCTTCGGTACTCTCGACTCGTTGGGGATCACGGATGAAGGAATGTTGACCACCTATTCAATACTGAAGGTTGCCGATGTCCGGCTCGAGTCTATTGTTCGCCGGTTGTTTGGGTGGAAGGTCCAGGCAGGTGTGGAGCATAATTCTTTTCAACGAACCCGGGATGGTTCAGGCGGGCGGCGACTTGACCGGGGATCCTTCGATTTCCTGGTGTTGACCGCCGAGTACGGATACGATGTGTCGACTTCAACGCACTTCTTTGCAAGCATTCGAAGGCGGACATCGATCTCGAAACGTGTACCGAAGCGGACGTTCACAGAGGCGGAATGTCTCCTGTCCCACGAATGGACGGATCGGATTGAATCCTCCCTCCGATACTCCCTTGAACGAGCGGAGGAGATTCCGTTTTATGAGGGCCCGAGAACCTCCCAACTTCTGGCCGGACAGTTCATGTTTTACCTTGAAAATCGGGTCACGTTGAACCTTGGGGCCCAATACGGTTTTTCGGTGAGAGAACTCCTTTTTTCCGACAGGGCGGTTAAGTACACGAATGTTGGGGCGACGTTTGTTTTAACGTATCGATTCTTCTAATACACCTCTACATTCCTCGTTTGTCCGCAAAGCAATTTCCATGTCCCGCTGCGTTTCACCACGACACCGCTTTCCAGGAGTCTGGTCCTTGTTGTCCCGCCCGAGACATTCTCCGATTCCCAGATGAGAACGCCGGTATACGCGGCGGTGGTTCGGCTCAAAGGAACGATCCTGAGCGAGTCCCATGAAAGACTGATGGAACGCATTTGTTGCGCGTTCGCCGTCACATCAGTACGAATGGAATCGAACGAGATGGCCGAATTGTACCCCGGGGGAACCCAGAAGAAATCGTCAGTACTGTCGAGAAACGCGAACTCCGCCATGAGCCCGTCGCGTTCAACCAGTGCTTCATACTCGGCGAACATCGACCGCACCTCCTGTATGACACCGTCATTATCAAGATCTTCCTTCGGAGTGCAAGAGGAGACCAGGAAGATCATAATCGAAACCGCGGAGAGTTTCATCATTTCAAATCTCCATTTGCTATAGAATTCCTGCTGATTCACCCGGAAATTCGAATCCGGAAGGATGACAGTTGAGAATGGAGAATATTGGACAGAGAATCAAGGATTGGAATTTCTCAAGAAATCCCCATAATTTATGGGTTCCACTTCAACTCCACTCTACGGTGATATCATGGCTATCTCAAAATTCAAAAATGAACCGCTCACTGATTTCTCCAAACCCGCAAACCGAAAGGCGATGGAAAAAGCCCTCGAGACCATGAGGACTCGTTTAGGCAAGGAATATCCGTTGGTGATCGGAGGAGAAGAGATCAGAACGGCGGAAAAACTCCACTCGTATAATCCCTCCAACGCTTCACAGATCGTCGGAACGTTTCAAAAGGCCGATCAATCCCTGGCATTGAAGGCACTGGAAGCGGCTCAGGCTGCATTCGCCAAATGGAGGTTCGTGCCGGCAAAGAAGCGGGCCGAATACCTGTTCAAAGCTGCCTCGATCATGCGTAAGCGCAAGCATGAATTCAGCGCAGTGCTGAGTTTCGAAGTCGGGAAGACGTGGCCGGAAGCCGATGCCGATACGGCTGAGGCGATCGATTTCATGGAATTTTACGGCCGTGAAATGCTCCGGTATGCCGAAAAGCAGCCGGTGGTGAAGCATCCCCTTGAAAAGAACGAGCTGGTGTACATCCCGCTCGGCGTCGGCGTGGTCGTTCCGCCCTGGAATTTTGCACTTGCGATCCTCACTGGCATGACCTCTGCAGCGGTTGTTGCCGGAAACACGGTTGTTCTCAAGCCGTCAAGCGATTCGCCGTTGAATGGGTGGATGTTCTTCAATCTGATGCGGGAGGTCGGACTTCCTGCAGGCGTGATCAACTTTGTGACAGGTTCCGGCGCGTCGGTGGGTGATGCGCTTGTTTCGAATCCGAAAACCCGCTTCGTTACATTTACCGGGTCCAAGGAAGTCGGCGTTCACATCAACGAACTTGCCGCAAAGGTCCAGCCGGGTCAGATCTGGCTGAAACGAGTGGTGGCGGAAATGGGCGGAAAGGACTCGATTGTTATCGATGAACAATCAGATCTGCAGGCCGCCGCTCAGGCGACCGTGGCATCTGCGTTCGGGTTCCAGGGCCAGAAGTGCTCGGCCGCGTCACGCGCCATTGTCGTGGAAAAGGTGTATGATAAATTCGTGGACCTGGTTGCCGAGAAAACACGCTCCATGAAGGTCGGCGCGGCAGAGAATCCGGCAAATGCCCTCGGGCCCGTCATTAACAAAAATGCGATGCAAAAGATCCTCAGTTACATTGAAAAAGGAGTTCGGGAGGGTGGACGCCTGATCGCGGGTGGAAAGCCGGCCGGGGAAAATGGCCATTTTATTGAGCCGACAATCATAGCGGACGTCGATCCGAAGGCGACCATCGCCCAGGAAGAGATCTTCGGTCCCGTACTCGCGATCATCAAGGCCAAAGATTTCGATCACGCCCTGGAAATTGCAAACAATACGGAATTTGGTCT
Source organism: Bacteroidota bacterium (assembly GCA_040901865.1). Lineage (GTDB taxonomy): Bacteria > Bacteroidota > Ignavibacteria > UBA10030 > UBA10030 > JBBDYD01. Next base: position 3,709 of record JBBDYD010000196.1, on the reverse strand, counting down.
TACGGGCGGCGTGTGGACAAAGAATCGTAAGAAGATCGAGAAGGCAAAGCAGGTGTTTCATGTCGGCAACTTTTACATCAATAGAAAGATCACCGGCGCGTTTGTTGGTGTGCACCCGTTTGGCGGATTTAATATGTCGGGAACGGATTCAAAAGCTGGCGGAAGGGACTACCTGCTTCTGTTCATGCAGGCGAAGTTGATCGCGGAGAAAGTGAAGTAGCTTAGGTTAGGGCAAGGAACAGTCCGCCGGCGCTTCTCTCCTCTGAGGATTATCAGTGGAGGATGCCTTCGGCAAGAAGCAGCTTCGGCGGACATAGATGAATGGTGCAGGGAGAATGCAGACCAACGGACATTGTGCGGATTGTCAAGGTGAGGTGACGAGGGACAGCGATTTTTGTCCGCACTGCGGAAAACTGTTTGGCCAAGCCGGAGCCGCTTTTTGCGATGTACACCCGGCTGAAGCGGCAGGGGGCATCTGCATCATTTGCCGGCGGCTTCTCTGCCGCCAATGTAGTTACCGAAAATCCGGGCGGTTGTTCTGCATTGATCACAAGAGCGTCACTGTTGAGCAGGATTGGGTCCTGATTTTCGAATCTCCCGACATCAATGAAGCCGAACTCATAAAATCGTTCCTCCAGTCGGTTGGCGTTCACGTGGTGGTCCGGAATTTCGGTCCGAACACGGTTGTCTGGGAAGGTGGCGGGGACAGCTTGTTCTCGCGGCAGGCGCTGAACCGTCTGGCCAAGCTTTTCGTTCCGATTCCCGAATACGAACAATCGCGGCAGGCGCTTGAGGAATGGGATTCGGCTAAGGGAATGCCATCGGCATAGCATCCCAGAGTATCCCATAGGTTCAAGGAGAAACCATGAAGATCCATGAGTATCAGGGCAAAGACATTCTCAGGAAATACAACGTTCCGGTCCCAAGAGGTCACGTTGCATTTAATGTCGATGAGGCCGTGAGGGCGGCACAGAGTCTTGGCGGCACGGTCTGGGTTGTGAAAGCCCAGATTCATGCGGGTGGCCGCGGCAAGGGCGGGGGAGTGAAGCTGGCCCGGAGCATCGAGGAAGTCCGGCAACGCGCGTCTGAGATCCTTGGAATGCGGCTTGTCACGCACCAGACGGGGCCGGAAGGCCGTATTGTGAAACGGTTGCTGGTCGAAGAAGGGATGAATATCGCAAAGGAATTGTATGTCGGTATTACGCTGGATCGGGTCAGTTCGCGGAATGTGCTGATGGCATCGACGGAGGGCGGCGTGGAAATCGAAAAAGTTGCAGCGGAGACTCCCGAGAAAATTCTCAAGGAATTTGTCGATCCCGGGACAGGGCTTCAGGCATTTCAAGTTCGCCGGCTTTGCTTCGGACTGGGGCTCTCTGGAGATGCGTTCAAGAACGGAGTGAAGTTTCTCGCGGCGTTGTACAAGGCCTTCGAAGCCACCGACGCGTCCCTGGCAGAAATCAATCCGCTGGTTTTGACCGCCGAGGGAAACATTCTGGCGCTTGACGCCAAAATGACCTTCGACGATAATGCGCTGTACCGGCATGCGGAACTAGGCGAATTGCGCGATCTCGACGAAGAAGATCCACTCGAGGTCGAGGCGTCAAAATCGAATTTGAACTACATCAAGCTGGACGGGAACGTCGGGTGCATGGTCAACGGTGCGGGCCTTGCAATGGCGACGATGGATATCATCAAGCTGGCCGGAGGAATGCCGGCGAATTTCCTGGATGTGGGCGGAGGTGCAAGTGCGCAGACTGTTGAAGCGGGATTCCGCATCATCCTCAAAGATCCACACGTGAAGGCGGTACTTATCAACATCTTTGGCGGTATCGTCCGCTGTGACCGCGTAGCGACAGGCGTCGTGGAAGCCGCCAAAAAAGTCGATGTGCATGTTCCCATTGTTGTTCGGCTTGCAGGCACAAATGCCGACCTGGCGGCGGAGATCCTGAAGAATTCAGGAATGAGCTTTCTCGTCGCAGCAAATCTCAAAGACGCGGCGGAGAAAGTAACCCAGGCAATCGCAGCATGATCATGACCGTTCACCAATCACCATTCACCGTTCACCATTTTGTCTGACCAAAGCAAATATCAGACTGTCATCGGCCTCGAAGTCCACGCCCAGCTTCTGACAAAGTCCAAGGCGTTCTGCAGCTGCTCGACGGAATTCGGCAATGATCCGAATTCCAATGTCTGCCCCGTCTGCCTGGGACTTCCCGGGGTCCTGCCGGTGCTCAATGCGCAAATGGTGGAGTTCGTGATCAGGATGGGTCTGGCCACTCATTGCACGATTGCGAATCGATCCGTGTTTGCGCGGAAGAACTATTTCTATCCTGACCTGCCCAAGGGCTACCAGATTTCGCAGTATGACAAGCCGATCTGCACTAACGGATATGTCGAGGTCGAGGTTGGGCCGGGAGTGAAAAAGCGGATTGGCATCACGAGGATCCACATGGAAGAGGATGCCGGGAAATCCATTCATGACCTTGATGTGGATACCTTGGTGGACGTCAACCGGTGCGGTGTTCCGCTCATCGAGATTGTCAGCGAGCCGGATATCCGTTCGCCCCGCGAGGCATACCAATATCTCACCATGATCAAGCAGATTGTCACCTATCTTGGGATTTGTGACGGGAATATGGAAGAAGGAAGCCTCCGGTGTGACGCGAATATTTCCGTCATGATAAAGGGATCGGAGAAATTCGGCACCAAGACCGAGCTGAAGAATATGAACTCGTTCCGGTTCGTCGAGAAGGCGCTTGAATATGAGATCGATCGGCAGATCGAGTTATTAGAGCGTGGCGAGCGGGTGGTTCAGGAAACATTGCTCTGGGATGCCAACGAAGGAATCGCGGTGCCCATGAGGTCAAAGGAAGAGGCGCACGACTACAGGTATTTTCCTGAACCCGATCTCGTGCCGGTCCTTGTAAATGAAAAGGTCATTGTGTCTGTCCGCGAGCGTTTGCCGGAATTCCCTTCGGTTCGGCGTGACCGTTACGTCAGGGAATTTGCACTTCCCAAGTACGATGCAGACATTCTGACGGAGCAACGCGCACTTGCGGATTATTTTGAAAGCGTTGTGGCGGGGTTGAAAACGAAGAGTGGCGACACGTACAAGCAGGCCAGTAATTGGACGATGACGGAAGTCCTGCGCGTGCTCAATGAGAAGCACATTGGTGTCACGGAATTTGCGGTTGGTCCCGAACGCCTCGCCGAAATGATTAATCTGATTGTCGACGGAACAATCAGTGGAAAGATCGCGAAAGATGTGTTCGCAGAAATGCTGACAGATTCCGAATCACCGAAAGCCATCGTTGAAAAGAAAGGGCTGGTACAGGTCAGCGACACAGCGGTGATCGAGCGCATCATCGATGAGGTGCTCGCCAAGAATGCGGAACAAGTGGAAAAATACCGGAGTGGAAAGCAGCAGCTCTTTGGCTTTTTCGTCGGAGAGACAATGAAGCTCATGAAGGGGAAAGCGAATCCGGCGGTGGTGAATGAGATTCTGAGGAAGAAACTGAGTGTATGAGGGTAGGAGTGTAAGAGGGTAAGAGGGTAAGAAAGTAAGAAAGGGGGCATACATGGGGGTGAGGTTCAAGTCTCACAAAGAATTGGATGTTTATAAATTGGCATTTGAGCTGGCTATGGAGGTATTCGAGATATCAAAGCATTTTCCGAGCGAGGAACGATACTCACTGACAGATCAAATCCG
>JBBDYD010000195.1:0-12337 GCA_040901865.1 Bacteroidota bacterium | reverse complement strand
TCCCGATCCACTCAATCCTGAGCAAAATGCGGCGGATCAAAATAACTCAGTTCTGAGATTGACGCGACTGTTCTGGTTCCAGTTCTACGGTTTGGAATCCGGAGGGCAGTACACCGGATTCACCGTCGGTTTGGTGCACGCAAACTCTGACAGTATCACGTCGATCATGTTTGAAACCGGTTTGACCGAACTCGATCCGCTCACGATCGTCGATGTTACAAGCAGCTATAACAGGTCCCTGCGAATTCTTACGTTTAATCTCGCAAGTCCCATCCCAATGTCGAATTATCTGAGACTTGTGGCGTATAACAATGCAGGCGACTCTGTTGTCTATCGAAGGATCAGCTATAATGTCAAGACCATGGCGATGCCCGGGGGAACAAGGCATGGCGTGACATTGCCGCCGCCTTCGGGAGATTCTGCTACTTTCCGGTTACTCGTTCCGGGACAATCGCTGGTGCTTTTGCGTATCGCCCCGGTTGGACAGCAACCGTCTGTGCCCGATCCGATTGTTCTTCACAAAAACACATCGTCCGACGATTGGTGGCGCAATGTTGCCGTGGAGCCCAACACCACGTACGAATATTACTATGAGTTCTCCGATGGAAAGAAAGTCCATGATCCCTGGGGGAGGCAGACGGGGACCAACGGCACTCGTTTTTCAACGGGCCCCTCAGGGCTTACAGCTGATGATTATGAATGGGGATCGGCAGAGTACGTTCGCCCACCTTTGAATAAGCTCGTAATTTATGAACTGAACGTTGCCGAGATTTCAGGGAACCATCCATCAAACACTTCTTCTGGGCCGGGGACCTTTCAGGATCTGATAAAACTCCTTCCGCATTTCAACGACCTTGGTGTGAACGCGCTGGAGCTGATGCCTGTCAACGATTACGGAAACATCGGAATGTCAGGGTTTTCCTGGGGCTATGACCTAAGCCATCATTTTGCCCTTGAGCCTGCGTACGGAACTCCGCGGGACTTCAAGGAGCTTGTGGACTCGGCGCACGCACGAGGGATCGCCATTATCGTTGACGTTGTGTTCAATCATCTGAATGACCCCGGACCGCTCTGGCAGATGGCCCCCGACGAAAGTGTTAATCCCTATTTCAAATACCCACCCACATCATCCACCGGACCAACGGAGCAGCGACTGAACGAGGACGGACTCGTGTTTTTCCGCGATATGGACCACTTTACCCAGTTGACGCAGGATTACATCTATACAAACCTGAAGATGTGGATTGATGAATACCGGGTGGATGGATTCCGGTATGATTATACTCAGGGAATCGGTTGGGATACGGCTCAGGCAACGATGGGTATTCTCGGTTGGGCCAACAGAATTGCGCAGGAATATGGAGACAGCATATACCAGATTGCAGAGCATCTGCCTGAAAGCCCGGCATTGATCTATCACAGCGGACTCACCAGCGGTTGGCATGACAGCTTCCGCGATGAACTCTTTGATGAGGCAAAGTACCAGACAACACCTCTTTTGGATCTCCGGAATCTTGTGATCGGATTGGGTGCCTATCCAGGAAATGATACCCCCGCCACTCCTTCCGCATACGGAGGGCGGAGTGAACCCGTGAACGCAACAGTAACCCACGATGAGCAGTCAATTGTGTATGAGCTCAGGATATTCGACAACAAAGCAGAACCAGTCGCATTGACCCGAGACAAGCTGGTTGGCGGAATGATGTTCACCTCTTTGGGAATTCCAATGCTCTGGCAGGGGATGGAATTTGGTGAATCGAGAGGCTGGACGAGCGATGGACAGAAATTGTCGTACCGGCCGGTCGATTGGGCCCGTCAATCCCTTCCTCTGGCGATTTCACACTTCAAGTATTACAAAAGTCTGATTTATCAGCGTCGATATAATCCTGCACTGACGAACGGGGTGTTGACCCACCTTGCAATGTACGACACGTCCGTCGTGAACGGTGTGTTGAACGAAAGGGCCCTGGTTTGGGGATTTTCCGATACCGTCTCATCCGCCTCGGTGGTTGTTCTTGCAAATCTGTATGACTATCCGGACACCCTGCAGAATATTCCATGGCTTGGGAATGGGACGTGGTATGATGTGTTCACTCAAACTCCTCTGATTGTCGCCGATTCTGTTGTTCCCTCCCTCATCATTCCGGCGTATGCGATGAAGATCTTTTCCAACAAGAACGACAGCACACTTGGTATTTCTGTTTCCGTCGAATTGGCAGGATCATATACCTTACCTGCTGAGTTCGTGTTGCATCCGGGATACCCCAATCCGTTTAATCCGATGGTCAATTTGAGTTTTGAATTGTCGGTTCCTTCTGATATCTCGTTGAAAATCTACAACCTGCTGGGGCAGGAGATTGCCGTTCTTGTGGAAGGGCGCATGAGTGCCGGTCGGCATACCATGCACTGGAGGGGGATCGACAAATCCGGCAAGGGGGTTTCGAGCGGCGTGTATTTCGTGAGGATGCAAACGAAGGAGACCTCTTTTATCCAGAAACTGCTGCTCCTCCAGTGACAAACCAACCTTACCCTCCTTTGAATGACCGCTATGGGTGATCCCGGCAGAAACAAACCCCTGTTCCTCAACATCATCTGGCACCAGCATCAGCCACTTTATCTGGACCCGGCGTCCGACCAGCTCCAGGGGCCATGGGTACGTACGCACGGGACAAAAGATTACTATGATATGGCTGCGATGGTTGGCGAATATGCGAACATACACGTTACAGTGAATCTGACATCTTCTCTTCTCTCCCAACTCGAGGACTATTACGTATATAAACTCAAACCCTGCTTCAATGCGCGGAAAAACCGGATCAATGCTGGAAAGTATTTTGCGAGGTTCGGCGGAAAGACTGATCCCTGGATCGATTTGGCCCTTAAGCCCACGAAGGATTTTAATACGCGGGATCTGGGGTTCCTCGCAGAAAATACCTGGAACGCGTTCGGCATCAGCGAGGTTATGTTTGGAAGATTTCCGGAGTACAGAGCATTACGGGAAAAGTTCAAAGCCGTCGGGGTCAGGGGATTATCGGAACAGGAGCGGCGGGAAACGAAATTCTGGTTTTACCTTGCAAACTTCGATCCGGATTTTCTCGAAAAGAAAGTGCGTCTTGTCACAGGCCTGACCATTGATCTCACGGATTATCTTCGGAAAAACGATGATGGCACCTATAGCTTGAAGAAATCCATTTCCGAAGATGATTGTAATCGAATGGTGGCAGAATCGTACAAGGTTCTTTCCGCGATCATACCGATTCACAAGAAAATGATGTATCATCCGTCCTCCTACAAAGGGCAGATTGAGATCATCACCACGCCTTATTACCACCCGATCCTTCCTCTCCTGTATGATTCTGATCTTGCAAAGCTTTGCCAGCCGAATGACCCGATGCCGCAGCGGTTTCATTATCCCCATGATGCGGAAGTACATGTGGCCAAAGCGGTGGCTTACTTCAAAAGGACGTTTGGGATACTTCCGATGGGAATGTGGCCTGCGGAAGGCTCTGTATCCCATGATATCGTGCCGGTTTTCGGAAAAAATCGCATTCGATGGATTGCGGCAGATGAAAAGATCCTTGCCCGATCAAAGCCCGGCGATCAACCAAAATATTACGCGTACGGAGTCTTTGGCAATCATGGGAGCACGGAATCAGTCGCGATCGTTTTCAGGGATACCGAACTGTCGGATAAGATAGGATTCACCTACCAGACTTGGAAAGGGGCGGATGCAGCCGAGGACTTCGTCCAGCATGTCCTCAGGTACTCTCCATCGGAAAATGAGCCCGACAGGCTGCTTACGGTTATTCTGGATGGAGAAAATGCATGGGAATGGTATCGATACGATAACGATGGAAAGGAATTTCAACATGCACTTTATCAGAAACTGTCTAAGCTCTATGAAACACAAGAGGTTATAACCGTTTCGATGAGTGAATACATAAGTGGTAACCCAGGACGTCTTGTTCCGCCGCACGGTATTGAGTCACTGCCAAAATTGGAGTGGCTATGGCCTGGTTCCTGGATCAATGCCAATTATGACACGTGGATTGGAGAGGATGAAGAGAACAGGGCTTGGGAGTATTTGCTTACTGCCCGACGAGACCTTGGAGAGTCTGGTGTACTCGCACCTGCTCCCGATGCTCCCCCACCCAAGCAAGGGACAAAGAAATGGTTTGCGTACAATGCATGGGAGTCTTTGTTTGCTGCCGAAGGATCTGATTGGTTCTGGTGGTACGGTACCGATCAAACGGCCCCGGCTGGCGATAAACCCTTCGATCTTGCCTTTATTACCCATATTGGCAACGTGTACTCCTTTGCAAAAAAGGCCGGCGGAAAAATGCCGGATCGCGTTATTGAACCGATTATCAAGGGTGCGCCGACGCTCTCCAAAACATCGGGATGGGCAATGGCGCAAAGCAGCGGAGATACGGTCAGAGTAATCATTCGTTGCGATGCACGCGAAATCTATGTCCGGAAGGCGATCTTTATTGCTGGGAACACTCCACAACTCGGAAACTGGATTCCCAACAAAGTCCGAATGTACGATGATAGAACTGAAGGGGACACGAGGGCTGGAGACAACATCTGGACAATCTCCCTCCAGGTGCCTTCGAAAACAGTACTGGAATACAAGTTCACGAACAGTGGGGGACTGGGCTCCTGGGATCCCGGTGAAGAATTTCCAATGCTCTGTAGGACCGTGGTGGTTGATAAAGAGCCTGGAGAAACCCTGGAACTCAATGACAGGTTCGGGGTGATGTGATCCTTCCACGCCGGCATACCATGGCTCGGAACTTTCTCGTTTCCCTGGCCCTCCTGGCATGTAATCCGTCGCAGAACGATGAAAATAGAATTGTCATCTGGCATCAGATGCGGCCGGATGAGCAGACCATTCTCCACCGTCAGCTTCAACGCTATATGGATGCCCATCCCGGTGTCATGGTGGTCGAGGTTTACAAGGAAACGGAACAGCTGAGAAGTGGCTATGTGGTTGCCGCAATTGCGGGACAAGGACCGGATCTCGTCCATGGTCCCTCCGACCCCGTCGGTATTTATGAAGCGACGAAAACCATCATGCCTCTGGAAACACTTTTCGATGAGGCCTATTTAAGCGAATTCGACTCGTCGGGCCTCCTGTGGTACAAAGGGCATTTATACCAGATAGCCGACAAGATAGGAAATCACCTCGCCCTTCTCTATAACAAGAAATACATCAAGACGGCACCGACAACTGACCTCGAACTCATTGAGGTGAGTCTGCGAATTCAGAATCAGCATGGATTTACCGGAGGTCGTCCGAATGTCTACGGGATTTCATGGAATTACATCGAGCCGTTTTTCTTTATTCCGTTCTACACGGGCTTTGGCGGGTGGGTATTCGAATCCGACGGTATTACGCCTTCACTTGACAACGATGCAATGGTTCAGGCGTTGAGATTCGTTGGCGATCTTCGCGATAAATTCAAGATTGTTCCCAACGAGGCAGATTATGAAATCGCCGACGCTCTGTTCAAGGATGGCAAGGCCGCCATGCTGATAAACGGGGATTGGTCGTGGAGAGGGTATCAACAGAAGGGAATTGATCTCGGTGTGGCTCCTCTCCCCAGGATAACAGCGACCGGACTATGGTGCGCACCTATGACCTCGCCGAAGGGATATTCATTGAATTCAGGCGTGCAAGCCGGGCGCCTTGGCAGGATTCTTGATGTTCTTACATTTCTCCTCAGCGCGGAGAATCAACTGGAAACGGCGCTTGAGTTGAGTACTGCGCCAACAAGGAAGTCGTTGTACGAAAAACCGGAAATTCGAAACAATGAGATCTTGCGGAATTCCCTTCTGCAGATTGATCGTGGCCGGCCGATGCCCGTGGTTCCGGAAATGAGAGCAGTGTGGGATGCCATGCGCCCGGGATACCAGGCCGTTATGGGAGGCGCCATGACTCCTGAAGCGGCCGCAGCGTATATGGAGGCACTTGCGGTTCAGAAAATTCGCGAAATGAACGAATAGCCAGGTCCCCTTGACAACTTCTCTGGATTCCAGAAAAATCTTCATTGCAGGGCTCATCATTCCATCCCTTTTGATCCTTGCAAGCGTGGTATTGTATCCGTTCGTGTACAATATCGTGCTTTCCCTGGGCAACATGAACCTGAACCGAATCAGGGACTGGGATGTGATCGGGTTTGGGCAGTATGTCAAGATCTTTACCCAGCCAAGTCAACCTGATTTCTATTCCGTGTTTGCAAAGACGATCGTCTGGACGGCCGTTAATATTATCTTTCATGTCGGGCTGGGTGTCTTTCTTGCGCTTGTGCTGAACCAGAATCTCAAGGGAAAATCCGTTTTCCGCACAATTTTGATCCTTCCTTGGGCGATACCGCAATACATCGTGGCTCTCACCTGGCGCGGGATGTTCAACTACGAATATGGATCGATTAATCTGATCATCACGAAGTATCTGAACCTGCCCGCCGTGGAATGGCTGAGAAGCCCGACCGAAGCCTTTCTTGCCTGCATAATCACCAATGTCTGGCTGGGATTTCCATTTATGATGGTGGTTGCACTTGGGGCGCTTCAGAGTATTCCTCGTGAATTGTATGAGGCGGCGGAGATCGATGGAGCTCGGTGGCACCATCAACTCCGCAGCATTACGCTGCCTCTGATCAGGCCCGTGATGATCCCGGCGATCTCGCTCGGCGTCATTTGGACTTTCAACAACCTCAATATCGTGTGGCTCGTCAGCAATGCCGGAGAGCCGTCTGATAATACGCATATTCTCGTGTCCTTCGTCTATAAAGCGGCGTTCAATTTCTATAATTTCAGCTATGCGTCAGCCTTGTCGGTGGTGATCTTTGGCATTCTGCTTATTTTTACAATAGTGTTCATGAGAAAATCGCGGGCTGTGGAGGCCGCTTACTGATCATGTCGACATCCGGAAAACGCGCTTCGCTTTTGCAGAAATCAGTCAGTTATGCCACGCTGATTGTTTTTTCCCTTATCGCCCTATTTCCTCTCTGGCAGGTCGTCAATATTTCGTTACGGCCTGGAAATCAATTGCTGTCAACCTCACTGGAAATCATCCCGTCGGGAGCGACACTGGAAAACTATGTTATGCTTTTCACGGAGCGCGATTTCCTGGGCTGGATGGGGAACAGCGCACTTATCTCGCTTGCCGTTACCATCACGGGCGTCTTTTTTGCCTCTACGGCTGGATATGGATTCTCGCGGTTTCAATTCTTCGGAAAACGATTCGGGTTGCTGGCCCTGCTCACCACTCAGATGTTTCCGGCAACGATGCTTCTTCTGCCGATGTATATTATGCTCATCAATTTTGGACTCATTAACACCTACCTTGGTGTCATCATTGTGTATTCAGCAACCGCCCTTCCTTTTTGCATTTGGACTATGAAGGGATACTACGATACTATTCCGCCAAGCCTGGAAGAAGCTGCGCGCATCGACGGGTGTTCGTTCTACGCTGCGTTCTACAGAGTGATCCTTCCGCTGGCTGCACCGGCGTTGGTTATCACCGCATTGTTCTCCTTCATGACGGCATGGTCGGAGTATCTCGTCGCGTCACAAATTCTTCAGGATACGGAATTGTGGACGTTGCCCCTCGGTCTGAAATCGTTCGAAGCAACGATGAGTACGGAGTGGGGAATGTACGGTGCTGGATCGGTGATCGTCATGATTCCCGTTGTAATCCTTTTCCTCGCGTTGAGCCGATGGCTCGTCTCCGGACTCACTCTTGGAAGCGTCAAAGGATAAGGTGTCAGCCTCCCGGTTGAAATCCTCTGCGCGCCTGCGCACGTCCAAGTGTCTTCGGGCTCGATCCGTTCAGACCGACGTCCTCCGCCGGTCGACGTTTCCCTTTTGTCTGCGCGACAAAGTGAGGTACAGCGCTCTCGTTATCTCAACAATTGTTGTGTTGTCATTCCTTCCCGCTTGTGATATCCAAAGGGATTCTTCCATGGTTCTTGACGGCGAATGGCTGTTCCAGATCGATTCGGCAGAGGTGGGGGAATCGGAAGCGTGGTTTCTCCCCAAATACCCGAAGACACATTGGGTGCGGGTGCAGATCCCCAACTACTGGGATCGCTATCATCTTGAGGCGTACGACGGCGTTGGTTGGTTTGCCAAGAGCGTGTCAGTGGAAGACACAACGAAAGCTCAAGTTCTGCTTTTCCATGGTGTGGATGACGACGCGGAGGTTTGGGTCAATGGAATTCCGGTCGGTTCCCATGCCGGATACAGCGACGCATTTTATCTGGATGTATCGGATGCGATGCGAAAGGGCGAGAACCTGATTGTCGTCCGAGTGAACGATGCGGGGGGCCCTGGTGGCATTTACAAGCCGGTTGTTTTGATTCCGCAATCCGAGGTTCTGGACGCGCTGAAGTCGCCCTACGCCGACGAACAAGCAAGACCCAGTGCGGATTGGGTTCGCGACGCCGTCATTTATGAAGTCTATCTCCGTTCCTTTTCCGCCGAAGGGACAATCAGGGCCCTCGAAAACAGGATCGAAGAACTCAAGCGTCTTGGAATAACGATCGTATGGATCATGCCGATTCATCCCGTTGGGGATATAAACCGAAAAGGCTCCCTCGGAAGTCCCTATGCAGTTCAGGATTATTATGCCGTAAACCCGGAGTTTGGTACGCTGGAAGATTTTCGCTCATTGGTTCAGACGGTCCATCGGCACGGAATGAAAATTGTCATTGACCTCGTGGCAAACCATACCGCATGGGACAGTAAACTGATGTTCGAACATCCCGAGTGGTATACAAAGGATGAAACGGGCGCTTACGTTTCACCGAATGCCGACTGGACGGACGTTGCCGACCTGAACTACGACCACCATGAACTTCGTAAATACATGATTGCTATGATGGAGTACTGGGTGCGTGATGTGGGGATCGACGGATTCCGCTGCGACGTGGCGGAGATGGTCCCGACGGATTTCTGGGATGTGGCAAGGTCACAACTGGACAAGATCAAGCCTGTAATGATGCTTTCCGAGGGGACTATCCCCGAACATCACCTCAAGGCATTCGACCTGACGTATTCCTGGAATACCTATGACATTTTGGCGAAGATTCTGCTGAGTTCAACTTCTGCTTCGACCATCCATGAAATTATTCAGAACGAGTCGTTAAGGTTTCCCAAAGGTTCCCTCCGCCTCCGGTTCAATTCGAACCATGACAAAAACGCGTGGGACGCACCCACCGTGGAAAAGTTTGGACGAGAAGGCGCAAAGCTGACCGCGACGCTTATGTTCACTCTCCCCGGTATACCGCTGATCTATAACGGCGAGGAGGTGGGAAACCCGCACAGGCTCGATCTGTTCGAAAGGAATCCCATCGTGTGGAAGGATCAGGGCGGCTTTCGCAGGCTGTATGAACTGCTAACCCGACTTCGCAGAGAACATTCCATGTTTCGCCACGGAACATACGAACCAGTTGAAAATTCCAATCCGCAAAGTGTATATTCGTTTGCAAGAATCGATGACGGCCGGATTGCCCTTTGCTTGTTTAATTGGAGCTCCAAAACACAGGCGGTACACCTGACCTTGGGACAATTTCCAGCTCAATCCTGGAAGGAATATTTCACGGGGGAAGTTCTTCCCGGTGGCAAATCGCCGAAAATAAACATCCTTCCTCTTTCGCACCAAATATTCATTGGAACAGGAACGACACAATGAAATCCTACACAGAATACCTTTGGTTTAATACGGCAAAGCACAGGGAATATATCAACGTGACAGGCGAGGTAGAGAGAATACTCAATAAAAGCGGAATCAAGGAAGGGATGGTCCTTGTTTCAGCCATGCATATCACCGCTGGAGTCTATGTCAACGACGCCGAAAGCGGGCTGATTCAGGATATCGATGAATGGCTCGAGCACCTTGCCCCATTCAATGCAAACTACCGGCACCACCGGACAGGGGAGACAAACGGTGATTCTCATCTGAAGAGCTTGCTTGTTCACCACGAGGTCATTCTTCCCGTAACGGCCGGCGCGATTGACTTTGGGCCCTGGCAGCAAGTATACTATGCTGAGTTCGACGGCCAGCGAAAGAAACGCGTTATTGTCAAAGTCATGGGCGAATAAGCAACGTGAAACCTGTTTTCCAATGGATTCAGTTCCTCCTGTTTGAATTGTTTTCAGTCGTCATCGGCATGTTGCCCCTTTCGGCCGTGAGGAGACTCGGGGGGTGGCTCGGACAGGTGGCATACAAACAATTCGGCCTTCGCCGGGATATCGTCCGGGAAAATTTGAGGTACGCATTTCCGGAATTGAGCGAATCGGAAAGAGAGGCAATTGCGGTTGGAGCTTTTCGGAGCGTCGCAATAAGCCTGCTGGAACTTGCCCGGTTTTCGAAGATGACGGCTGAGGATCTTAGCTCCATTGTGCACCTTGAGCATGCGGAAGTCTTTCGAGAGAAACTATCGAAAGGCAAAGGGGCCGTTGTTCTTACTGCCCACATTGGGAACTGGGAACTGATCTCGCCGGCCTACATGGCGCTGGCCGGTATCCGCGTTGATGCGCTTTACAAGCCTCAATCGAACCCTTGGATTGACAGACGAATTGTTGAGCGGAGGACGAAATTTGGAACGCATCTCGTTCCCATGGGGATGAGTGTGAGAGAGATTCTTGGAATTTTGCAGGATGGCCGTTCTATACTTATTGCAGCGGACCAGAGTGCGCCCATGGAAAGTGTTCGTATGGAGTTTTTTGGAAGGGAAGTACCGGTATTTCAGGGTCCGGCAGTCTTTTGCCTGAAAACCGGCGCCCCTCTTATTGCCTCCTTTGCCCTCCGGCAACCGGATGGATCTTATACCCTCGCCTGTAATGAAATACCGTCTGATGATCTCTCGTACAATGATGAATCAGTTAAAGAGCTCACTCGCCGTCATCTCGAGGAGACCGAGCGTGTTATTCGGAAATATCCCGACCAGTGGATGTGGATGCATCGAAGGTGGAAGCATGCGGGCGACGGATCATGAGACCCATGAAGCGCATCCTTGTTATTCAAACGGCGTTTATCGGCGATGTGATTCTGACACTTCCGCTTGTACAGGTCTTAAAGGACTTTTTTGCAGGATCAGCCATCGACTTTGTCGTTGTGCCCCGGTCTGCCGAAGTGTGCTTTAACCATCCAGCCATCTCAAGAGTCATTCAGTTTGATAAGGCGGGAAGCGCGGGCGGAATCGGCGGATTGTGGCGGATTGCCAAAGAGTTGCGAAAGAACGAGTATGAGCTTGCAATTGTCCCTCACCGATCCCTTCGGAGTGCCGTCCTCGCATTTCTGGCAAGGATTCCGCTTCGTGTTGGGTTTGACACGAGCACCGGCAGATTCCTCTTTACTTCTACGGTTCACTATGACAGCGATATTCACGAAATCGAGCGAAACCTTTCGCTTCTGAGAGCGTACGGGATTGAAACGCCGGGGAGAATTCTGCCACGGGTTTACCCCGGACCCGCAGAACGGAGTGCTGTCGATGTTTTGCTCGAGTCCGCCGGAAACCAATCGGCCAACTTGATTGGCATTGCCCCCGGGACCGTTTGGAACACGAAACGATGGCTGAAGGATCGATTCGCCTCGTTAGCAGAGTTGTTTCTTGCCGAAGGGAACAGTGTGGTTCTTGTCGGCGGAGGTGATGACGCGGAATTGTGTGCGGAGATAGCAGGCTTGGTCGGTCCGGAGCGCGTGATCAATGCGGCTGGGAGACTCTCTCTGCTTGGATCTGCGGAGCTTCTCAGAAGATGCAGGCTCCTGGTTTCGAATGATAGTGCTCCGATGCATCTTGCCGTCGCGGTAGGGACCCCCGTGGTGGCGATCTTCGGGGCTACCGTTCCGGAATTCGGTTTTGCGCCCGCCGGGCCGCGCGATGAGGTCGTTGAAGTGAGGGGCTTGTCGTGTCGGCCCTGCTCGTCACACGGGGGAAAGGAATGTCCCATAAAAACATTTGAATGCATGCTGAACATAAGTCCGGAACGCGTCCTGGCAAAGGCAAAGATTGTTCTCAAAAGTGTCTGAATTCGTTGAAATTCTGGCAAAAAAATGATACAATGCTCCGTTGGAGGTCCCAAAATTTCCCACGAGCGTTTCTCAGCGAGTGGATGAAATTTTTCCCGAAGGGACCCCTTCGGGGGAGGATCCCGCCCTGTGAGGTCCTTCATAGGGAGGCGGGATCTGCAATAGTGCATGATAGCTTTTTTCCCGCGCCCGTAGCTCAGATGGATAGAGCGACAGCCTCCGGAGCTGTAGGTCGCGCGTTCGAATCGCGCCGGGCGTACCAGCAAGGAGCGCGTTCTCCCTCGCGAGGATTATCCT
>JBBDYD010000194.1:0-66936 GCA_040901865.1 Bacteroidota bacterium | reverse complement strand
CATCAGGAGGGCATTCAAGGCATAGCGAGTCCGGAGCTCCGACCGCACATCCTTGGTGAATACGGCTATGATTTGAGCAAGCGAAGTCATCGCATCGTTTTGGATAATCGGGTAATCAATTGCACTTCAACTACCCACTTTGAGTTGACTCGAACACCATCCTGCTTCGCCTGCATCATTGGTTGCAACAACCAAAGCACCGGATTTCCCGTACTCTGCTACAACGCTCCGGACGGCGCCGATTCCGTCTTCGTCAAGATTTGCCGTCGGCTCGTCCAGCAGGAGGATCGCGGGAGAATGCTCCAGTGCCAGAACATACTTCAGGCGTTGTTTCATCCCCGAAGAATATGTTCGAACGGCATCGTCTTTTCTGCCCCAGAGATTGAACTGTTCCAGGAGGTTTCGTCTGCGGGTCTGATCGTACGCTCCCGGCATGCGAATCCTGGCAACAATGTCGAGAATTTCGACTGCCGAGAATTCATCATAGAGTTGGAGGTACGGTGACACAAAGCCGATCAACGGTCGGATCTCGTCCTGATTCAATCTTGATTCCGGACCCTCGAACACAACAAGCCCGCTGGTCGGAGAAAGCAACCCTGCGAGAATCTTTACGAGTGTTGACTTTCCCGACCCGTTTTTTCCCGTCACCGCCAGCGATTCTCCCGGCGAGAGAACAAACGAAATATCACGGAGCACATTTCTCCGGTTGAAATTCTTGGACACTCTCTCAGCCTTCAAGACAATGTTTCTCATCGTATAACGAGTACCTTCCAGGCGTATTCTCTTTCCGCTGTTTTAAGGAACACGAAATGGACTCCGGTGGAGAGATACGGTCGCAGGGCGTTGGTTGGAACGAGGACTTCCGATTTGCCGATCCTGTTCGTGATGAAATGAGTCCCCGAGTACGCCAGGTCCAGTGAAGGAGTCAGAAAGAAGACTTCGACCGGACCCTCCGGTGCTTTATCGACGGGAAGAGTCAGGAGATCGGAAGCGCTGAGATGAAAGGGATTCGGCGCTGGAAACGATTCCTGTCGCATATCCACGTTCAGGGTCATTCCGATGTAGTGGGTCCGCCATTCTCCGAAATCGTCAGCAATGAAACCGGCTGTTCGTCCGTTCTTCAGTTTTTGCGTCGCTCCCTGCGCTGTGCCCGAACTCAGGGAGACGGAAAACGATTCGAATTGTGATGGAGTCGAGTAGGCGCTATTGGAATTCGTGTTTGCGATGACCGCGACAACGGTGTCACCGGTCAATTCAAACCGGTAGTACTGGAGAGACAGTGGCAGTGCAGATCCATTGAAGGAGCTCGTCATACCAGAAAATCCCGCTGACGCGTTCATTGACAGAACGGGAAAATTGCGACCCTCCTCATAATAGAGCAAAGAATCGGCCCTGAAGCCTGTAAAGAGGTTCCAAGCGCCAAATTCTGCAAAGGATGATTCGAGACTGCTTCCATGGAATTCGAGCACTTCATCCATGCTTTGGAGGGCCGGCAGTCGTTTCATCCCATCCCAAATCTGCCGCAAAACGTCACGCCCGTATTTCTTCTCGAGAAACAAAGCCCACACACTCCGTTCGTATCCACGCCAGGGAGCACCATAAACTGTGAATCCGAATGACCGGTTGGACAAGTCCTTGAAATTCAGGAAGAAATTACCCAGATCAAAGTAATAATCATTGATCTCATCAAAAACGACTTCTTCAAGCCAAACCGCACTCAGCTCATAAAAAAAGTAATCGAAGGCGGGAACATTCGTCCAAATGCCATACGATCCAACCTGAACGGCATGATGAAACTCATGAGCAGCGGTAACGCGAATTCCATCGAGCCCGGGAGTACGCTCACCAAGGAAGTCGACATCGATGGTAATGTAGGTTGAATAGCGCTGGTGGATTCCCGATTCAAGAATATCCCCTGGCTCCCAGTACGTACCTCCGAAAGTTCCCGGGCTCTGAGATTCGATGTACACATCATACTCGTTTCCTCCGCCGGCCCCATTGTCCTCCGGCGGTGGCTCGAATCCCAATTCGCCGATTTCCTTTTCCCACACTTGATCGAAAATCGATGCTACGGAGTCCACAAACTCCTCGTGCGAATTCGGCACGCGCGATGCAGGGGCTCCCGAGATCATGGCAGGCTGGTGTGTAAGGGTGGTGTCGTAGTGAATGCGAAAGCGGCCAGAAGTGCTGAGCCGGTTCACGTGTCTTGTCGGGCGCTGAAGAGCGGACTGGATCTCTGAGCGGACGGCGGCGGGAGCGTCTTGCATTCTCTGCATCGCTTCGACAATCAGCGGAGTGCCGCACTTTCCGGATTCCGCCGATATTTCAATTCCGTTTTCCGCCAACCGCGCCCGAAGCTGGTCGAGAGAATTCATCTGACCCAAAGCAAAAGACGAAATGAGCAGGAGGGGAACAACAAAGCGTCTGGTTATCATTGGCTATTTACATTCCGCAACCGCAAGGTATCAGAGGGGAATTGCGGTGAGCAGGATGAACAGGTCGGGTCATCCTTTGCGATGCGTGAGGCGATTCTCTCGCCTGCGTGCTGCGTCCCTATATCGCCGCTTCTCAGCCGGGGAAGTCGGGCGAATAGGCGGCACTGGCACGGGTTGGCCGTTGTCATCGATTGCAACGAATGTCAGATAAGCGGTGTTTGCGTGTTTGCGAATCCCCTTCAGAGGGTTTTCCGAAGTCACCTTCACTCCGACTTCGACGGAGGTCCTGAAGGCCCTATTGACCGAGCCCTGAAGGATGACAACTTCGCCCTCTTTAATGGGATGAAGAAAATTCAGATTATCGACCGAGGCCGTGACACAGATACGGTTCGTGTGGCGGAACGACGCAATGGCAGCACAGATGTCGATCCAATGCATCAGTTGACCTCCGAGGAGATTCCCGAGTCGGTTCGTGTGATTCGGAAGAACCATCTCGGTCATTTCGACTTGAGAATTTCTCACGGTCTTTGGTCGCGGGGTCGCCATTGTTTTCAGCGTTTGATTCCACCTGATTGAGTGACTTCTTCTTCGACGCGGCGAGTTTCGGCTGTCTGGCCCTCAATCTGCTTCATCAGGGAAAGGGCGTCTTCGCGATGAGCACTCGTGGGGTATCGCTCGATGAACTTCTTGAGGACTTCTCCTGCTTCTTTATAACGCCGACGGTAGAACAAGGCCTCACCCTTTTTAAAGTAAGCGGGCTCTGCGTAGGGACTATCATGATACTTTTCAAGAACATGGTCAAACGAGACCCCCGCCGCCCTGTAGTAATCCATCTTCATATAAATCAGGCCGCTTTCGAACTCTTTCTGGGCCAGACGGGTATTCAACTCAATAATTTTCGCCTCGGCTTCGGGCACCCGCGCGTCGGTCGGATGATACTCGATGAAGGCCTGGAATCCGTCGACGGACTTCCGAGTACTCTCCTGTTCGAGATAAAACGGCCGTGCGGACTCATAGTGACACAGGGCCATTTTGTAACGGGCATTCGGCACGAATTCGCTGGTCGGCATGGTTCGTACGACGACTTCGTATTCGTACGCGGAGAGAATGAATTCCTCTCTCGCGAATTTGCATTCACCCATGAGAAACTGGGCATCGTCCGAAAGCGCGGATCCAGGGTACTGAAGCGTCAGGATTCGGAACTCTTCATACGCCTCCTGAAAATCCTCGTTCTTGTATTTTTCCATTGCACTTTCGAAAATGATCTCCGCGCTCCTCGGGGCAGTCGCCTCTTCCTGGGAGCATCCGGCCAGGATCGAGCCAACCACAATGAGAGCAAGGAGTGATTGTACCTTCGGCAAGTTATTGAACGACAAGGACGCTGTCCTTTCTTGTTAGCGGAATCGATGAAAGCCGTTCGAGACGGCTGAAAATTGTTTCTCTCGCTTGCCCTGTGACCTCAAATGTCGGCTGATTGGAAACCAGCAGAGGCAACAAGCTGATACCGTCAATTCTGACGTTTTGTGAATCCCTCACAAACTCCATGGCCACGGCAAATGATTTCTGGGTCCACTCTCTCTGTGTTTGAAGAAACAGAAAATTTCCGAGAGAATGAAATATCCACTTTCCTTTGTATTGCTCCACTCCCTGCGGAACATGAGGGTGATGTCCGATCACTATATCCGCACCGAGATCTATGAGCTGCCTCATTTGGGAGAGTGTGTATTTCGGGGGTCGATCGACGTATTCAACCCCGCCATGATAGCTCGCTACAATGATATCGGCTGCGTCCCGAAGCGCGGCGATTTCTTTCCTGGCCCTCCCTGCATCAAAGAGCGATATCCTTCCCTGCCACGCCCCCTTTTGATTCACAAACTCTGTATAAGCAACGAATCCGATGCTAATCCCGTTCCGTTCAATGAGGGCGGGGTTGAACAATCCGACAGAATCTTTTGAACTGCCGATGAAACGAACCCCCGCTGCATCCAGAAGATCCACAGTTTCCGCGAGCCCCTGCATGCCGTAATCGAATGCATGGTTGTTCGCCGTTGAGACCACGGAAATTCCTGCCTGGATGAGAGCCCGCGCTGCCTGCGGAGGGGCGGCGAAAATGTATCGATCCCGGGGATGCTGAGTTTCACCTCCCTGGTCGGTTACCTGGCTCTCCAGATTCCCAAACACAATGTCATAGTGCTGAAAAATGGGGGCTGTAAAAACAAACGGGTAACCAATGCTGTCTTTCAACAGGATCTGGCCGACAGACCGGCCGAGATTAATATCACCAAGAGCAAGGAGTCGAAGCCGAGCCGGGCCTGCCTCCTGGGCATGCGTCAGCGGCGCCATCCACAAAGCAATCCACAGAAGCCGCTTCATGAACTCCGCACAGTAAAAAGAAGATACACCACCAGTATGGCCCCTCCAATGACAATTGCGGGTTCGAGCAATCGCTCCAGCATCGACATTTCCGCTGTCCGATTTCTTGTTTGCAGAGTGTCCGTGGTCGTCCGACGGAACATTTTCTGCGCGGGAATTTCACCTGATCGTGTTTCAATCCGCGCATCTATTACTGTTTCAGCGCTCCTCACGATCGTGCCCTCTTCCCGTTCATGTCGTTTTGCCTCTTGCACGAGAACAACAACCCTCAGTACCGAATCCGACGCGCTCCCGGAACCTGGAAAAAGGTGAATCAACGCCCCGCGTTCTTTGAAAACTTCCAGCAACTGGTTTTCAGTGACTGTCTTCTGATGCTGTGATTCGACGCTCATGCCAAAGATCTGTCCCGGACGCACACTGAACTCCGCGGCCAACTCTTCCGCGATACTCCTCATCTGACCATACAGAACCAACGCATCCGACTGAGCCTCGGACTCCTGCGCTGTTGCCAGAGGTATCGCCGCAACAAAAAAAAGGCAAACGTAAGTGATCCTTTTAAGCGTAAATGCCCCGCACGTTGAGGGTCGGTGCCACCCTATCGATTGCAGGGATGCACGCTCCGATGCACACGTTCCCTTGTATCGTGCGGCATCTTCATTGGTGACTGGGGCCGATTCTTTGTAAACCGATTCCTGAATGGTACTCATGCTCCTGTAGAAACTAGAAATTTAGGACAGTCTGCCTGCCATCTGTTCCAGGCGGGCGATTCGTTCTTCAACTGGTGGATGAGTTGAAAAAAGGCGCATCATACCGCCCGCACTCAACGGATTCACAATAAAAAGGTGGGCCGTGTTCGGTTTGGCTCCGATGAGCGGAATCTGCTCCGCCGCGGCATGCAACTTCCGAAGAGCGCCGGCAAGCCCATGAGGTTTCCCGCTGATTTGTGCTCCACCCTCATCCGCCAGAAATTCACGGGAACGGGATACCGCAAACTGGATCAACATGGCTGCAATTGGGGCAAGAATAAGCAGAAGGATGTCACCGACTGGATTCGAATGACCTTCACGGTCCCTTCCCCCTGCAAGAGAGGCATACATTGCCATGCGGGCCACCAATGTTATCGTTCCAGCCATCGTGGCAACGACGGTCGAGATAAGAATATCACGGTTGCGGATATGAGCGAGTTCATGAGCAATAACCCCTTCGAGCTCGTCATCCTTGAGCATCGTCAGGAGTCCTTCTGTCGCCGCAACGGCAGCGTGTTGTGGGTTTCTCCCAGTAGCAAAGGCATTGGGGTTGGCGCTCGGGATAACATAGACCTTCGGCATCGGGAGTCCGGCCTGTGTGGAGAGCCTACGGACAATCGTCACAAACCGAGGAGCATCAGCTTCCGAGACCTCTCGCGCCCTGTAGCCCAAAAGTACAAGTTTGTCAGAAAACCAGTACATCACTGCATTCATGACCAGGGAAAAGAAGAAGGCCATGAGCAATCCGTTTTCACCGGCAAGCATCTGCCCGACAAAAAGAAACAGGCCCATCATCAAGGCCATCAGGACTGCTGTTTTCATTCCGCTCATCGATTCCTCTACATCCGGTTCAGATTTCGTCTATAAAGTCAAGTAATGTACGAAAATTCCCCACGACTTTCAATCAGGTTGCGATCCGTGTTGCAACGGAGACGGCGTAAAAGGAATGGCTTTTGAGCAAACGTTACGGATTGTTACGGCGTTTTAACCGACGGAGGGTGTCGAGCACGAGTTGCGGATCTTCATCAAGGGCATGACGCGAAAGTCGGCGGGCTCTTTGAACCTCTTCCGAGGTTATCTCTGCAACGAGCAAATCTTCTTCAAAGTATTTTGCTTTGACGGTTTTTTCTCCTGAAGGATCAAACACCGCTGATCCTCCCCAGAAGCTCACACCGTCTTCAAAACCGACTCTATTGCTGAACAAGACATAGGAACTCAGCAGCCGTGCATAGGTCGCGTGGTGTTCGTGGTTCACGCGAGCATTCGTAAGGTCATCCGGAGCTCCGGCCATGCGAGTGGGGCTTGCCGTAAGGCTTAGCAGAACTTCTGCCCCGTCTCGTGCAAGCAGGTACGGGAGGGAAAGATGCCAAAAGTCCTCGCAGACCAACATCCCGAGGCGTCCCAGCCGCGAATCAAATGCTGACACGGATGTCCCCTGCCCGAAATAGCGGCCTTCTTCAAACATTCCGTACGTGGGGAGATAGATTTTGCGATGAATGTGTCGCACTTCGCCGTCCTCAAAGCACACAGCGGAATTATAGATCCCATGGTCACTCCCGCTTTCCACCAGTCCTGCAACAATCGAGATGCGCTTGCTTCGTTTTCTCAGCGGTTCGAGCAATCGATCGCGTATCGGGTCCAGAGCGACTTCATACGCAAGATCCCGAAGCGTATAGCCGGTCAGGCTCAACTCGGGGAACACAACTAAACGTGCTCCTTCGCGAATACAACGGTCAATGACCTTCAGATGATGGTCAATGTTGCGTTTCATATCCCCGACCGCTGCGTCAACCTGGGCTATGGCGGCTCTGAACTTCATCATGAGAGATCGATCATCCGAATGTCTTTAATATACTGTACCGTTTTGTCTTCTTTGAGATTGTTCAGCTTTTCCACCTTCAGCTGAATGCGATCGATATTTTCCTTGATAATGGAAAGATACTTCCCGGTCTTTTCGTGTCCACCTCCTCGGAGCAGCTCTTCGATGATGTGTTTCATCCCATCGAGCGGTGCGCCGACCTCGTGCGTGATCCCAACGATCAGTTCCTGCATGGCTTCGATCCGCTTCTTCCGTATCTCCAGTTTCTCCATCTCCCGCTGCAACTTCCTTTTTTCCACAACGCTGAGGATGGTTTTTGGAAGGATCGGAGTGGATACTTCCTCTTTGACAAGATAATCCTCGACACCGAGTTTCATCACCTCAACGGCAAGATTGACGTCCTTGTTCACCGTAAGGAAAATGACGGGGGTCGTCACGTCCTTTTCATGAAGGCTTCTCGTCACCTCCAACCCGTTCAATCCCGGAAGGAAATAATCCATAAGGATAACGTCATAGGATGCTCCGGAGGAGACGGCTTGCTCGATACCTTCCCTCCCATTTTCACGCCATTCGACTTCAAACCGGGTCTCGCCATATTTCGCAAGATACAATTTCACCAGTTTCGCAAAATCGGCGTTATCTTCTATAAGAAGGATCTTGACGGGTTTCTCTTGTTCCATTTCAACTCCTCCTCGGAAGTTTTGCCATCCGCGACCAATAGTCCAGCACGACCTGAAGGGAATTTCTCAATTCATCGAGAATCACCGCTTTGCTAATGTACGTACTTGCACCAAACTCATACGCGTGTCGGACATCTTCATCCCGCTCTGAAGAACTCAGCACAATGACTGGGACGTCTTTTGAATGCTTATTGGCCTTCAGCCGTATCAGGGCTTCCCGTCCGCCGATCCCCGGGAGATTATAATCCAGGAAAATCAAATCCGGAAACACCGTTGGCTCCTTTCCGTTTCCGCCGAGATGACTAAGGGCAGAATCCGCATCCTGGAAGAACGTCAGATGGGTGGCATGATTCGTCTGCTCAAATGCCCACTTAAGGATCTTCGCGTGGTCGGTGTTGTCCTCGATCAGAAGGATACGGAGGGGAGACGGGCTATGCACGGGCGGGTTCTTTCTTGTCGGCAAATGGTAATGTGAAGAAAAATGTCGTCCCGGTTCCCGGAACTGAGGAGAGGCGAATGGTGCCCCCGTGCGCTTCGATGATCTTTCGAACGATCGTAAGACCTGCCCCGGTTCCTTCGTACTCTTCCTTCTTGTGGAGCCTCTGAAAAATCATGAAAATCTTTTCGTGAAACTCCTCAGGAATGCCGATTCCGTTATCCTTGACTGCAATTTCAACAATATTTCCCTTTATGGCAGCTGTTATCCTGATTTGCGGAACCAGCTTGTCGCAGAATTTGATTCCGTTTGACAAGAGGTTTCTGAAAACAATTTTGAGATGTTGGTCAACCCCAAAAACCTCGGGAAGTTCGCCGTCGACACTGATTTCCGCTTTTCGCTCGCGAATCGTAAACTGCAGTTCTTCAAGAACATCTTTGATCACTTCGTGGAGATTCAGCCGCTGCTTTTGCTCAGCCAGTTTACCAACCCGTGATAACTGGAGCAGATCTTCGATCAACCCCTTCATGTGTCCGCAGGAATCGAGAATTGACTTCAAATATTCCTTCGCAGCCGGATCGAAACGACCGGAATATTCCTCTTTGATGATCTTGGCGTAACCCTCGACGCTAATGAGCGGCTCCTTCAGATCGTGAGACACCACATACGTGAAGTCATCGAGTTCCTTGTTGCGGGCCTCAACCTCCCGCGACTTCTCAAGCGCTTCCTGGTGCAAATTGGCTTTTTCAATGGCGATGGCCGCAAGGTTCGCGATGTTCTCGAGAAGCGTGAGATGATCATCGGTGTACGCCGAGATGTCATAGGACTGGGCGGAAATAATTCCGATAATCCGGTCTTTTGAAAACATCGGTGCATACATCAATGAGGCAGACGCCCGGCCTTCATCTCCAAAGGGAACCACGGGTGGCCTGGCAGGGATCGATTTCCGTAATTCGAGAATGGGTCGACGTGATTGAACAACGCGCCAATTGGCCATGCGTTCATGGAGTGGAATTCGGTCATCACGTACTTTCAACTCCAATTGCTTCTCGTTGATGATATCCACGGCGATCAGCGAGCGCACCTGTCGGGCGGGCTCATCGTATAAGTCGATATAAAACGCTTCCGTGGGAATAACCTTTTTCAGCTGTTCAAACGTGATGCGTGCAATCTCAACCGGATCCAGCGTTCCTCCCAGAGCCTTTCCAAGATCATACAGCACCTCAAGCCGATTGAGCTGCCGCCCCAATTCCTCCTGCGCTGCCTTCCGCTCGGAGATATCACGCGCGATGTTCACCATCAGCATTGGAGCACCTGAAGCATTATGCAGGAGGGTCGTGTTGAGACTTACGGCGATCCTCTTGCCCCCTTTGCTCACCCACGTCAGGTCAAAGTCGCGTGATTCGCTCTTTACCCGGAGGCCATCCAGCCAGGAAATGTACATCCGAAGATCCTCTTCGTCGATCCAGGGATACGGAATCATCGCGTTCAATGCCTCGCGCCGGGAGAATCCTGTAAGGCGTTCAAACTCCTCGTTCACATCGAGGACCTTTCCCTCCAGATCCGTGACCACCAGCGCATCCACCATGGAATTTACCACGTTGCGGAAGAGGCGCTCGGAATCCGTAAGCCGTTTTTCGAGCTCCTTGCGTAAAGTGATGTCGCTGATCGTGACGTTGAGCGCGAGCTCGCCCCGATAGGATCCAAGGGTAAACGATGCCTCCACGTCAATCAACGATCCGTCCGCCCTCAACATTTGTGTTTCAAACCTCGCAGGGACGGATTCTCCCTTGACTTTCCGGGACGACAGGAGTGTAAAGAACCTTCTTGAAGCGGAATCGATAAACCCTGAAATCTCTTTCCCCTCGAGTTCCTCCGAAGCGCGGTATCCAAGGATCCTTGCAAAAATCGGATTAGCCATCACCAGTTTCCCGCCGAATACGATGCCTACTCCATAAGGAGAATGCTGGACGATACTCTGGTAATATCCCTCACTGTCGGGTGTGTCGGCGGCTATGAATTGGGACAGGAAGGAGGACGCCTTTGATGTCCTCTGGATACGGGTGGTCGAATCAGGAGTCAGGGAAAGGATGACGTATCGCGAACCGACGCTCCGCGGCCGGATCCGGATGCTCACCCGGGGCTTGTTCCTGAGGACACACTGCACCTCCCCCCTCCCGTTCCTTGCGGCTTTTCGTATCAACGCGAGTGCATCGGGCTCCTTGAGGGCAGTGGTAATTGCCTTTTTCCCGACATCCGTCATCTTGAATCCAAGGATTCGACACGCAGCGGAATTTGCGGCAATCAAGAGACCCCTCGGCTCAATAACAGCAAGGGCATCCGATGAATTGTCAAAAACTTCCCTGAAGACGTTTTCGCGAACACTCTGCGGAGCAATAGCCCGCTCTTTGGACGGGGGGGTTCTATGTGAGGATCGGCGCGATTTCACGGCATAACGCCACGCACTTCTTCCGGACAACTACGGCCAATAACGGCTCCAAGCTCCCGCAGCCGCTCGAGAAGTATTCTGAACTTATCCGGGCGCAGCGATTGAAAGCCATCCGAGAGGGCGGAATCCGGATTGGGATGGACCTCGATGATGAGTCCATCCGCGCCGGCAACCACTGCCGCCTGGGCCATAGGAATGACCAGATCCCAGGCACCGGTGCCGTGACTTGGATCGACAATGATGGGAAGATGCGAAAGCTTTTTCACGACCGGCACTGCGTTCAGATCAAGAGTATTCCGCGTGTAGGTTTCAAATGTCCGGATCCCCCGTTCGCACAGGATGATGTGATAGTTGCCCTTTGAAGCGATGTATTCAGCCGACATGAGAAGTTCCTCAATCGTAGCAGAGAAACCCCGCTTCAAGAGAACGGGCTTTCGGATTTCACCCAGTTTTTCAAGAAGTGAGAAGTTGTACATGTTCCGTGCCCCGACTTGGATCACGTCTGACGCTGCGACGACTTCGGCGAGATTTTCCGTGTCCTTGACTTCTGTGACGGTATGCAAGCCTGTCTGGTCGGCAGCTTCTCTGAGATACTCGAGACCTTCTGATTTGAGTCCCTGGAAGGAATAAGGGGACGACCGCGGCTTGAACGCACCACCGCGCAGAAACTTTACCCCCATTTCCTTCAGTTGCCAAGCCACATCGAGAATCTGGGTTCTGCTTTCAACGGAGCACGGACCCGCGATAATCGTGAGCTCACGGCCTCCGATCGTGTCGCGTCCGACCGGGATAACAGTATCCTCGGACTTCACTTCCCTGCTGACGAGCTTGAAAGGTTTGGAAACAGGAATGGCATCTGTGACGCCCGGAAGGCTAAGGAAGTGGTCAGGGCTCACCCGGCCTTTGTTGCCCGTGACACCGATGGCCACACGCTGGGCTCCTGGAATTTCATGAGCAGTAAATCCGAGGGAGTGCACCTTTGCCTTGACTCCTTCGATTTCATCCCGTGTGACCGATTGACGCATGAGAATAAGCATGGGCAGTCCCTGACTCAGAACTTGACTTGCGGCGCCAGCTCGGCTCCGCTTTGTGCCTGAAAATACTGTGCTTCTTGGAAGCCGGAGAACGACGCGACCATTGATCCTGGAAATCTTCGAATTGTGGTGTTGAAAGCCTGAACCGTTTCATTGAAGCGATTCCGGGCAACCGTGATCCGGTTCTCGGTTCCTTCGAGCTGCGATTGGAGCTGGAGAAAATTCTCGTTCGACTTCAAGATCGGATAGTTCTCGGTGATGACGAGAAGTCGTGACAGCGCCGAACTGAGTCCGTCTTGTGCCTGCTGGAACCTCGCAAACGCCTGGGGGTCGTTCAGAACTTCGGGCGTAACGTTGAGTTGACCGACGCGGGCGCGTGCATTCGTTACATTCTCCAGGACCTCGCGTTCCTGTTTTGCAAAACCCTTGACGGTCTCAACAAGATTAGGGATGAGGTCATACCGGCGTTGATATTGACTCTCTACCAGGCTCCAGCCCGCTTTCACCTGCTCATCCAGAGTAATTATCCTGTTGTAGGTCGATACTCCCCATACCAGGAGCAGGGACCCGACAAGGAGAACCCCGATAAGAATCAGTATGCCAACCGAGAGTTTTTTGTTCATTCGACAACTCCTGTAAGAAAGAGGTTTTCGGGAAAAAGAGACGAACGCTCGCGGACGAGGTTCAGGACTGATTTTCTTACTTCACCGGTTGAAGGCTGCGGTTGCCATCGTTTGACGCTCACCGGAATCAACTCCACATCTGCACTCGTGGCGGAAAGGGACACCTTCAGCACGGCGGTTTCGTATGAATGCAGGCTGTTTCCGCCAAACACGAAGTTGCCGAGCGAATAGGCAATGACGGCGCCCTTGTATCGTTCGATGCCCTGAAGTACATGAGGATGGTGACCAACGATCAGGTCCGCCCCGGCATCCACAACACGTTTGGCGAGGGTTACCTGCCAGTCATCGGGCAGCGCTGCACGCTCGACACCCCAATGAAAATTTACAACAACGTAGTCCACGCGCCGCTTGAGTCTTCTTACGTCTTCGAGGATATACCGGGCATAGCGCGGCGCAAAACCGGCCCTCTCACGTGAGGCAGAGAAGTCTCCGCCTCCATAGTATCCCAAGAAACCGATCTTCCGGCCTTTTTTCTCGATGATGACCGGCCGGCGGGCTTCTTCGAGCGTTCTGCCAATCCCGGTGTACGGAACACCTAATGAGTCAAGATACCGCATGGTGTCTTCGATCCCCTTCAATCCGTAGTCAAACACATGGTTATTGGCACTGTTCACCAGGGTCACCCCCGCATCGAGCAGGATTGCACCATACTCCGGCGACATTTTGAAGTTGAATTTCTTCTCGACTTTTTCCGTTGCTGTTGTTATAGGGTGTTCGAGATTGACCATGAAGATATCTGCTTCCCTGCCGGGCTTCCATCGCTCAAACACATAGCCCGTCCTCGATCCGACAAACCGCTCGACATTGTCTGACAATGTGAGATCTCCTGCAAACAGCATCGTGACAGGCTCAGCGACCTGAGCCTGAACGGTTCCTACGAGGAAGAAAACCGCAGATAAATGGAGAATTCTGATGATATTCATAGTAAGAATGAATGTTACTAAAACTTCGATGGAAAAACAAGGTAAGCGATTACCGGTTGACGCCACGCTTCATTCCATTGGACATTGCACAGAGACGCAAAGAAATCGAAGGGAGTTCGCGGTGAATTCCCCTGGTATGGTCGCACCAAACAAAAAAAGCGATCGAATGATCGCCTTGAGTAGAAAATCCGCGCATTGTTATTGCAGGAGGGACCGGGCAATAACGACTTTCATTATCTCCGATGTTCCTTCATAGATCTCAGTGATCTTCGAATCCCTGAGAAACCGCTCGACTTTGTACTCACGGATGTAACCGTAGCCGCCGTGGATTTGAATGGCTTCGAGGGAAGCGCTCACGGCAACTTTTGAAGCGTAGAGTTTTGCCATTGCGGCGGCGGGGCCGTAGTTCACACCGCGGTCCTTCAGGGAGCCTGCCAGCAGAGTCAGCATTCGTGCCGCTTCGATGTTTGTGGCCATGTCAGCAATTTTGAACTGAATTGCCTGGAAGTCCGCAATGGGATGATCGAATGCTTTGCGTTCCTTGCTGTACCGAAGCGAGGCCTCCAGTGAACCCTGCGCAATTCCCAGGGCCTGCGATGCAATGCCGATGCGACCCCCATCCAGAGTACGAAGAGCGAACTTCATCCCAAAGCCCTCTTCCTTGATAATGTTCTCCTTTGGAATACGGCAATCCTCGAAGGTCAGTGAAACCGTATCGGAGCTTCGTATGCCGAGCTTTCTTTCCTTTTTCGCCACAGAGAATCCCGGAGTCCCCTTTTCCACAATAAACGCGCTGATCCCGTGTGTACTTTTCGTGCGATCGGTCGCGGCCATCACGAGAACAATATCAGCATTTGCACCGTTTGTGATGAAGTTTTTGGTTCCGTTGAGAACATAGTGAGCCCCCTCCTTCGTTGCAGATGTGCGCTGATTGGTCGCATCACTTCCTGCTTCAGGCTCCGACAAGGCAAAGGCGCCAAGTTTTCTTCCTGTCGCAAGGTCCTTCAGATATTTCTGCTTTTGTCCCTCATTGCCATACGTTTCGATCCCCCAGGACACGAGGGAGTTGTTGACCGACATGATGACACCGGCCGAAGCATCCACCTTCGAGATTTCCTCCATCGCCAGGATATAGGAAATCGTGTCAAGACCCGCCCCTTCATACTGTTCCGAGACCATCATCCCCATAAAACCCAGCTCGCCCATTTTCGCGACCGCCTCACGAGGGAATTCTTCCCGCTCGTCCCGTTCATCAGCCGACGGCGCGAGGACCTCCTCAGCAAATTGCCGTGCGGTTTCCTTGATCATCAACTGCGTTTCCGTGAAATGGAAATTCATCCTTTTACCCCCGGGCCTGGCTGGTAGTCATAGAACCCTTTTCCGGTTTTGCGGCCGAGATGACCGGCGGCAACCATTTTGCGGAGCAGTGGACAGGGCCGGTACTTCGCATCGCCAAGACCTTTGTGGAGAACTTCCATGATGGAAAGACATACATCCAAGCCGATGAAATCCGCCAATGTCAGCGGACCCATGGGGTGGTTCATTCCCAGCTTCATCACGGTATCGATCGCTTCCGGCGTTGCGACGCCCTCCATGACGCAATACATCGCCTCGTTGAGCATGGGCAAGAGAATACGATTGGAAACAAACCCCGGATAATCATTGACCTCGACCGGTACTTTGTCAATTTGTTCCGTCAGCGCTTTTACCGCGGCGAAGGTCTCATCAGTTGTTGCAAGTCCACGGATCAGTTCGACCAGTTTCATGACGGGGACCGGGTTCATGAAATGCATTCCGATCACCTTGCCGGGTCTGCGTGTCACAGCAGCGATTTCCGTAATGGAAATCGATGAGGTGTTTGATGCGAGAATCGTTTGCGGCCCCGACGCCCGATCCATCGTTCTGAAAATATCCTTTTTCACTACGTCATTTTCCGTTGCTGCTTCAATAACCAGGTTGGCATCCTTGCACGCAGATTCCAGATCGACGGACGTGCGAATCTTTGAAAGGACCATCTGCTTCTGCTCTTCCTTCAGAAGTCCCTTCTTGATTTGCCGCGTAAGATTCGCGTCGATGGTCTTGAGGGCGCGGTCGACAAATTCGGGCTTCACATCGCAGAGGACAACGGAAAATCCATTCTGCGCGAACACGTGGGCAATCCCATTTCCCATGGTACCGGCCCCGACAACAGTTATTGTATTCATAACGTATTAGCCTGAGATTCCGTGGGCAGCGGGGACATCGTACGCACACTCAAAGAAGCTCGACAATCATGCCGCTCGCCTCACCGCCACCTATGCAAATCGCCGCCATGCCGAGCTTTTTGTCGTAGCGACGGAGAGCGTGAAGAAGCGTTACAAGAATGCGCGCACCGCTGGCGCCGATAGGATGCCCGAGAGCCACTGCTCCGCCATGCACGTTCACCTTTTTTGGGTCCAATCCAAGCATCCTGTTGACAGCGAGAGTAACAACGGCGAAAGCCTCATTCACTTCGAAGAGATCGATGGATTCCTGTTTCAAGCCGCATCGATCAAGCGTCTTTGCGATCACATCCACCGGGGCCGTGGTAAACCATTCCGGTTTCTTGGCCGCGGAAGCGTACCCGATGATCCTTGCAAGCGGCTTCAATCCGAGTTGTTTTGCCTTCGATGCCGACATTACCACAAGAGCTGCGGCCCCGTCGTTAATCTTCGAAGCGTTGGCCGCTGTGACAGTTCCGTCTTTTTGAAAGACGGGCTTCAGTGTCGGAATTTTCGCGAAATCCGTCTTAAAAGGATCCTCATCGGTATCAACAACTGTGTCGCCGGATTTCGACGGAATAGTCACGGGAACAATTTCTTCCTTAAAGAGCCCTTTGCTGACGGCCGACTGGGCTCTCCGGTAACTCTCAATGGCAAATTCGTCCTGAGCTTCCCTCGGCACCCCGCATTCCCGCGCACATAACTCTGCGGCACTTCCCATATGGTAGTTGTTGTACACATCCCACAGTCCATCCTTGATCATCAGATCAACGACCTCTCCATGTCCAAGACGCATGCCGGTGCGTACTTTCTCCAGAGCAAACGGAACATTGGACATGCTTTCCATCCCCCCCGCAACAATGATCTCAGCATCCCCTGATCGAATTGCCTGAGCTGCCAGGATCACGGCTTTCAAACCGGATCCACACACTTTGTTCACGGTAAGGCATTCGACGGAAGGTGGCAGTTCTGCAAAGAGAGCAGCCTGGCGCGCTGGAGCCTGCCCCACACCCGCGGTAAGGACATTGCCCATGATGACTTCCTGGACATCTGAAGGTTGAATCCGCGCACGACGTATGACTTCCGAAATTACAATCGAACCAAGACGGGGAGCGGAAAGTGAACTGAGGGCTCCGAGAAAGGAGCCGATGGGTGTGCGGCAAGCACTGACAAGAACGGCGTCCTGCATGGGGTTGTCGATCAGCTATTCATGGACTTGAGGAATTCCTTGTTTGATTTCGTTCCGCGCATTTTCTCCAGGACAAAATCCATTGCTTCCAGCGGATTGAGATCGCTCACGAGTTTACGTAAAATCCAAACGCGGTTGAGCTCCTCCGGGTCGAGCAACATTTCTTCTTTACGGGTACCTGACCGATTGACGTCAATTGCCGGAAACGTTCTGCGGTCACTTAACTTGCGGTCAAGAACGACTTCCATATTGCCTGTTCCTTTGAACTCTTCGAAAATTACCTCATCCATTCTGCTTCCCGTTTCCACCAGCGCTGTCGCGATAATGGTCAGGCTTCCCCCTTCCTCAATATTGCGTGCCGCCCCGAAAAACCTCTTTGGACGATGGAGAGCATTCGCATCGACACCGCCGGAGAGGATCTTTCCGCTGTGCGGAACAACCGTGTTATGGGCCCGGGCAAGCCTCGTGATACTGTCCAGCAGGACCACGACATCCCGGCGCGCCTCAACAAGCCGTTTGGCTTTTTCCAGCACCATATCAGAAACCTGGACGTGGCGTTCCGGCGGCTCATCAAACGTCGAACTAACGACTTCGGCATTCACCGTGCGCTCCATATCCGTTACTTCTTCTGGGCGCTCGTCGATCAACAAAACGATTAATTTGATTTCCGGATGATTTCGGGTGATGCTGTTTGCAATTTTCTGCAGAAGGACGGTTTTCCCGGCCTTGGGAGGGGAGACAATCATCCCACGCTGTCCTTTTCCTATCGGGGACAAGAGGTCGAGAATTCTCATGGAGTATTCGCCCGGTGCGGTTTCGAGCTTGATCCGTTCTTTCGGATACAGGGGCGTCAGGTTGTCAAACAGCACGCGTTCCCGAATGACATCCGGGTGATCATCGTTCACCGCTTCAACGCGCAGGAGGGCAAAGAACCGCTCACCCTCTTTTGGCGGACGAACCTGTCCGCTGACACTGTCGCCCGTCCGGAGTCCGAATTTCTTTATTTGCGACGGTGAGACGTAGATATCATCCGGGGACGGAAGGTAGTTGTAGTCGACAGAGCGGAGAAAACCGTATCCATCGGGAAGAACCTCAAGGACGCCTTTGCTGAAGCTTAACCCGTCCTTTTCCGTTTGCGCCTCCAGGATTTTGAAAATCAACTCCTGCTTGCGCAAATCGCTGTGGCCGGGGATGTTCAGCTCTTTGGCGATGGAATTCAATTCGGCGATTTTTTTGGACTTTAGCTCAGTAATGTCCATTGGCATGGCGGTAAAACCTTACGATAGGGTGGGATGGAAGGGGATGATTGGCGTACTAGATCTGGTGAAAGACAAACGTTGTGTTGAAGAACTCGCGTAATCTGCAGGGTTGGGAATTATTACCGTTTGAAGGACGCCGGATGGAACAACGAAATGGGTGACAACGTCACCACTTCTCTTATGAAGATAGTCCATTACTGGTTTATTGTCAAGTATTTTTTGCGCTTCAGAGCTGCGAGGGCTTCTCCAACAACGAAGTGCGAACCGGTGACGAGAACCGTTCCTTTTTTTCCTGCCACGGATCGGGCAAGAGCCACTCCCCCCGCAACGGGGCCTTGATAGAAGACAGGAATCCGTAAGCGTCGGAATTCGCGTCCTACTTCAGCAGCCGGGAGGGAGCGATTCGTCCCTGGTTCAACCGCCGCGATCGAGCGTGCGACTTCTGCCAGGACCCTGATCATCGTTCGAACCGGTTTATCTTTCATGACACCAAACACGACGTGGGCTTTGTGGATACCGAGCGCGCGCAAAGCCTTCACCAGGGTCCGGAGGCCATCGGTATTGTGTGCCACGTCGGCAATCATTGAAGGGTTATGGCCGATCAGCGAAAGGCGGCCGCAAAGTCCGGTGAAGGCATTGATGGACCCCATGCCGTGTCGAAGGGCTTCCTCGTGGATTTTGAATCCTTGGAGAGCCAGCTCCTGCAACGATGCAATCGCCAGTACGGCGTTTCGCGCTTGATGCCTCCCTGCAAGAGAGAGGATCAATTTCGGTACCTTCACACCTCTGAATGAAACCGACAGAGTACTGCCTGAAAGCCCAAGGTGATGGATTCTGATGCCTGCGCTGCGCGTATCGATAAGGCGGCTTTTCCGTTCCCTACATACTGATTTGATCATGCGAAGGGCCGATGGGGACCGAACACCGATAACACAAGGAACGCCTGACTTCACGATTCCGGCTTTTTCATACGCTATCTTCCGTAAAGAATTTCCAAGCAGGTTCGTATGTTCCAGGGAAATGGTTGTAATAACAGAGACCAGGGGAAAGATCACGTTCGTTGCATCCAGCCTCCCACCCAGTCCCGTTTCGATCACTGCGATATCGACACGTTCATCGGCAAAGTATTGAAACGCCAGCGCAGTGGTCGCTTCAAAGAACGTCACGCGGTGCATCTCGATCACTTTGCGAAGCCGTCGCGTCAGGCGAACAACAGCTTTCTTTGGAATGGGTTTCCCGTCGATTCGGATTCGTTCCGAAAAATCTATGAGGTGCGGGGACGTGTAAAGCCCCGTCCGATATCCTGCCGCTGTAAGTGTGGCAGCAATCATCGCCGCCGTGGAACCTTTGCCGTTCGATCCGGCAACATGGACACATCGGAGCCGGCGATCGGGCCGACCCAGACTTCGCATCAGCGATCGGATTCCCCGAAGTCCGAATTTCATGCCGCGGGCTTGGAGGCCGTAGAGGAACTCGACCGCTTCCGAATACGTTTTCACCAGAAAATCAGTTCAGGAGAGGTTATACTCACATCCAGGATTGCAGAACCGAGGCCTTCTTGTCGACGATGAGTGATCCAACCAGTTCGCCGATATCGCTCATATTCTGGCGCCGTCCATAGGATTCCAGCGCTTCGGCAATGGTGGTTCCGGTGGCGGGATCGACAAAGTTGGCTGTGCCTACCTGGACCGCCGTGGCCCCGACCATCAGAAACTCCACCGCATCTTCCAGACGTGTGATGCCGCCAATACCGAATATGGGGATGTCGACCATTTGGGCGACCTCAAATACCTTTGCGAGCGCGATCGGTTTGATCGCAGGGCCAGAAAGCCCCCCCGTCACGGTTGAAAGTTTTGGCTTCCTCGATTTCACATCGACCGCCATGCCAATCACGGTATTGATAACAGAAACCGCATCGGCTCCTTCACCCTTGACAGCCCGCGCGAACTCTGCAATATGCGTCACGTTTGGCGTGAGCTTTATGATGAGCGGTTTCGTCGTTCTCGGACGTAAATCGGCTGTGATTTTCGCCGTCATGGCACAATCAGTTCCGAAACTCAATCCCCCCTCCTTCACGTTCGGACAGGAAACGTTGATTTCGTATCCGTGAATCCCCTCATGGTCTTCGAGCAATGAGAGGACGTTTCCATATTCCTGTATGGAACTCGCCGCGATATTGGCGATGATTCTGGTTTTCAGGGTTCGCAGGAACGGAAGCTTCTTCTCGAGAAACGTGTCGACACCTATGTTGGCGAGGCCGATGGAATTAAGCATCCCCGATGCTGTCTCAACGATTCTTCGAGGAGGATTGCCATCCCGAGGTTTCCAGGAGAGGGACTTGGTGACGATTCCGCCAAGCTTGTTTAAATCGACAAGATCCTTTACTTCATCGCCATACCCAAACGTTCCAGAGGCAACGAACACCCTGTTCTGAAACTCAACGCCTCGTATGGAAAATCCCGTTTTCATGATTCCCGGAGAATGATGTCCTGACAATGAAAGGCGGGGCCGTCTGTGCAAACAAGGGCGTATTTCTTCTGCCCACCGGCACGCTCCACAGGGCAACCCTGGCATATTCCAATACCACAGGCCATCTCGCCTTCCAAGGAAATTTCACCTTCTATCCCGGCTAAGATCGCAAAAGCAGATACTGCTTTGAGCATGCGAGTTGGTCCACAGGCAAAAATCTTCGCGCTCCTGGCCGGATGCTCCTTCAAGTACTCATCTGCCAGCCGAACAACATTGCCGTGGAATCCCTTTGATCCGTCGTCGGTCGCTACATGGACATTCTCAAGGTGGTCTACGACGAGGTGCAGGGCACTGCGTGCACCAAGGAAAGTGTCAACATGCTTCCCCGAGGATTTCAGGTGCTGCGTCAGGATCGCCATCGGCGCTACTCCCAACCCGCCTGCGATAAGGACGGCATTTTTGAAATCCCCGTGGATTCCATAGGGCACTCCCAACGGGCCCAGGACGTTCATCACGTCACCTGGTCTTTTTCTTGCAAGGATGTCTGTCCCTGCTCCAACGACATTGAAAAGAATTTCAACATGGTCACCCTCGACCCTGGAAACCGAGAATGGCCTTCGAAGCAACGGATCTGAACCTGCATGAACGCGGACATTGACAAACTGGCCGGGCAGCGTGGATTTTGCAATATCCGGAGAAACAAACGTAAGAACTCTCGTCCCTTCCGCAACAATCTTCACATCAGTAACAACGACATCCGCTATGATCATTCGATGATCACTTTCTGACGTGGTTTATCCTGGACCTTTCGGTCACCACCCTGCTCCTCAGTTTCTTGCGGTCGTTCCCGGGGAACACTAAGAGAATCTGGGGATACGGATTTGGGCTCCACACGTCGGCGCACC
Organism: Bacteroidota bacterium; assembly: GCA_040901865.1. Lineage (GTDB taxonomy): Bacteria > Bacteroidota > Ignavibacteria > UBA10030 > UBA10030 > JBBDYD01. The sequence continues at coordinate 45,296 of JBBDYD010000194.1, read as the reverse complement.
GTCACAGCATATTCGCTGGCCCCAAAATGCTCAAGAAGGCTTCGATAATACGAGAGTGCGGTGTCCGGGTACTGCAGCCGGAACTCATAAAGCCAGCCCAAGGCGTAAGCGCTTTTGGCCGCAAAAGGGGATTGCGGATACTCTCTCACAATATCCTTGAGATGAACGACGGCTTTCTGATACTCACCGGATTCTATGTTTTCTTCAGCTTTGCGATAAACAATCGACGCAGAATCAACTGCCGACGGCTCTTCATGCAAACCGAGTTTCATTTTTGCGCGCACGGCATAGTGAGAGCGCGGGTAGGACTTAATGATCGATTCATACAGACTTCCGGCTTCCTCCTTCGAAAGTTCGGCGAGGATAAAGAGGATTCGCGGCGTTCGTGCGCTGTCCCGCAGACTTCCAAGAGCAGTTCGATACCACACTTCTGCCGAATCCAGTTTTTCCAACTCGGCATAGAATACCTCGCCCAGGTCATAAGCATTGACGGCCTGCAACGCAAGCAGAGAATCCCTATTTCCGGCGGCGGGAATGGAATCAGTCGTGATTGCGGCGAGGTTCCATAAGAGCGTGTCCCGCACCGCTCGTTGGGATTTTAAGGCAAGAAAACGATTAAACGCACTCGCTCTATCGCGTGCCATGGCATACATGGATGGCACCGGAAACGCTGTTGCACGCGAATAGGCCAACTGAGCCTTTTGGTATTCTCCAGCCTCTTCGTGGATCCGGCCGAGTTGGAAGGCTGCCTTCGATCCGAGTTCCGTTCGGGTCCCCGTCGTATCAATGAGGGTGAACAATCCAACAGCCTCTTCCACATCCCCCCGCGCACGAAGCGTGAGAGCCATTTCATACATCACTGCATTCTCGTAGCTGGCGAAGCGATAATCCTCTGCAAGGTTTTGGCTGATTTCCAGGGCCTTGTCATACTCTTTCGCTTCGCGTCGGGCGCGGGTCGCCATCTGATGTGCCGCGATGAACAAGCCAGGTTCGTCAGAATACTCACCGACCAGCAGAAATGCATCTGCCGCACCGGAATATTCCCCGAGCTTCATTCTCTCGTCACCTATCCGAAACTGAGCCGTTGCCCTGATCATTTCATCCCCCGACAAACGGATTGCCTCTTGGTACGCTGCAAGACCTTCCTGGGAGTCACTCCTTCTCGAAGAGAAGTGCCCGAGGATCAGATTTGCCTCTCCGGCGGTTTCCGCATCCCCCGATTCAATCGCTTTCTGAATAAGCGCTCGTGTTTCCGGGAGGCCCTCTTCCTCATTTTTGAGTTCAAGGAGAGTTTTTGCCCGCCAGAGAGAGGCATCCATGGCAAGCGGGCCACCGGGGGCGAATGACAGCAACTCGGAGAATTTTCTCTCTGATTTCAGAAACTCTCCCTGATAGAAGTATGATTTGCCGATCAGGAATAGCGCATCGTCAACAAGAGCACTTCCCGGTTGGAAGGAAAGAATATTTGAGCATTTATCAATAACCGTTGAGAGCTTTGTCTTCGCACCACCGGGAGGATCCAGCCGATTATCGGTAAATCCTTCCAGGGCACGTCGGCTCTTTTCGGCGGCGAGGATTTCATCCTCTGCCTCATGAAATAACCTGCTTGCGTTATAGTAGGAGTTAAAATACGCCACCGTATTCTCATACCCGTCCGAAATTACATCACCGGCGGGCCGGAACACGGCGCAACTCGAAAACAGGGAAACCATCAAGAAGAGGATGGCAGCTGAATACAATCGGAGGGAACTCATTGGCAATACCTTAATATACCACACGGCACGAACGATTTCAAGTTATCGCGGGTTCGTCGGGCGGATGTCGATTTCACTCATGAGAGCCCGTTGGTGCAGTGTCAAAGCTGCAATCGTTGCTTCCGCAACGTCCTCAGGCGCCAGGATCTTGGCTGCTTGATCAGGATCATGTCCACCGGAAAACCCTGTGTCCACCGATCCAGGGCAAACAGTGACAACCCTGATGTTTTTTTCACGAACCTCAAGCATGAGGCAGCGGGAGAACCCGATAAGCGCCCATTTTGTCGCCGCATATCCCGCCCCCCCAACAAACGCATTTCTTCCTGCCAGGGAGGCAATGTTGACGATTGCCCCCTTCCCTTGCTTTTCCATCCGTACAAGCGCATGCTTCGTGCATTGGAACAACGCACGCATATTCAGATTCCACATGTCATCCAGATCGGCGACCCGCAAATCCCGCACTGGAGCAAAGGTCCCCTTCCCTGCGTTGTTGATCAGGATATCCAGTTTCCCGAATTCCCGATCAATCTGCTCGAACATCTTCTCCGTCGCAGCATCATCCGTGATGTCCGCGGTGACGATCATGGCAGACCCACCTGCCCTGCGGATCTCTGATTGCACCTTCTCAAGATCCGGCTGTGTTCTCGCATTCAGAACCACAGTCGCTCCTTCAGCCGAGAGACGGAGAGCAATGGCCCTTCCGATTCCTTTTCCGGCCCCCGTGACAAGTGCAACCGATCCACGAAGTCTCATACGCGAAGATCTCCAATGGGTGGACGGACGACGAGTTCCTCGACAGTCATCGAAACCGGCTGCAAGGTCAACTCGTAAATCAAAGTGGCAAGGTCATCGGGCGGGATCATATCATCTTTGAACGCGGCTCGATGCTTTGGCGACCACATGGGGGTCAGGATCGCACCCGGATAGACATTAATCACTTTGACCCCCGACGAGCGGACTTCCTCCCGAACGACATTCATCATTCCGGCAAGTCCCGCCTTCGCCGCCGAATAGGCAGAAGATCCCTGATACACTGTTTTTGCTGCGTACGATATAATATTGATGATCGTCCCTTTTTGCCGTTTCACCATCAACGGAAGCACCGCTCGCGTTACAAGCATTGCGCCTGTGAGATTCGTGTCAAGGATCTCCCTGAATGTCCGAACGGGCGTTTCCAGGAAATTTCTGAAGGCGCTGACTCCGGCATTATTTATCAACATGTCATACGCGCCCAAGCTTGCCATTCCCCTTTTCACTGCAGTGCGCACCTGACGTTCCTCACGCACATCGCACGGTAGCATGATCCCGCTCCCACCCTCCGACCGTATCTCCCGATCCAAAGCCTTCAGGAGTCTGCGGTTTCTCGCGATTCCCGCAACTCGATCACCTCGTCGCGCAAATTGGAGGGCCAGCGATCTCCCAATACCACTGCTCACTCCGGTAATCAGGATCACCCTGAGAGTATTCACTTGGCCAGTTCACTCTGGATGAGCGTGAGAAACTCACTGCGCGTTTTCACATCCTTTCGGAAACTCCCCAGCATCGCACTCGTCGTTGCAACGGAGTTCTGCTTTTCAACACCTCTCATCATCATGCACAAATGTCGGGCTTCCATCACCACTCCGACTCCCTGGGGCTTGAGAACGCTGTACAGCGTGTCGGCGATTTGCTGCGTCAATCTCTCCTGCACCTGAAGCCGGCGGCTAAACACTTCGACCAACCTCGGGAGCTTACTGAGCCCTACAATTTTCCCCTTGGGGACGTATGCAATGTGACACTTACCGTAAAACGGCAGCAAGTGATGCTCGCAAAGACTATAGAAATCGATGTCCTTCACAATAACCATTTCACTGTACCGTTCCGTAAACACAGCATTGTTTAGAACATCCGAAACATTTTCGTCATACCCCTTTGTCAGAAACTCCAACATTCTCGCCACCCGGTCAGGAGTTTTTCGAAGCCCCTCCCGTGTTGGATTTTCCCCTATCCCCTTGAGGATTTCCTCAATCATGGATTCCATCGTTCCCGGATCTGCCTTCATTCGGCTTCCCCCCTATATTCTACCGTGTTGTTCTCCGTCTCCTGCAACCGAACGGAAAAGAGAGTTCCGGAGGGAATTCGGGGCGCCAGTGCTTTCCAAATGGCCACGGCGATGTTCTCCGCAGTTGGAATGATATCACGCAGGAAATCGACATCGTGATTCAAATGTTTGTGATCCACTTTGTCCAGGACCTCCCTTGCGATTATTTCTTTTAGAATCTTCAGGTCGAGCACGTACCCCGTCTTCCGGCCTGGCTCACCAGCGACCGTCACTTCCAAGGTGTAATTGTGCCCATGGCCGTTCAGGTTGGCGCATTTGCCGAACATACCCCGGTTTTCTTCTTCGGAACAATCCGGATTAAACAAGCGGTGTGAGGCGCTGAATGTCGCCCGCCGGGTTACATACACCATGAGACCTCCTCTCATTCAAGGCTTTGTAAAATCTCTTCGACGTGTCCTTCGACCCTGACCTTCGGAAAGACCGCCCGAATCTTTCCTTTCGCATCTATCACAAACGTTGTCCTCACAATGCCCATGAAGGTCCGCCCATAGAGCGATTTCTTTTGCCAGACACCATAGGCTTTGATGACGTTCTTTTCCGGATCGCTCAAAAGCTGAAATTGCAACCCATGCTTGTCTGCAAATTTTCTGTGGGACTCAACGCTGTCGGCGCTGACTCCAAGCACTGTGGCTCCCTTTTTATGGATGGAAGCCAACGCATCGTTGAAAGAACAAGCCTCTTTTGTGCATCCCGGTGTAGAATCCCTGGGATAGAAATAAAGAACTACGTTTTTGCCGCGGAAGTCCTTCAACTGAACGGGTGAACCTTTGGAATCCGGCAGTGTGAACTCCGGGGCTTTGTCTCCTATGGACAGCATGAGTGTTCCGGATGATGATTATGAGGAAGGCATGACGAGTGTTATCACAACAGCAATACCGAGGAAAAGGTTCAGCAGGAAACTTCGCGTGGAACGGTTGTGCAGTCTTCTGAACTCATCCTTTCCCCCGCGCGTTCCGGTCTCCGCGGATTCTTTCAGGATTTTTCTCATCCGATTTAAAACGATGAACCGGACGTATGTTTCAATCAGAATCGCGAGTGAAACCAGCATGAGCGCGACACGGAGTCTGATGGCAATCGAAGGCCCAAGGGCAATGAGTTGAATCCAGATTGTTACCCCAAGAATGACAACGGCTACCAGTACCGATGCGTGAAATTTCTCGAGAATAGCCGCCGCGATTCTTCCTGCCTGGCTTCTATCGACAAGCTGTCCAAAGATCTCCGGAGTGACAATCGTAAAAAACGACCACCGAGCCGCCGATCCACAGGGCCAGGCATAAGATCTGAACAATCAGGATCAGGGATGAACTCATAACAGGCAAGGGATCCACGCGTCAGCAAACTGCGAAGGGACGTCGGAATTATTTCAACAAAGAAACGGCTTGCTGAACTGCATTGTAATCCGGTTCGGTTCCTGGATTGTCTGAAATCCACGCGTACCGTACAACGCCTGTCTTGTCAACCACAAACACCGAGCGCTTGGCAGCGGAGTAACCAGCCACTCCGGAGAAGTCATGATAAACACCGCAGTACTGCTTGCTGACGCTGAGGCCGAAATCGGAAAGGAGCGGATATGAAAGATTGTTGTGTGTGGCAAACCCCTTGTTGGCGAACGGGGAATCAACGCTGATTCCGATGACCTGGGCATTCATGGAATTGAAGTTCGCGAGTGAATCCCGAAGCGTACACATTTCCTTCGTGCAGACTCCGGTAAAAGCGCCGGGGAAAAAAGCCAGCACGACGTTTTTTCCCGCAAACTCCTTGAGGGAGCGGGGTTTCTTATCGGTATCGGTTAAAGTGAAATCCGGCGCTTTGGTTCCAACTGTAATTGGCATACAATCCTCCTTCAATTCAAGAAAGTGAGTCCCGGTTTCTCCGGGATTGGGAAAGAAAGGCAACGTTACCCGTTCCGACAATCATTCCCGGAATGATCCACGAATCTTGATGCAAGGGGACAGCATTTCCCTTGTTTCGACAGAAAATGAGAAACAACTGGTTCGAACGCTGGGTTGGTCAGCCTCTGAGCAGGCAGTCGGAGCACGTTCCAAAGAAATCGAGACGATGATGCTGTATTGATCCCGGAACAGAATGACGAACGCGCTCGTTGAGATCTTCCTGGGGAGGAACGTCCAGATCCTTCACTCCGCCGCAATGCAGACAAACAAAATGATAATGTTCGTCAACGAACGCATCGTAACGTCGTGAGGTCTCTCCGAAATCAAGCTCCCTGATTTTTCCTTGATGTTTGAGGATACTCAGATTCCTGTACACGGTCCCAAGAGAAATACGCGGCATCTGTTCGCGCACTCGTTCATAAACCCATTCAGCAGTCGGATGTGCCCTTGTTTTTCGGAGTACTTGGAGGATTCGTTCGCGTTGTTTGCTACGTTTCGTAATAAGAGATTCCATGATTGTTCACCCTTCCTAAGAAAAAAACTATATGAAAATATATTCAAATACCGCAGGAAAGTCAAGAAAACGGACAGTCTGCGGCGAGTTCTGGTACACACAACATCTCCTGTTCCTCCCAAAGACGGGAACTCCCTCGCAAGATTGAGAGGGGTAACAAATTGATCAATTGAATTTGGGTGGAATAACGAACATCGAAATGATGACCCATTCCAAGAAGAATCTCAGAATCAGAAATGACAACGATTTTTCCCAAACTCAGGGACTGCAGATTCTGACACTTTTTTGTATATTCTTGTCCGCAGGGAGGGATTTGACACCGTATCCCATCAGCCTGGAAAGCGCCTTGAATTTGCGTCCGTGAAAGCGTTACGGAAAGTTGCGAGAGTGGTTTCCCAAAGGATCCCTCACTTGATAATGCTCATGCGAGGGACAATCGGACTGGTCTCGTCCCGAAGGGATGCCGTCGGCAAAAACCGGAGTGGCCTCCGGGCTACCCGTGGGTTCTCCCTTCCGAAGAGTAATCATGCAAGGGATCCCTTCTCTGAATAATCTCTGAAAGGGAGAATCCCACCCCAACATGTAGGTCAAATGAAGGTGACAAAGCAGCTTCCTGAGAATTAGAGTCTTTCACAAGTAATCACGGAAGGGTGCGAGAGTGGTTGAATCGGCCGGTCTCGAAAACCGGAGTGGCCTCCGGGCTACCGTGGGTTCGAATCCCACCCCTTCCGCTTCACTCAGGTATGGAAATCACAAAAACGCTCTACGTCTCCACCCGAGGAGCATGGCGCGCGTGGTTGAAAAAAAACCACAGCACTGCCTCGGAAATCTGGCTCATCTATTACAGGAAGAAAGTCCCCGGGCATGGCGAAATTTCAAAAACTTTTCCCGCCCCTATCAGCGAGTACGTATTGGATGGATTGATGGAGCAAAGAGACGTCCGGAAGTTTTCCAACAGCGCCTCAGGTATTTTCTTCGAATGACGGAACAGGGAAAAAAGTACGGAATGGTCCAATGAATCAGCCGGACGCCGCAAACCCTTTCCGTTGCATCGCCCCCCAGCGTCGCTCACCTCGCACGAAGTAATCCCAGAAGGCTTTCACGCGCCAGAGAATCGTCAGCTGACGATAGCCGAAATTTTCGATCACACCGAACGACAGAAGCATTGCCAGGTCCCGGGGGCGCGGATATCGTTGAAAAGAGACTTCTTCAAGCAATACAGCGCCAACGGAGAACATGACTCCATAAAACAAGGAGACAACGAAAAAGAGGATGGCCATCCTGACATCAAGAACGCCCGCCGCGTACATCACAATGAGGGCAATGTATCCCAGGAACTCGATAACCGGACCTAACAGCTCTACAAACACAAAATACGGCATGGCTCCAAATCCGATGATCCCATAGCGACCGTTGAAGAGCATCCTCCGGTGGCGGAGCATCGTATCCAGCAATCCGCGATGCCAGCGGTTTCGTTGCCGCGCAAGAATGGCCAAGGACTCAGGCGCTTGTGTCCAGCACACCGGGTCAGGCACAAAAGCGATTTTGTAAGGCTCCTTCCTCTCTCGTTTGATCTTGTGGAGCCGGGTGACCAGTTCCATATCCTCCCCAACCGTTGTCCGGTCGTACCCGTTTGCTTCGATCATGGCAGACCGTTTGAACATTCCAAAAGCACCTGAGATGATCAAAAGCCCGTTCATTCCGTGCCACGCCATTCTTCCCGAGAGAAACGCCCTGAAGTACTCCACAACCTGGAACACGGGCAGCAGCTTGCGCGACAAAGCAACGTCGATCACGCGACCGTTAACGACCGTGCAACCGTTTGCGATTCGCACGATCCCCCCCGCTGCGATGACAGTCTCATCCTCCAGGAATGGCTTCATGACGCGCAAGAGGGCTTCGTCTTCAAGGAGCGAGTCGGCATCAATTGAGCACACGAAATCATGTTTTGCGGCATTGATCCCCACGTTCAGCGCGTCCGCCTTCCCCCCATTCTCTTTGTCAATAATCATAAGATTGCGGTACTCCGGCCTGGAAGACCGGTAGATTCCGCGCACCGGCGCCGTCTCCAGGACAGGGACATACAATTGCTTTGAAGGATGCAGGTGAAATTCCTTCTTCAGCGTTTCCAGTGTGCCGTCTGACGACCCGTCGTTTATCACGATCACCTCATACTTTCCATAGCTGAGCTTTAAAAGACTGCGGGTGCTCTCGACGACGGTTGCTTCCTCATTGTAGGCCGGGGCCAGCACGGAAACGGCCGGTGTCAGTTCGGACTGTACGATGATGCGATAGTTGCTAAACTCATTGTGCCTCATGTAGTACTGGATTTCCTTGAACGACCGGATAAGGAGAAAGGTGTACGTCGCGTTTACGAGGATAAAGTAGACCGTCACGAAATATATGTAGGATTCCAGAAAGAATTCGAGAACGGTACTCACGGGACCTCCACGCCTTCGACCTCTTCGAGCACATGGAGCGCAATCCCATTCTGAAGTGTATCTGTACCCTCGGCTGCCTCTCGTAACTTCTGCAATCCCGATTCCCCAGATCGCGCCATCGCCCGTGCGGCTGACAATCTCTCCGCCACTGGTCCGGATTGCATACGCTCCAGGAGGAGCGGGGTAGAGTCGGGAGATCCGATGCGTTCAAGCGCCCTCGTCGCACTCGCGCGGAGCTGCGGGTACGGATTTTTCAAAAGTTCATGAAGGAGTGTTTCGGCCCGCTGGTCTCCCAGCCGACCCAACGCCTCGGCTGCCTTTGCGCGCACAAGAACATTCGGATACGTCTTGACCACCTGCATCAGGGGCGCGACCGCCGTCACAAAGCCGGTCTCCGCAAGCATTTCAATGGTAAACAGAACAACGGATTGATCAGAATACCCCAGCGCCTGGACGAGGTATGGAAACGCTTCCTCCTCAGACTCCTTGACAATCAGCGAGAGCTCCAGAGAAGTCCATTGTGAGATGTTCTTGGCGGACTTCAGGATTGTCCCCAGCGCCACCACGCCTACGAGTTTAATAAGAGATTGCATTGCCTCGTTTCTGACATCGGGATGTTCATCTTCCAATGCGATTGTCAGCGCTGTAGTTGCCTTTTTCGCCCGGAGTAAGCCCAGGTCCCGGGCCGCCCGGGCCCTCACCCACCACTTGTTGCTCTGAAGCAACTCCAGTTCGTCCTTAACGAATTCCAGGGAATAGAAGAAATACAGCAACCGATCCATTGAGTCGCCTGCCAAATCATTCGCAAAATCAATGAGGATCCTCCGAATGACTCCCCTGTGGAGCTTTTTCCTGGCCGGGGTGGACCATTCCAATCCGTTCTTTACGGGCGCGATCAAATCTTCGTATTGGTCGAGAACTGATCCGCGGCTTTGATTCCCCGACATTGCCTCCACCGGCTGCATCAACAAGTCGGCAAACATTCCCGAGTACAATTGATACAGTTTTTCACGGTTTCGTGTCTGCCGTACTTCGACTAGCTTGTTGATAAAGAGGCCGATTGCGACAATAACTACGAAGAATGTTGCGCCGACGGCAAGTGCAGCGGCAATGAGGAATTCTATCCGCATGATTCGACTTTCAGAACAATACGGAGACCGTGACCGTCATGAGGTGCGAATGCGAAGGAGAGTTCCTGTTTGTATACAGGTACTGCGCATCGATTGAGAAGTGCGGATCGAGACGTGACTTGATTTCCAAAAACGCTCCTGAAGACCGGATCGACGACAATTCACCGATGGTGGTTGCCCGCAGGATTTCATTGCCCGAAAAACCGCCGATGCGCATCGTGGTGAGGGGGGTCGGCCTGAAGGAAAGCGTGATGGCAGCCGTGCTTGAGGTTGTTTGATTTGGAATAAGGCCGAAGTAGCCTCTGGTGGTAATCCAGACTTCATCTTCAATATACCAGGTCAACCCGGGCATGAGGATGCTCACATTCACAGAATCGAACTGAAGGACACGGAAGCCGCCAATGAGGTCAACAGACCGAACGATCCCAGCATTCAGTTCCGCTGTGACATCAAGGCTCGGTACCACATTTGCGTTTGGCGACACAATGATCTGGACGAAGGAACTCATCGAATTCGTGAGAATGGCATAGAACCCGCCGCCAAACCTGCTTTCGCGCTCCGAGAATTTCGATACAATGCTGAAATGGAGAAACGGCTTCCAATTCTTGTCCAATGCATAGAAATACTCTGCCTGAAGAAGTGTGTGCTGACGGATTCCTTCTGTGGTAAAGGACTCATACGCGGAGGTCAGTTGGATCTCGTGATCTGCTTCATACGTTAATCGAAGAACCTCCGCTCTCGCCTCATCGTTTCCCGGTGAAGCTGCAAGAAGTTTCCGATACCAATAAAGAGCCAAATCCTTATTTCCGAGAGTTCTGTGGACCCGTGCAAGATCCCGCATGACATCCTTGTCGTTCGGGAGTCTGATATAGGCCTTTTCGTAATACTCGAGAGCCTTTCTCGGAGCTCCGCCCCTCAGGTAGACATGACCGGCTTCAGAAAGGAATCGGACAGATTGAGGATATTCCTGAATAAGAGCGAGGATGATATCAACCGATTGGCGGTAACGTCCCAACCATGCCAGCGTTTGGGACTTTCCAAACCGCGCCTCGACATGAGAGGGCTGGACAAAAAGCACTGAATCGAACTGAAGAAGGGCCGCTTGGTATCGCTCCTCCCACGCGAGGAGAAACCCGTATTGCACGCGGGCGTCATGATACTCCGGAAACCGGCGTAGCAGAAGCAAAAACTCCTGCTTCGCCACATCCAGCTTGCCTGCCCGCTGGAGCCGAAGGGCTCTGACAAACACAGAATCGGGATCCTCAGGAGGAACGGACTGGGAAAATGCTGAAAGCCAGACACAACAGGAGGAGAAGACGACGGCAGCAACAATTCCGGCGTTGATTCTCATGATTCTCTATTTCTTTTTTCTTCTCAAGAGGACGGTTTTCACACGTGCGGCAAGTTCATTGGGACTAAATGGTTTGGTGACGTAATCATCAGCACCCATTTCAAGACCCTTCAGAACTTCCTCCTCGCTGCTCTGCGCCGTCACCAGCAAAACAGGAATTCCTTTTGTTTGCTCGTTCTCCTTCAAAGCTGCGAGTACTTCAAAACCCGTCATCAGAGGCATCATCACATCGAGGAGAATCAGGTCAGGCAACAACTCCGTCGCCTGTTGCAGGGCGGCGGCACCGTCTTCGACGGCAATAACATGGTAGCCGCTGTTCCGCAGTTTGTACTGAATCAATGCCCGAATGTGCGGTTGATCTTCGGCAACTAATATTGTTTCATTCATCTGCGGACTGCATTGTTGTTGAAGATGCAAAAAGTTCCCGTCAATACCAACAGTTCGTTGATTTTGCACCATTCTTTCGGTATCTTTTGCCGCTTGCGCGAGTACACAAGGAAGCGCGTAATTTTAAACACGCAGAGGTTCAGGAGTGGTTTCCCTTTCTGTGATGGACCAATGAAGAGACCCCACAATGGTAATTCCAGCGCTCAGGGAAACTGCCAGCGGCACATAATGCTGGGCGAGGACGCTATACAAAAGGCCATAGTCCCTACGTCCTCCACTATTGGGAGGCGTTCGACACCAAGAGAGAAGCAACGGCAAGAGAAAGATTCTTCAAATCATTAGCTGGCAACCTTTGGCTTCGGGCCAAAGGCATCATCAACCCGGAGAGGTGCAGGAGTGGTTTCCCTTTCTGTGATGGACCAATGAAGGGACCCCTCAATGGTAATTCCAGCGCTCGGGGGAACTGCCACGCCTGGAAAGCGTGTGTGCCCGTAAGGGTACCGTGGGTTCTCCCGTTCAAGGGGATTCACGAGGAAGGGATCCCTTCTCTGAATAATCTCTGAAAGGGAGAATCCCACCCTCAAGTGCTTGCGCATCAATAATGTTTGGGGGGATGTTTTACACCTATATTCTTCGCAGTTTACGGGACGGAACGTATTATTACGGGCATTGCGCTGACCTTCATGCAAGGCTGGCGGCACATAATGCTGGGCGAGGACACTACACAAAAGGCCACAGTCCCTACGTCCTCCACTATTGGGAGGCGTTCAACACCAAGAGAGAAGCAACGGCAAGAGAAAGATTCTTCAAATCATTAGCTGGCAACCTTTGGCTTCGGGCCAAAGGCATCATCAACCCGGAGAGGTGCAGGAGTGGTTGAACTGCCACGCCTGGAAAGCGTGTGTGCCCGTAAGGGTACCGTGGGTTCGAATCCCACCCTCTCCGCTGAAAGAGTTTTAAGCATTTTCAGTGGCTAAAGTCTATGAGTTACCGTGGGTTCTCCCGCCCAGAGGTTGATCCGATAAGGGACTACTTCTTCGATTTATTTGTGAAACGGGGAATCCTCTTCTCTCCACCATCGGGGCGGATTCTCTCAGACAATCCGCTTTCCTTATGATCACACACACTTCATCCCTCTTCGCCGGAATCCTGCTAGCAGGGACCCTCGCCCTCTGCTCTTCGCCGGCTGTTTCCCAGGTTGTCTACCAGGCAACCCTTGACGGCGCAATCAATCCCGCTTCAGCCGATTATATCCATCGCACGATTGCGCAGGCAACCGAGGCAGGCGCAGAATGCCTTGTATTGAGGCTGAATACACCCGGAGGACTCCTCAAATCCACTCGGGTGATTGTGAGTGATTTCCTAGCCGCCGAAATCCCTGTCATTGTCTACGTTGCCCCCGGAGGATCACAAGCTGCTTCGGCCGGAGTGTTTATTACAATGGCAGGCCATGTTGCAGCCATGGCCCCGGGGACAAATATCGGAGCAGCGCACCCGGTAACGCTTCAGGGCGAACAGGATTCCATCATGATGGAGAAAGCGACCAATGACGCCGCAGCATTTATCCGAACCATTGCGGAAAAGAGGCGGAGAAATCTCGAATGGGCTGAGGAGGCCGTCCGAAAAAGTCTTTCAATAACGGAAACCGAAGCCGTTAAGATCCGCGTGGTCGATTTGGTCGCCAAGGACATGGGAGAACTGTTGGCCGCCATAGATGGGCGTGTGGTAGATCTCCCGAACGGCCCCAAAACCCTCACAACCCGAAACGCACGGATAGAAACGAAATCCATGGAATGGACCGAGCGTATTCTGGACATTCTGAGCGACCCAAACATCGCCTACATCCTGTTCATGCTCGGCGTGTATGGGCTCCTCTTCGAGCTCTACAACCCAGGGTCGATCCTCCCAGGCGTCGTCGGAGTTATCAGTCTCATCCTTGCCTTCTATTCGCTGCATACCCTCCCCATCAATTATGCAGGTTTGGCGCTCATACTTTTTGCCATCATTCTCTTCATCGCCGAGATCAAGATCACCAGTTACGGGATGCTCTCCGTGGGCGGAGTTATTTCGCTCCTCCTCGGCTCCATGATGCTTATCCGGTCGGAATCAGCGCTGGAGTTCCTCGAGCTGTCGTGGTCGGTGATCATCTCTGTTGTCGCTCTCACTCTCGTTTTTTTCACGTTTGTCATCGGATTCGGTGTTCGAACGCTTCGGCAAAAGCCCATAAGCGGAGCGGAAGGAATGGTCGGCGAAATCGGTGAGACCATGAGTGCCGTCTCCACTGACGGCCGGGTGCGGATCCACGGAGAGATCTGGAATGCCCGGACGTCGGGCGATCGGATTCCGACCGGAACTCGCGTCCGTGTACTTCGCGTTGAAAACCTCACACTCGTTGTTGAACGTCCCCCAGAATCACGATAAAGGAGACACTCTATGCAAAATATTCCCATCATATTTATAATTGCCGCCATTGCGCTCTTCCTCGTACTCTTCAGTTCCGTCCGCATTCTCCGCGAATACGAACGCGGAGTGATTTTCCGTTTCGGCCGTATTGCACGGGCATTCCTAAACCTTGGCGGACAGGGAAACGGACCCGGTCTCATTATCCTCATTCCCTTCATCGACCGGATGGTCACCGTCAGCCTGAGAACGATCGTCATGGACGTTCCACCCCAAGACGTCATTACAAAAGATAACGTCTCTCTGAAAGTCAATGCGGTCATCTATTTCCGTGTGTTGAACCCCGAAAAGGCCATTGTCGAAGTGGAGAATTATTTGTTCGCAACTTCCCAGTTGTCGCAGACCACCCTCCGCAGTGTTCTTGGTCAGTCTGAACTCGATGATCTCCTGGCCGAACGCGATAAGATTAACCTTCAGCTTCAGCGTATTATCGATCACCAAACGGAGCCTTGGGGAATCAAGGTGTCAAATGTTGAGGTGAAGCACATAGATCTGCCTCAGGAAATGCAGAGGGCCATGGCCAAGCAGGCGGAAGCCGAGCGGGAGCGACGGTCAAAAGTGATTGCGGCCGAGGGAGAATTCCAGGCGGCTCAGAAGCTCTCCGAGGCGGCAGAGATTCTGAGCAAACATCCCAGCGCTTTGACGTTGCGCTATTTGCAGACCCTTGCGGAAATTGCAACGGAGAACAATTCAACCACTATTTTCCCCGTTCCGATCGATATCCTCAAGCCGTTCATGAACCCGACGACTAAGGGGAAAAAGTAACGCTCAGGCATGAATGTACTTTTGCACGGACATGATCCGGCCGAGTTCATCGTTGCCGCCCACCAGCTGAACGATTCGCATATTCGTCTGTACAAGAGACAGGATGGGAAGATTTCACATCAAGATGTGGAATTCTTCCCGTTTTTTTTTCTATCGGACAAAACCCTCCTCAGCGGATTCGACAGGAAGCATTGGTTGAAAGACCTCGCCGGGTCCAATTTTTATAACACCCTTGCTGTCTTCACGCGCTGGACCGACGCTTGGGAGGGCGTCCGCGTTGTGATCGATCGTTACCGCAGGACAGCAGGCGGACGTGTCGAAGGCTATGCTGACGCCCCCGTCCTGCATTTCCGGCCCGATCCGGTCACTCAGTACCTCATGCAGTCCGGTGTAACTTTGTTCAAAGGGCTCGAGTTCGGCGATCTTCTGAGGATGCAAATCAGCTTTATCGGTCATGCCACACGCGGACACAGAAGCGACCCGCGGAAGACGGAGGACAGGGTTCTGGCAATCGGGCTCTCCGATTCAACCGGATGGGAGGAAATCTTGGACGGACGAAAACTGGACGAACCCTCTCTCCTCCAACGCCTGGTGGAAATCATCAAGGAACGCGATCCGGACGTGCTGGAAGGCCATAATCTCTTTGGCCACGATCTGCCCTATCTCATTCAACGGACTGCCCTCAACGAAATCCCGTTTACGCTCGGAAGAGATACTAGTGAGCCCAAATTGCTCCAAACCAGGGGCGGTGGGCAAGAGGCCGATCAGGAATCTTCACTCTTCGAGATCGCGGGAAGACATGCTGTCGACACTCTCTTCCTCGCAGAGGACTATGACTTTTCGCGAAGGTCCCTCGAATATCTGGACCTGCAAAGTCTCGCCGCACATTTTTCTCCTTCTCAAGAATCCCGGATCGTCCTGCCACTTCAGGACATCCCCACTGTCTGGCACGATGATCCGCAACGAGTCCTGGCGTTCCTGTGCCAGAATGTAAGGGATGTTCGCCTTCTTTCGGAGAACCTGTCACCGAGCAGTTTCTACCTTACGCAGATGGTTCCGCTATCGTATGGAACCGTTGCGAGAACCGGATCCGCGGTCAAAATCGAATCTCTTCTCATTCGTGAATATCTTCGCCAGAAGCATTCCCTTCCCCGTCCTGAGCGTGGTTCGCAAACGAGCGGGGGGTATGCTGATTTGTACATGACAGGGATTTTCGAGGATGTTGTGCTTGCCGACGTCGAATCCCTCTACCCCTCCATTATCCTGGAGAAACACATCGCACCGGTGACGGACCAGATTGGGATCTTCCCCCTTCTATTGAAAGATCTCGTGACAATGCGGCTTGAAGCAAAACGACGGATGAAAGAGAGCAAGGAAAGCAATGTGCGTGCCCGGCATGACGCGTTGCAGTCCTCCTTCAAGATTCTTATCAATTCTTTTTACGGATATCTGGGATACGCCCGCGGGCTTTTCAACGATTATCGAAAGGCCGATGAGATCACAAAGACCGGACAGGAGCTCCTTCGGCGCATCGTCCAGCAAATCGAACTCCACAATGGGACCGTTCTGGAAGTCGATACCGACGGTGTATTTTTCATTCCGCCCAACAACGTTTCCACCGACGACGAAATTCATTCGCTCATCGATCGGATTTCCCGTTCCCTGCCGCAGGGGATCAACCTTGTTTCCTCGGGCCGATTCCGGAAAATGTTGAGCTACAAGAAGAAAAACTATGCACTTCTTGAATCTGACGAATCGCTGACCATCAAGGGAAGTTCGCTGATTTCCCGAAGTACTGAACGATTTCTGAGACGATTTGTACGACTCGCGATTTCAAATCTCATTGACGGAAATATCGAGGATCTCCATTCTCTCTATGGGTCGATCCATAACGATTTGTTAACGCACCATTGGGAGGCCGCGGATTTCTGCCGGACGGAAACAATACACGATTCATTCGCCGTCTATGAACGTGACGTGGGGGAAGGAAAACGCAATCCGGCCGCCGCCTATGAAGTCGCCCGACAGGCAGGACGAATCATCAAGCCCGGCGACAAGGTTTCCTACTATGTCACAGGCAGTTCGGGGGCGGTCAAAATCTCGGACAACTGCAAGCTCGCTGAGGAGTGGGATCCGAATTTCCCGGATGAGAACACCCAGTATTACCTTGCCCGATTGAACGAGGCAACAACAAAGTTTGAGGCGTTTTTTATGCCGGAGGACTTTCGTTCGATATTTGCGGTCGCGGATCTATTCGGCTTTGATGCCGCCAAGATCCGGACCGTCCAAAGGAAGGTCGCTTCCGAGACAGATGCTCCCTCCCCATTGGATGAGCAGGAAAGGGCAGAATTCAGAATCTGGCTTGGAGAGGGTTGATGCCCGGGTGAGGCGGGGGTCGCTTGCTTTTCTATGGGTCGAGTTGTATACTACGGCTGCAATTCAACGCACCGTTTTTGTTTCATCAAGAGTTGTTTTGCCAGTACCAACCTCAGGGAGTGCGAGAGAATCCTTCAGGCAGCCCAAGGGGCCGTGTACCTCGCTGAACAATGAAGGCGTCGTTCGACGCCTGGTTCTGAGAGACAAAGAGCCGGTGTACATGTCCAACCAATAAGGGAAGTATCCTTATGGAACAGGGTACCGTCAAATGGTTCAACAATGCGAAGGGCTACGGCTTCATCAAGCGGTCAACGGGTGAAGACGTGTTCGTGCACTACAAGTCGATTGTGGGTGACGGATACAAAACCCTCAATGAAGGCGACAATGTGCAGTTCGAAGTTGAACAAGGTCCCAAGGGCTTGCAGGCCGTGAAGGTCTCAAAAGTCTGATTCTGCCCCCAAAAAAGCAAGAAATCCCGCCCGGTGACAAACTCAGGCGGGATTTTTTTTTGACATATCTACGCTGAAGCCCCTACTCCCTTTCTGTGATTCTGCGCCCACGTCTTGACATATTTAACAATTTCCAACGTGGAGGCACCCGGTGTAAAGAGCTCCCCGGCACCCTGTTTCTTCAATTCCGTGATGTCCTTGTCAGGAATAATGCCGCCGCCGAACACCAGAACGTCTTCCAGTCCTTTTTCCCTGATCAGGGAAAGAATTCTGGGAAAAATTGTCATGTGCGCTCCGCTCAGCAGACTGATGCCTATAACATCCACATCCTCCTGCAAAGCGGCCTCAACGATCATCTCCGGTGTTTTACGTAGTCCGGTGTAGATCACTTCCATGCCCGCGTCCCGCAAAGCCGCCGCAACGACTTTTGCTCCACGATCGTGGCCGTCGAGACCTGCTTTGGCAATCAACACCCGAATCTTCCGTGACATGAACACTCCTGATTTATTGGAAGTCCTTTCCAAACCGTCGTAAAGCCCTGTAGAACCTCACGAGGGGAAATCCCACAACATTGTAGAAACACCCATTGATGCGTTCCACGAAGACAGCGCCGAAGTCGTCCTGGATCCCGTACGCTCCAGCTTTGTCCAGCGGAGACCCTGATGCAACGTATTGATCGATTTCCTTGCCTGTCAGTCGCCGGAACCACACCTTGGTCCTGACAACCTCGCTGTGAGTTTTTCCGGTACTGGCATCGATGATGCTGAATCCGGTGTAAACGTAGTGCGCTTTTCCGCTCAGACTCCGTAACATCCGTCTGGCCTCGGCCCGGCTTCCTGGTTTACCCAGAATCCTTGTTCCAAGAACAACGATCGTATCTGCACCGACGACAATTCCCAGTTTCGTTCGCGAGGCGACATCCCGTGCCTTTTCCAACGCGATCCGTTTAACATTCTGACCTGGCGTTTGACCGCGACGAATGGTTTCATCAATGCGACTGGGACGCGCAGTAAATGTAAGGCCGATTTGTCTTAAGAGCAACTGTCTGCGTGGCGAACGCGACGCGAGGATGATCCGTTGTTTCACTTGTGCACCAATTCAGTTCGGCGGGCAACGTCTGTACATAAAAAAAGCGACATTTGCATATCGCTCAGGTTTATTCCGCACGCCAGGTATCTTCGTCAGCGGAACATGGCTTTGATGCTTCCCCAGGTTCTTCGCGCGGCGGAAGTCAAGCTGGTGGAAAGAATTGTCGTTAATCGTACCGATTCCACCACGCGGCCTTCTGTATTAACGGCCCGGACTTCGTACTCCAGAATCCGGTCTGCCGACTTAAAGACCCCGGCATCTTCCATCGTGTAAACGGAACTCGCCCGCGATGCGACCAGTCTTCCGACTTCCTCCCAGGGCCCCATTCCACCCGAACGGAATTCCCGGCGAACAACAACAAAGGCAGACGCTGGCGTCTCATCGGAGGTCTCCCAACGAATTGTCATGTTAGAACCCTGAACGCGCGTGGGGGTTCCTTTGAATACCTCGGCAGAAAGGATCGATGGGAAAACGATGAAAAGGATGAGTATGAAGGTCCGGTGGCGCATAATCCGATCGGGCAACCCGATGGGTATAATGTAGAAGTTGTCAAGATAAAACACAAGCCCCCCGGCACTGAACATGGTGCTTTCAGCGCCGGGTTCATTGACTTTCTAAGCTGATTTCTGTAGCTTGCCCCACTTTATCAGGAGCCGTTATGAGACGACGAGAATTCCTCAAAACATCGGCTGCAAGCGGTACATTCCTTCTACTTCCTTCGCTCCCTCTGCCCGCCCCCTTTGCCCCACGGGAAGAACCCGATGTCTCCCGGCTGGCAGAAATCGCCCTTTCAACAGCCGCTTCCCTGAAGGCCTCGTACGCCGACATTAGAATCGCCGACTACCGGAACCAGTCCGTTTCAACACGTGAACGGAGAGTTACGGGTATTTCAAATTCCGAAACCTCGGGATTCGGCGTTCGGGTTATCGTAAACGGAACCTGGGGCTTTGCGGCCAGCAATATTCGCACGGCGGAGGAAGTCCAGAGGGTTACGCGTCAAGCTGCTGCCATTGCCCTGGCAAATTCCCGCCTCCAGAAGGAGCCCGTCCAACTCGCCCCTGTGAAAACCATGATTGGCTCGTGGGCCACGCCTGATGTGAAGGACCCTTTTCTCGTTCCGGTGGTCGACAAAACCGCATTCCTCCTCCACCTCAACGAGCAAGCTCTCAACGTAAAAGGAGTAAGCTTTTGCACATCATTCATGGCGTTCGTGAGAGAGCACAAATATTTTGCATCGTCGGACGGATCGTTTATCGAGCAGACGCTTTACCGCTGCAACCCATCATTCACGGTCACTTCAGTCGACAGGGAGCGCGGTTCGTTCCAAAGCCGCAATTCATATTCGGAGCCGCAAGGGATGGGTTACGAGTACGTTGACCAATATCCCTGGGAAGACGATATCCGCCAGGCGGCTGCAGATGTCGTTGAGAAACACTCAGCGCGAACGGTACAGCCGGGCCCGCGTGATCTCATTCTCCACCCTTCAAATCTCTGGCTCACGATTCACGAATCTGTCGGCCATCCGACTGAACTTGATCGTGCGATCGGCATGGAAGCTAATTACGCGGGTACCAGCTTTCTCACCCCCGACAAACGCGGTTCTTTCAAATTCGGAAGCGACATTGTCAATCTGGTTGCAGACAAGACGCAAGCCAAGGCTCTGGCCACATGCGGGTACGACGATGAGGGGGTTCCCTCAAAAGAGTGGCATTTGATCAAAGGGGGTGTGTTTGTGGACTATCAGACAACGCGCGAACAGGCCCACATCCTCGGACACAAGGAATCGTACGGATGTTCGTATGCGCAAAGCTGGGCCGACGTTCCGTTTCAACGCATGCCCAATATCTCTCTTGAGCCGGGCAAGAAGCCTCTGACTCTTTCACAACTTGTCGCCGACACCGAGGATGCAATTTTGATCAAGGGCCGGGGCAGCTACAGCATCGACCATCAACGCTATAATTTTCAATTCGGTGGACAAACGTACTACGAGGTTAAAAAAGGCAGAATAACCGGTATGCTGAAGGATGTAGCGTACCAAGCGCGAACACCGGACTTTTGGAACTCTTGCGACGCGATTTGCAGCAGCGAAGAATACATGCTCGGTGGGTCCTTCAACGACGGCAAGGGCGAGCCCGGGCAATCAAATGCCGTAAGCCACGGATGCTCCCCCGCACGCTTCCGCAACATCAATATTCTCAATACAGGCAAATCCTGACACCCCCATGCTTACCCAACAAGAATCACAGGCCATTATTGCAAAGGTTCTAAAATCCGCAAAAGCCGATGAAACCGAGGTTTCAATTTCCTCCGGTACAACCACGCACCTCCGGTTCGCCCGCAATACGCCGTCGACCAGCGGACGAACAACAGATACCGTGGTCACGGTTCAATGCACTTTGGGAACCCGCACAGGTTCCGCACGGACAAACCAGCTGGATGAAGAGTCACTACGCTCGATGGTTCGAACAGCCGAGGAACTTGCACGGTTGGCGCCGGAGGATGCGGAATTCATGCCGGCCCTTGGTCCGCAACAATACCCAACCAGCAATGCCTGGGTTGACGAAACAGCCGAGGCCGGATCTCCTTTTCTCGCTTCCGGGGCAGAAGAATGCATTCGCAGTGCCCGTGACCGGGGCCTCGTGGCCGCCGGATTCCTCCGGATCGATGCCGAAAGTGAATCGCTCGGAAATTCCGCCGGATTGTTTGCCTATCATCGATCCACAATTGCCTCCATGTCGGAAACCGTTCGAACCCCGGACGGCGGAGGTTCTGGCTGGGTTTCAAGGGCGGCCAATAGCGTCAGGGACATTGATTTCAAGGAGGTTGCATCCATCGCCGTCACAAAAGCTCTCGAGTCAAGAAACCCCAGGAAAATAGAGCCCGGAAAATACACAACCATTTTGGAACCCTCCTGTGTCGCCGACATGGTTCGATCCCTTCTGTTTGCCATGGACGCACGCAATGCAGACGAAGGACGAAGTTATTTTTCCCGCAAGGGAGGCGGAACAAAACTCGGAGAGAAGATTTTTCCGGAAAATATCAGCCTCGCTTCAGATCCTTCGGACAGAAGAGTGCCGGGTTCGCCATGGGGAGAGGATGGAATTGCACAGAAACGTGTGGAATGGATCGATCAAGGGATTGTGAAAAACCTCAGAACTTCCCGCTACTGGGCAAAGAAGCAAGGCAGGGCACCGGTGGCTTTTCCCCCCAATACTCTGATGACTGGAGGGAAAGGCTCGCTACAAGATCTCATTCGATCCACGAAGAAGGGACTGCTGGTGACGAGCTTTTGGTATATACGTTCTGTCGATCCGCAAACACTCATGCTGACTGGGCTCACGCGTGATGGTGTTTTTTGGATTGAGGACGGTGTCATTGCTTTTCCGGTCATGAACTTCCGTTGGAATGAAAGCCCCGCCGCAGTTCTTCAAAATGTGGAATCAATGTCACAATCCCAGCGCGTTCCACCCCGGGAATCCGCCACTCCCACTATGATGATCCCTGCTCTCAAAGTGCGGGATTTCAACTTCAGCAGTCTTTCCGAAGCGGTGTAGTTTAACACACTCCTCGAACCGGCATCGGATTGTGGTCATCACATCCAAAAGCCACTCTCAGGCAAATGAAAATCCTTCGCTCTTCGCTCGATTCTCTTGATCTTCTTGTCCCCCTGTTCGACCAATACCGTCAGTTTTACAAACAGCGGCCGGACTTACAGGGAGCACGCGCGTTTCTTTCGGACCGGCTCAGGAATGGTGACTCTGTCGTCTACATCGCGTTCGAGGATCCAGGAAGCAAACCCCTTGGTTTTGTCCAGCTCTACCCCAGCTTCTCCTCGGTGGCAATGAAGCCGCTATGGATTCTCAATGATCTTTTTGTAACTCCGGTGGCACGCGGGCACGGAGTTGCAGAAGCGCTTATTCACCAAAGCATCAAACACGCTCAACAGACGAATGCGAGGGGAATAGTACTCGAAACAGCTGTCGACAACGCTCCAGCGAGACGCTTGTATGAAAAACTCGGCTGGCTACATGAAGAAGGTTTCTTAACTTACAAAATCGACTTCCAGGAGTGAATCATGGAAAATTCAGACCTACGTTATCCCATCGGCCGTTTTCAGCCTGATAAGAATCTCCCGGATGCAGAATTCCCGCGGCTTATTGGCGAGATTGCGGAAACTCCCCGACGTTTTCGAGAGGCGGTCAGCACTCTGACGGATCAACAATTGGACACACCGTACCGTCCCGGCGGCTGGACTGTTCGCCAGGTGGTTCATCATGTTCCCGACAGTCATTTGAATGCTTACATCCGTTTCAAACTCGCCATGACGGAAGACAATCCAACAATCAAGCCCTATCAGGAAGCCCGCTGGGCTGAACTCCTTGAAGCGAAATCAGCTCCTATTGAAATGTCCCTGGCTCTCTTGGAGGCTCTCCATTCACGCTGGGTCTTGTTTCTCCGGAACTTGCGTCCAGAAGATTTCAAGCGCACAATGAACCATCCGGAAAACGGAATTATGACGCTTGATACTGTTCTCCAGCTCTACGCGTGGCATGGAAAGCACCATGAGGGACATATCACCTCATTGAGAACGCGGATGAAATGGTAACGTCAGCGAGGTTCGGAGGCGGGACGGCGGGTATGAAAGAGAACATCCGAGAGTTCTGAAACCAGGAGCCCCAAGACGATGATCCCTCCCCCAAAAACCCCCGGGAGTCCTATCGTTTCACCCAATACAAGGTAGGCAATCACAGCGGCGAAGACCGGCTCAACGGAGAAAATAATCGCCGCTCTTGTGGGCGTTGTTTCCCTCTGATACTTTGTCTGGATGGTCAAGGTATACAGAGTCGCAAGCAGCGAAAGATACGCAATCCCCCATAATAAGTCCCCGCTTGGCCGAAACAGTGTCTCTTCAAAAATCATTGCTCCGACAAAAGACCCCACCGCCGTTACCCCAAACTGCAGAAAAGCAATCTGCTTTACGTCCCCGGTACGCGTATAGATATCGAGGAATACAATATACAGTCCGAAGAAAGCCGCGCAGATCAGGGTGAGGAGATCACCCACGTTAAACTCGGATCCCTCCGGTGATGTCAGGAGATACAAGCCGGCCGTCACCAGGATCACGCCTATCACATTCCCTGCTTTTGGTAATTGCCTCGAAAATATGATTTGAAACAGGGGTGTAAAGACCACCAGCAATCCAGTGATAAATCCTGATTTTGACGCCGACGTGTATTGAAGGCCTATCGTCTGAGTGACAAAACCGACCAGGAGGAGAACGCCGATGATGGTCCCCCCCCTCATTGTCATACGTGTCATACTCCGCATTCCGCTTGCCACAAACGGCAGAAACAGAAGCGTCGCAACGACAAAGCGAATGGCGACAAACAACATCGGAGAAACGTCTTCCAGTCCGGTTTTGGTCACGGTAAAGGTTCCACCCCAGATCAGGGTGCAGGAGAGGAGCAGAAGTTCCGCCTTGGTACGGGATTTCATCCGGGAGATGATCGGTGAAGGAGTGGGAGAACGCTACTGAGCGTTTGCCGGAGGGTAGGATGCAAAGAGATGTCCCCAGGGGGAGTTCTTTATCCAACGGCGAAAGATCCGCTGATCTTTCAAAGGCCAACGGTAATAGTCATGATAGATTTCCGATCCCAGAATAAAAACATTGACGAGGGGAGTTCGGAAAAAGATGTTCTGAAGTCTTTTGAGAGGGCTAAACCACAGGAGGTCCCCCACCAGGCTGGCCCCATTATCCCCAACAGAAAAATTCCAATTGACCGAAGAAACATCTTCGCCGACAACTTTGATTTCCCGCGGGTCGGCGCATCCGAGTCCGCGCTGGTGTGCCAGCGAGAGGTACTTGATGCTCATCGGGTCAAACCCCATCATCTTCGCGGCGACCGCATCGATCGCTACCTGATCCGCGCTGGCAAGAATGACGTTCTTCTCTTCAGGAAACATGGTTCTGGGACCCGGTCCGTTCCCGGCCGTTGTTCCGTCCATCACGGCAAAAATGCCCGTGTGAATTTCCTGCTGAATCGCAAGCAAATCGACGAGGGTCTCATGGATCCACGAATGCGTATAGTGCCGGTGAGTGTTCAGAAGTCCGCCAAACGCATTTTTCATCGCCCCTGTCGTGGTCGTGTAGATGTGGCATTTCACGGTTGGCAGATGAACAATGTTTTTCCCCGGGAACAAGTCGGGAATCCGGATTCCTTCCGGATAGATTTGATCAAGAACCAGTAGCGGGGTCTTTGGCGCGAAGATCTTCCAGCTCACATCCTCCGGTTTGAAGTTAAACCGAACGGGGATCGCATACTTCCGAAAAATCGGCACATACTTGTTCAGGTCCTCCCCTTTGAATGCGTCGGTTACGACGGTCTTGTTTTGGACGCACACAAGATCCTTGAACCCCGCATCCTGCAAACCAAGGATGGTCGCTTCGAGCTGCCAGGGTGTGGTGTTGGCACCTGGAAAGGGAAAATGCCAGGAAATATTGTCCTTCAGGATCGTCGGGGACGCAGGATCCAGAGCTGCCTGTACATTAGCGAGTTTCATTGCCCGCTGGATGTCCTCAAGAATCGTGGAAGGCGACGTCTTAACGACCGCGACGGTGGAATCCGGCCGGCGTAGTCCTGTAACGCGTGTCGGAGATTTGGGTTCGGGAAGTTTCATCTTAGAGAAGGAAGGATTTCAATTCGGCCGAATAAATGATCACAATGCACGAGAGAAACCAGGCGGCGACATTCATTACCATGACGGGATCTCCAAGGAGAATCAACGTCGGATTGTCGTCCGTCTCTTTCTTTTTGATGAGGTAAAGATATCGAAAAATGCCGAATAACACAAAGACTGTGGTGAAGATCAGGTTTTCCGTTTTGAAAATCATCACGGTGCGTTCTGCCACGGTGTAGAGCGCGTAGGAAATCGCCATACCCGACGCCGTGATCGTGATCATTTGATCGATAAACGCAACGTCGTATTCGCGAAGCACTTCGCGGGCGGTTGCTTCGTTTGACTGCTGGACAAGGAGCAATTCCCCCCGCCGTTTTGAAACTGCAAGAAACAGCGACACGAACAGAGTACACAGCACCAACCAGTGGGAGACCTCGACGTTGATGACGAAAGCCCCGGCGAGAACTCTCAGCATAAACCCTGCGGCGATAACAAACACGTCGACGAGGATGACATGCTTCAAGCGAATGGAGTACATCACGTTTAGAACGAAGTACAAGATTGCCGCGACCTGAAACGGGCCGTTCAAGAAGCTTGCAACGACAGCCGCTCCTGAAAGGAGCACGAACGAAATGCCAAATCCCTGGCGCGGAGAAATGTGCCCGGAGGCAATAGGCCGGGTTTTTTTCAGCGGATGGAGTCTGTCGGCCTCGCGATCGGTAATGTCATTGATCACATAGACGCCGCTGGAAAGGAGGCAAAAAACGGCAAACCCCAATGCTTCTGTTGCCAGGTACCCTTCTTCGAACAGGTGTTTGGAAAAAATGAGGGGGGCAAACAAAAACAGGTTTTTGACCCACTGGCGGGGGCGAATAAGCTTGAAGATGGATTTCACGGGCGTCGTTCTACGTTTTGTGGATGTCCTTAGAACACCGCCGGCTCTTCATAAAGACCGTAAATTTCCGCCAGTGCAAAACACATTTCACCAAGGGAAACATACGACCTGGTGCATTCCAGCATGGCAGGCATCAAATTCTTCCCGTCCGACGCGTCTGCGGTGAGTTTCGCCAGGGACTTTTTCACTTCATTTTGGTTCCGGCTCTGGCGCACATCCCCAATTCGTTTGAGTTGTTTGCGCTCGACATCCGGGGAAATCTCCAAAATAGGAATCTGGACCCGGTTGTCTTCCTCGACAAAGTCGTTAACACCAACAATGATCTTCTCCTTGCGGTCCAGCTCCTGTTGATACCGGTAGGCCGCTTCGGCAATTTCCCGCTGAAAGAATCCCGCTTCGATGGCAGGGATGACTCCTCCCAGCGCATCGATCGTTTCAAAATACTGTTCCGCCTCCCGTTCCATTTTCGTTGTCAGGGCTTCGACAAAATAACTCCCCGCAAGCGGGTCAATGGTGTTCGTAACTCCAGTTTCAAAAGCAAGGATCTGCTGTGTTCTCAAAGCAATCTTGGCAGCCTTTTCGGAAGGGAGTGCGAGAGTCTCGTCCATCGAGTTGGTATGCAAAGATTGGGTGCCGCCAAGAACTCCTGCGAGGGCCTGGTAGGCAGTACGAACGATGTTGTTTTCCGGTTGTTGTGCGGTCAAAGAGCACCCTGCCGTTTGCGTGTGGAATCTCAGCATCCAGGACTTTGGGTTTTTCGCCCCATATTTGTCCCGCAGTCGCCTTGCCCAGATCCTTCTGGCAGCCCGAAATTTTGCAATCTCCTCAAAGAAATCGACATGCGAGTTGAAGAAGAAGGATATCCGCGGAACGAAATCATCGATGTCGAGACCGCGGGCAATTCCCGCCTCGACATAGGCAAAGCCGTCAGCCAGTGTGAAGGCGAGTTCCTGGACCGATGTTGAACCAGCCTCACGGATGTGATAGCCACTCACGGACACCGGATTCCATTGCGGCGCTTCCGTTCCCAGAAACTCAAACATATCGATGATGAGTTTCATGGACGGTTCGGGGGGATAGATCCACTCTTTCTGTGCGATGTACTCCTTGAGAATGTCGGCTTGGATAGTCCCACGCAGGTTGCGAAAATCGACTCCCTGTTTTTCCGCTACGGCGAGATAAAAGGCCATCATCATCGCTGCCGGGGCGTTGATTGTCATGGAGGTTGAAATGTCCCCCAGGTTAATCCCTTTGAAAAGCACTTCCATATCCGCCAGCGAACTCACCGAAACTCCGCAGATTCCGACCTCTCCCCGGGCATGGGGATCGTCGGCATCGCGCCCCATCAGTGTGGGGAGGTCAAACGCAACGGAGAGACCGGTTTGTCCGTGGTCGAGCAGATAGTGATAGCGCTCGTTTGTATCTTCCGGCGTTCCAAATCCGGCAAATTGGCGCATGGTCCAGAGTTTTCCTCTGTACATACTTGAGTGAATTCCCCGCGTGAAGGGAAACTCCCCGGGGAATCCGACCTCCCGAATAAAATCTGCGTCCTGCACATCTTCAGGACCATAGAGCAATTCAATGGGTGCTCCGCTCACAGTCGTGAACTTTATTCCGCGCTGGCTTCCGCCGCGCTGAACACGCTCTTCCCAGCGCTTTCGTGATTCCCTGAGTTTGTTTGGATCAGTGTGCATCATCAGCCTCGTTCAGAATGGTCAGGTTCTGCCAAACCGCTTGTCGAGTTCATCTATCGAAATCTTTATCACCACAGGCCTCCCGTGGGGGCAGACGTATGGCATGGTAGTCAAAAACAATTGATCGATCAAGCTGATCATCTCCTGCGATGTGAGCCGATCCCCCGCCTTGACGGCGGCTTTGCATGCAAATGACTTTGCCAGATTATCCCTCGCGTCCATGGTCGCGTTGTGCTCGTTATTTCTGAATTCATCCAGCAGTTCCTGAAGAATTTTCCGTTCACTGCCTATTCGTACATCGGCAGGGATTCCTTCGATCACAACGGTATTCTTGCCAAACGGCTTCAAAACAAAACCAAGAGTCTCCATGTGCGGCAGAAGATCCAGAGCCAGCGAATAATCGCCCGGCGTCAATTCCACGGTTTGTGGAAATAACAGCTGTTGCGACGACGGAAGATTGTTTTCGAAATTCGCAAGTACACGCTCATAGAGGATTCGTTCATGGGCCACATGCTGATCCACAATCATAATCCCGGTCTTGATTTGCGAAAGGATGTACTTGTTGTGCACCTGCCAGATAGCGCGCCCTTCCTGGGGAGCATTGAGAGCCGTTTCCTGCGGGAAGACACGATCCTGTCGTTCGCGTTGAAGCACGGGGGCAAAAGAGTCGACTGCAACACCTTCGCCTGACAGACGATTGCGCCGAAAGAGCTGGTCGAGATCGAACTGGCCGGGAATGCCCATCACTTCCTGCGGGCTGATAGGACCAACCCCGCCGAACTTCAGCCGGGCATCCGGCATTCCTGAGGAATCCCTGGATACCATCTCCATGTTCGGCACCAGGTCATTCGCTGTCAAAGTTCGCTTAACCACCGAGAGGACGAACCTGTAGATGTTCGATTCATTTTCAAACTTTACTTCCATCTTCGAGGGATGGACATTGACATCGACGTTGTGAGGATCAACGCTCAGATTCAGAACAAAAAACGGGAATGCTCCTTTGACGAGGAGGTGTTCGTACGCCTGAAACACCGCATGGTTGATTGCCCTGTTGACGATGAACCGGCGATTGAGGAAGAGGAATTGTTCCGTCCGGTTTTTTCGAATGAAATCAGGCCGCCCGATGAATCCGTCAATACTCAGGTATTCGGTTGTTTCCTTCACGCGAACCAGTTGTTCGAACTGTTTCTTCCCCACGATATCCCGCACACGATCCTCGAAGGAAGCCGGTGCGAGGGTCAACATGGGTTCGTCATCACTGATATAGCGCCAGGATACTTCCGGAAAGGAGAGCGCCATTCTCGTGACGACATCTGTCGTGTTTTTCCGTTCCGTCTGTTGCGACTTGAGAAAATTTCTCCGTCCCGGCGTGTTGTAGAAAAGATTTCGGACAGTGACAGAAGTTCCCTTCTCGCAGGCGACCCGCGTAACCTCTTTGACATCGTCGCCATCGACCCGCACCAAAGTTCCCGCGTCCTCCTCTTCCGTCTTCGTCCTGAGCTCCACCTGCGCGATCGCTCCGACTGAGGCGAGAGCTTCTCCCCTGAATCCCAACGTGGTAATGCGCTCAAGATCTTCCGACGTCCTGATCTTGCTTGTGGCATGTCGCTTGAACGCAAGCAAGGCATCCTCGTGTGACATTCCTTCCCCGTCGTCCACAACCTGAAGGAGGGCTTTGCCTGCGTCCTGAATAATCACCGTAATGGAACGCGCACCGGCGTCAAGAGAGTTCTCCACAAGCTCCTTCACCGCTGATGCAGGGCGTTGGACAACTTCGCCGGCAGCGATTTTGTTCGCAAGCTCGCTCTGTAAAATATGAATCTTCGACGCCATCAGCGAATAACTCCCGCTAGATAAAGATACGCGTAAACGGCAAGAGCGATCACCACAAGCCACCAGAGAATTGGCCTGGATTTCCGGCGATGCAAACTGCGCTCCCGTTTAAACTTCCTTTTGAATTCCTCAGCAGAATCCTTTTCCGGGTCATAGAACCTCGGCAGGTATTCGAATCGTTGGTGCGTGGGCCGCCGGAAGAACATGATTCACACCTTCCTCACCACACCGATACCAGGTCTGTCCGTCAACATGAGCTTCCCCTCAACAATCGTGACGCCGTCAAACGGATCATTTGTGGTCAACACCGCTCCGTCGAGGTCCGCATAGTCAATGAGTGGCGAGAATTGTGCCGCCGCCGAGATTGCAACTGAGCTTTCGATCATACATCCTGTCATGATTTTCATGTCACATGCTCTCGCAACCGCCACCATTCTCAGCGCTTCCCGCAATCCCGTGCATTTCATGAGCTTGATGTTGATACCGTCAAAAGCACCCTGCAATTTTGGAACATCGTGAAGTCGAAGAGAGTTCTCGTCGGCAATCAGGGGCAAGTTCACGCGATCGCGAACCCATGCGGTGCCTTCAAGATCCTCTGCGGGCATTGGCTGTTCGACAAATTCAACCCCCTCCTGCTCAAGCCACTGGATCTTCTTCAGAGCAATCTCTTTCGTTTTCCATCCTTCGTTAGCATCGACGCGCAGCGTCTTGTCGGTCGAGCGCCGGATGGCCTTCATGATCTCCTCGTCATTTGATCCGCCCAACTTGATCTTGAGGATCGGATATTCCATCGCCTCCTGCACTTTTTGGGCTATCATCTCCGGGCTGTCGATACCGATCGTAAATGACGTCACGGGTGCTTTCGCTTTGTCCAACCCCCAGTAACGATACAGGGGAACATTGAGTTTCTTGCCGATCCAATCATGGAGCGCGATATCAACGGCAGCTTTCGCAGAAGCGCTGCCGGGCGAAGCATTTTCAACATATTCAAGAATGCTCTCAAGCTGAAACGGGGATTCGAACTTAGAGAGATTCAGTGCCTTCAGAAACCCCATCACTGTCTCGATCGTTTCACCGTACCGCCTCGTCGGGGCTGCCTCCCCGTAGCCGACAATTCCATCGTGTTCTAGTTCCAGGAGAACGATGGGTGACACATCGCGTGAACTCCGTGCAATCGTAAACGTATGCCTTAGTTTCAAATCATACGGCGAGAATGTAATCTTCATGACTCGAAGTTCTCCGACATGGAGGGGGAGGAAAACAGTGCATCAACAAACGTCGCCTGCTGGAACGGCTGAAGATCATCGATCCCCTCGCCAACCCCGATGTATCGCACCGGAAGTTTGAATTCATTACATGCGGCAAGGATGATTCCGCCCTTGGCTGTCCCGTCCAATTTCGTCAGAATCAGGCCCGTGACTTCGGCTGCTTCTGAGAATTGGCGCACCTGCTGAAGTCCGTTCTGCCCACCGCCCGCATCAAGCACGAGAAGAACCTCATGGGGGGCGCCGGGGAGTCGCTTTTCGATAACCCTGCGGATCTTTGCGAGCTCTTCCATGAGATTTGACTTTGTATGAAGGCGGCCAGCTGTGTCGATCAGGACCACATCCGATTGTTGTGCCACGGCCGAGCTGACGGCGTCATAGGCAACCGAGCCCGGGTCCGCTCCTTGCCGTTGCTGAACCATCACAACCCCCGCCCTTTCGGCCCATACCCCTAGTTGCTCGTTCGCTGCTGCGCGGAATGTGTCGGCAGCCCCGATGAGAACAGCGTGCCCTTCCTGGCGAAACTGGTACGCGAGTTTCCCCACGGTCGTCGTCTTCCCTGCTCCGTTGATCCCAACAATCAGAATGACAAACGGGCGAGGTTGCGCGGGAATGACCAGTCCGCCTTCCCCTGTTTCGTTCGGCCGAAGTAATCGAGTTATTTCATCTTTGATGAGGGAAAGCAACTCAGAGCTCGCGGTATATCCTTCGTCGCGCACTCTCCGCTTCATGTTTTCCAGAAGAGTATTCGTCGTCAACACACCGACATCACCGGCCAAAAGTGTTTCCTCGACCTGTGCAAGAACATCCTCGTCAATCGTACCCTTCGCAAGAACAAGACGCTGCAAGCGGGCGACAAGAGATTCCCGGGTTCGTGCAAGTCCGTTGGCCAGCCTCTTGATCACCGAATCCATGAATCCTCACGCCCTCCGATCAACGGCACGTCCGATAAACAGGCGTTGTCCGTAAATCCCAAATGATACAATCATCATGAACACGCTCAGCCATTGAACGAAGAGGCGAAATCCTTCCAACGATTCCGCCTGCACAACTGAGAGCAGAAGGAAGAGCGCGATGAAACTCACGGCCAGTTTGCCTGCCATGTTTGACTGCGCGATGATACTCTTCTTTTTTCGAATGTACAAACCGCCGGCAACAATCAGACCATCGCGGACAAGGGCGAGGGCCACATACCACATCGGAATGGCCCCAAGGATTACAAGGAACACGGCGATGACGGCAACAGCGACTTTATCAGCCAGCGGGTCAATGATCTTGCCCAATTCAGACACTGCGTGGAACCGTCTGGCAAAATAGCCGTCCAGGAAGTCCGTCAGGGCACCGACAATAAGGATCGCTGCCGCCCACAGCCGGTTGTGCTCAAACTCGCCAAACAGGCAATACGCGAGCGGGCCAAGAAGTGCGACCCGTGAGCAACTCAGGATGTTTGAAGTCGTCCAGACTCGCTCCGCCATCACGCGTCGTTCGCGTCCTTTGTCGCAGTGCGGTCGATAGGGACAGGGTAAGAACCGCTGAAACAGGCGGTGCAGTAGTGGCGCCCGCCGTCTTTCGGCGCGGCCTCGAGGAGTTTCTCAAGGGACAAATACGCGATACTGTCGACGCCAAGCTCTTTACGGATTTCCTCAAGATCGCCCTGCAGCCGGTTTGCGATGAGCTCTTCTTTGCTTGGGAAATCCATGCCATAGTAGCATGGATACTTGATCTGGGGAGACGTGATCCTGAAGTGGATTTCTTTCGGGCCTGCCTCGCGAACAAGTTTTACCAGTTGTTTCGACGTGGTTCCCCGCACAATGGAATCATCAACAATAACGACCTTCTTGTCCTTTAACACACCCTTGACGGTATTGAACTTTGTTTTCACTTTAATTTCCCGGCTGTTCTGGTCGGGCTGGATAAAGGTACGGCCCACGTAATGACTCCGGATCAGTCCGATCTCCAGTCTTGCGTTGATTCCCTGCCGTTCGCTTTCATGGACAAATCCGAGAGTGGCCGTGTTGCTGGAATCCGGAACACTGATTACCACCACCTTTTCATCCGAATCATTACTTGTCACCGGGGACTCTTCTGCCAGCAGTTTCCCGAGTTTCCTCCGAACCTTGTCCACATTCTCACCAAAGATCCGACTGTCGGGCCGGGAAAAGTAGACAAACTCGAAAATACAATGGTGGGTCTGGACGGATTTTCTCGAACTCCAGAGCGATCGCGTCCGGCCGGATTCCACTGCTTTCTGATCGATGACGAGTATTTCGCCAGGTGCGACGTCCCGGATATATTCGGCCCCCAGGATATCGAACGCGCAGGTTTCCGAGGCCACGACAAACGCGTCTCCCAGCCTTCCAAACGCCAGAGGCCGGAATCCATGGGGATCGCGTGCGGCGATGAGCGCGTCATCCGTCAGGATTACAAGTGAGTATGCACCTTCCACAAGGTCGAGGGCATCTTTGACCTGCAGGACCTGGTCTGTGTGGCGGCTTCGTGCGGCCAGGTGGAGAATGATTTCGCTGTCGGATGTCGACTGGAATATTGTTCCGTCGGCCTGGAGCTGATCACGCAACGAATTGAAGTTCGTAAGGTTTCCATTGTGGCCGAGGGCGAGGTTCCCGGAACGATAATTGACAATGAAGGGCTGGATGTTGGCCTTGTTGTCTGCTGCGCCGGTTGTAGAGTACCGATTGTGCCC
This sequence comes from Bacteroidota bacterium, assembly GCA_040901865.1. Taxonomy (GTDB): domain Bacteria; phylum Bacteroidota; class Ignavibacteria; order UBA10030; family UBA10030; genus JBBDYD01. Next base: position 11,521 of record JBBDYD010000194.1, on the reverse strand, counting down.
AATGGCGGCACTACCACGCAAGGCAAGTTTTAGAAGTTTCTCGTCCTTGAAGACGTCGGTAACAAGGCCGGTGGCCCGGTGGGAATTGAAGCGGGTTTTCTGTCTTTCGGGGATGAACTCTCTTGTGACGATTCCCGAAGCCTCCTGGCCGCGGTGTTGGAGGGCGTGGAGACCGTAATAGGCCATGACGGCTGCCTCAGGATGCCCGAAGATCCCAAAAACTCCGCAATGAGAACGGGGTTTTCCCTCGATATGGGCTAACTCTCGCACGATGATAAGGTACAAAAAAAACGGCGCCTAAACAAGACGCCGGTTTGAACAGTGAGAGCGTATTCCCTTCATGCGCCGTCGAAAACCACCGCAAGCTTCGCCGCGACGATATCGCATTGTTCATCCGTTGCAATGTACGGCGGCAGGAACCTGAGCACTTTCGTATTCGTGCAATTCACCAGTACACCCTGGTTCATCAACTCGTCAGCGATGGGCTGGCCATCCCCCGCAAGTTCCACCCCCATCATGCATCCGTATCCGCGAACATCCCTGATACGTTCGGGATAATGAGACTTCATTTCTGTGAAGGCTTTACGAAGCCGCTCTCCTATTTCCTGTGCTCGTTGCATAAGCCCTTTTTCGACGACTTCCTCAAGCACCACAACGCCGGCTGCACAGGCAACAGGGTTTCCCCCAAAAGTCGTACCATGCACCCCGTACGTTAAAGCCCCTGCAGTTGCCTCCGTTCCAAGAAATGCCCCAAGGGGCAGTCCGCCCCCGATCGCTTTTGCAACAACTACAATATCCGGATTCAACCCAATGTGCTGAAATCCGAAGAACTTTCCCGTGCGGCCAATCCCAGACTGGATCTCGTCGGCAATGATTAGAAATCCGTGGCGCTGCCTGAGAGCCTTGAGCTCCTCACAGAACTCCTGACTCACGATATTCACACCGCCCTCGCCCTGGATCGCTTCCAGAATCACTCCGAGAGTTTGTGCGTTGATTTTCGCCCGTAGATCCTCAACATCATTAAAGCGAATATGATCCGTGTTCGGAAGAAACGGTTCATATCCCTCCCGGTATTTTGCCCGCTCTGTGAGGGAGAGAGCGCCCATGGTGCGTCCGTGAAACGAGTTCGAGAGTCCGTAAAGGGTACTCTTGCCTTTACCCTTTCCCCATTTTCTAGCCAGTTTGATGGCCCCTTCCACAGCTTCTGTCCCGCTGTTCGTGAGAAACAATTTCTTAAACCCTGAAGCGGCAATAAGTTTCTCCGCCAGCCGAACCTGGGGTTCCTGGATAAAAAAGTTTGAGAGATGGATGTAGCGTTCCGACTGGACTCGTATCGCTTCGAGGATTCGGGGGTGCCGGTAGCCGAGGGCGTTGACCGCAAGTCCGCCGAAAAAATCGAGGTACTGTTTTCCGTTTCGATCTGTCAGAATGCACCCTTCTCCCTGAACGATATCCAGAGGCAGGCGTTTGTAGGTCTGGAAGAAGAGGTTGTGTTCCTGTTCCGTCAGCGAAGGCATCGGTGCGTCCTTTAAACGAACTGGTCGATCATGGTCGTGAGAAGTTGAACCCGCTGTTGGAGTTCTTCCCTGCTTCCGTTATTGCCGATCACGAAATCGGCAAGCCGTATTTTCCGCTCCATTGGCCATTGAGCGGTCATGCGTTTTCGCACTTCAGCGGCAGAAATGCCGTCACGGTCCATCACGCGAGCAATCCGAATGACCTCCTCGGCATCCACCACCACCACGAAATCGAGAGCCTCGTGCATGCCAGACTCAAAAATCAGAGCGGCTTCGATTACAACCAGGGGCTCGCCGGCTTTTGAGAGGTCCGCGGCTCTTCGTCGCAATTCACGGAACACTGCAGGATGAACAACGGCCTCGATTGATTTCTGAAGACCCCTGCTGGAGAAGATGCGTCCGGCGACGTATGAACGGTTCAGGGATCCCTTGGAATCATAGGCCTCGCTGCCCAGCAATGCTTTGATTCTTGTGATGACGACCGGGTCCGTTTCTTCGATTTCAATGGCAAGCGGGTCTGCGGAGAGGACGGGATATCCCTGTTCTTCGAGGAGGCGGCATACGGTACTTTTACCGCTCCCGATCCCACCTGTTATGCCGACTGAACAAAGGTTGTCTGGTGAGAATCGCCTGGTGCGGTACTTCTTACTTGGCATAGGCAACGGAACGGAACTCGCGAATCACCGTCACTTTGATTTGTCCGGGATACTCCATTTCCTGTTGAATCTTGTTGGCAATATCATGGGACAACTGATCTGCCTTTGCATCATCGAGCGCCTCGTGGCTGACGATGACCCTGACTTCGCGCCCTGCCTGAATTGCGTAAGACGTCAGCACGCCAGGAAATGATTTTGCAACATGCTCGAGTTTTTCCAGCCGTTTGACATAGCCCTCCACGGATTCCCGACGCGCCCCGGGGCGTGCGCCGCTAATGGCATCAGCCGCCTGCACCAGCGAGGCGATCGGATGCTCCATGGGAATATCCTCGTGGTGGGAACCAACTGCATTACAAACGATCGGATGCTCGTTATACTTCCGGCAAAGTTCATATCCGATCAAGGCATGGGGACCCTCAACGCTCTTATCCACCGTCTTTCCAATATCATGGAGCAGCCCAGCGCGTTTTGCCATCATAGAATCGAGATGCAACTCCGCTGCCATGATACCCATGAGATACGCCACTTCGATGCTGTGCTGGAGCAGGTTCTGCCCGTAGCTCGAACGGTATTTCATTTTGCCAATGTGCTTGCACACTTCTGCATGGGCTCCATGCAAGCCCACCTCTAGCAGGGTGTTCTCCCCAAGCCGCAGAACTTCCTCCTCGAGTTCCTTCTTAACTTTCTCCACAATTTCCTCGATGCGCGCAGGATGGATTCTGCCGTCAGCGATGAGGCGCTCGAGGGAAACTCTGGCTACCTCCCGCCGGAAGGGGTCGAATCCCGAGAGGATGACCGCTTCCGGCGTGTCGTCAACGATCACATCCACTCCGGTTGCTGCTTCAAACGCCCTGATATTTCGTCCCTCCCTGCCGATGATACGCCCTTTCATTTCATCGCTTTCGAGCACCAAGGCACTCACCGTGGTCTCAACGGTATGATCGGCGGAGGTTCTTTGAATGGCCTGAATGATGATCTTCTGTGCTTCTCTTCGGGCTTCTTCCTTCGTGCGATCCCTGATTTCCTTCAATGTCGCCGCCGCTTCCGTTTTGACGGTATCCAGGAGATTATCCATCAGTTGCTTCTTGGCGTCATCGCGTGAAAGCCCCGCAATACGCTCGAGGCGTTGATTCTGCTCCTCAAGCAGGTTGCGAGATTCCTGTTCCTTCTCCTCCAACCGTTTCTTCCTGTCCCCCAGCTCCCGGTCCAGCGTTTGAAGAGAAGATTCCTTCTTATTCAGCAAATCCAGTTTTCGATCGACATTCTCTTCCCTGCTCTCGAGTTGCTTCTCGAACGCCTGATGTTTATTCCGCTTCGACTGTGCCTCGGAATCGAATTCCTTCTTCTTTTTATACCACTCGTCCTTCACTTCCAAAAGTTTTTCCCGCTTCAGGGACGCCACATCCCGTTCGGCATCCTCCACAATCCGTTTTGCGCGTTCCCCGGCACTACTAATTCTGTTCCGCCCGCTGCGAACATTCACGTACCATCCGGCAAAGAACGCCGTCCCGGCAACAGCAACCGCCAGCGGGATTAAGAGGTACAGTTCCATAATCACTCCTTCGTCAGACCGTCTTGCGTACAAAACAAAGCCGCACTCGCCAACCAAATCAATTGTATTCGAAGAACCTCTCTTCAAACACGGTGGGTGCCTGCCTAAGCACTTCACACTTCCACTCCCGCTCGCCCGACGATGTCGGGGTCGTCGCTGGGATACGCGTGGCATGCGCTCTGCGCTTATGAGTCAAGCTCCCTATTAAAGTTACTTGTAAGGTTCTTTAATAGTCTTGATTACGGCTGACGGTGCGGTCGACATTGTTCATAGGTCTCCGCTCCTATGGAAAAGAACAAACCAATCTGTATCGAATTACGTTACAGTGTCCCCCACGGCATCAAGGCAATTATCGAGATAGTTGTTCAGTTTTACAATCTCCGTTTGCACATGCATGACGGCTTCCTGATGCTGCTCCCGCTCTTTCATCAAATCTTCCGTGATATTGAGAGCGGACAACACTGCCACGGTAAGCGGTGGCTGTTCAGGGATCTTGTCGTGGATCCGTGTCAGCATGGCATCCACATAGGACGCTATGCGTTTTGTCAGATCCTCGTTCTCGCCCTTCAGCGGATACTCTGACCCGAAAATCTTAACCTTGATGCTCTTACCGTTCATTACGTAGTTAATTGTTCGTAACCTTTACCTGACTGGAATGTTCATACGCCGAATCAAAACAAAGATCAAGGAATTCATAATCGTGCGTTGAGTTTTGCAATGAGGTCCCTGATCTTATTTACAAGTGCCTCCTTTTCTTCATGGGTAAACATACCCGAACCGTTCGATTGAAGCTTCAGGATTTCCTGCTCACGGCCCTTCAGCTCACTAGTCAAACGATGCTCCTTCTGCTCAACTTCTTCGAGTCGCCGGCGAAGCGATTCGTTCTCCTCTTTGAGACGCAGCAGGATGTCCGAAAGCCGTCGTGCCTTCTCCCACAACTTCTGGAGAGAGCCCTCGAGCTGGTCGATCTCTTTGTCATTCGTCACTTCAGGTTCCACATGTGACTCTTGCACCGATACGTCTCCTTCTGTGATCTCCTTCATCACCCGCGGACGCTGGCACCGCAGGCAGATTGCACATGACGGATAATCTTTGAAACAATTCCGTTGACCTCTTCGTCAGTCAACGTCCGATCAGCCGGTTGAAACTCAAGGGCGTAGGCGAGACTCTTGTTTCCAACTCCCACCTGTTCCCCTGAATAGAGATCAAAAAGGAAAACACCACTTAGCAACTCGCCGCCTGCTTCGCGGATAGCTTGTTCCACATTCCCTTGAGGGACATTCGCGGCAACGACAAATGCCAAGTCCCTTGTGACACTTGGAAAACGATTCAGTGATCGAAACTTCCGGTCCTTATTCCAAAAAGAAGAAAGGACATCCACGCTCAATTCGGCGACCAATACTTCTTCCTCAATCCCGAACTTAGCACCAATCTCCTTTCTTAATCTTCCAAGAAAACCAGCGTAAGTGCCTTGAATTTCAATGGAAATGTTATCGACACTTAAAGGTTTGCCGTTATCATAGGGAATTAACCGACATTTGTCAAGAAAAAACTTGGCAAGCAATCCTTCAACCTCTCCTTTCAGGTCGAGGATATCGTATTTTCTTTGCTTTTCACTGTGATGCCGGTTGAAGTGGTCGCCCGTAAGAACAAGCAGCAACCGCTGTTCCTCCTTGTAATCTTCCAGGGCATCTTCACTCCCGCCTGCCACTCGCCAAAAGACTTTTCCGCATTCGAAGAGTCGCATGCCCTTTGCCCCCCGATTGAAATTATGCTCCAACACCTCCAATGCTCCCGGGATCAGACTCGTCCGGAGCATTTCCATGTCCACGCTGACCGGATTCAATACCTCAACCGGTTGTTCTTCGCCCAAAAGTGCGAGGCTTCGCTTCTGCAAGCTGTTGACAACTATCTCATTGAATCCGCCACCAACAAGAAAGTTTCGTACGTCATCTTCGGGACCTGCATCAGCCCGGGCGGCATACCCAATCCGTGCTGAAGTCTCTGTGTCAATGTTATTGTATCCATACATTCGGGCAACCTCTTCCACGAGATCGATTTCCTGGATCAAATCACGCCGATACGAAGGAATGCGCAAAGACACAGAATCTGCCGTCGAGCTTTGTACCTCGAGTCCAAGACGACCCAGAAGTGCCGAGACCCTTGTGACGGAGAGATTCGTACCGAGGATCGCGTTGATCTTCGAAATTCTCGCTTTCAGCAGGGTCTGCTTTCTTTTTTTCGGATAGACATCAATGGCTCCCTTCAGCACCTCTGCCCCGGTCAATTCCTGAAATAGCCCCCCTGCCCGTTGAGCGGCATACAGGCAAGTGTCAATATCCACGGACCGCTCGAACCGCTGTGATGCGTCCGTCGAAAGTCCAAGATACCGGGACGTACGGCGAATGCTCACCGGATCGAACCACGCGCTTTCAAGCAGGACATTCGTCGTCACGTCGCTGATTTCAGAGTTTAATCCGCCCATGATCCCTGCAATGGCAATGGGCCTTTGATTGTCACAAATCAAAAGAGACCCGGCCTTCAAAGTCCGTGTTTTCCCGTCCAACGTCGTAAATGCTTCTCCATCCTTCGCTCCCCGTACAACGATCGAGTGGCCGCCTACTTTGTCGTTGTCAAATGCATGAAGGGGTTGCCCGGTTTCCAGCATGACCGAGTTGGTCGCGTCGACAACGTTATTGATCGGCCGAACGCCGACGGACATCAGCCTATTCTGCAACCACATCGGAGACGGTCCGATACGGACATTGCGAAACACCAAAGCCACATACCGCTGACAGCCATGCTTGTCTCCAAGAATCACGCTCGCATGCTTTGAAACATGCTCGCGGCTTTCGCGGAGCTTCACTGCTGGAATAGCGGCCTTCTTGCCGGTCAATGCGGCCACCTCTCGCGCAACCCCCATGTGGCTCAGCCAATCTCCCCTGTTTGCGGTGATTTCAACGTCATAGATAACATCGCTTCTCCCAAAATGCCGCGCATGCGGCGTTCCCGGCTTTGCCGAGGAATGCAGGATCATGATGCCGTTCCGATCATCGCCCATCTCCAGTTCATACTCAGAGCAAATCATACCCTGGGATTCGACACCGCGAATCTTCGCCCTCCTTAACACAAACGGAGGTCCACCAGTCGCGTGTTGGTCTCTGGGCACCGTCGCTCCTTCCAGTCCGACTACGACTTTCTGGCCGGAGGCAACATTCGGGGCACCACAGACAACTTGGAGCGTTTGTGTACCGACGGCAACCTGGCATACAGTAAGCTTGTCCGCATTCGGATGTTTCTCCACCGAGCGTACTTCACCAACGACAAACCCGTCAAGCCGTTTTCCCTGGTCCTCAAACCGCTCAATCTCCAGGCCGAGCATGGAAAGGCCCTCGGCAAGTTTCTCCGGAGAGAGCATCACCGGAACAAGAGTCCTGAGCCACTGATGAGAAATTTTCATGAAGGAGCGTTAGAATTGTTTCAAAAACCGAAGATCATTCTCAAAATACAATCGAATGTCGTCAATACCGTAACGCAAGAGGGCCATCCGCTCTATGCCCATGCCGAATGCAAAACCCGAATACTTCTCGGGGTCGCACCCGCCGTGTTTCAGGACATTTGGATGCACCATACCGGATCCGAGAATCTCGAGCCATCCGTTATATTTGCAGATCGCACATCCCTTTTGGTTGCAGATAATGCACGAGATGTACATGTCGGCGCTCGGCTCGGTGAAAGGGAAAAAGGTGGGCCGGAACTTATATTTAACCGAACTTCCGTAGTACTGGTGAGCGAATGAGACAAGCGTCCCTTTGAGCTCGCTCATCGTCACGTGCCGGTCGACATAAAGCCCTTCGAGTTGATGGAACAACACATGACTCCGGGCGCTCACTGCTTCATTCCGATACACGCGGCCGGGCATGATCACCCGCACCGGCGGCTTCCGGCTTTTCATGACCCGAATCTGGACAGGCGAAGTGTGGGTACGCAACAGGATGTTCTTCGAGATGAAAAATGTATCCTGCATGTCCCGCGCGGGATGTTCTGGGGGAAAATTCAACGCTGTGAAGTTGTGATATTCGTCCTCGATATCCGGTCCCACCGCCACGCCGAATCCCATCCCCGCGAAGATCCGCTTTAATTCTTCGATGGTCTGCGTCAGGGGATGTTTGGTGCCGACTGGGCGCGGGCGGCCGGGTAACGAACGATCGATACCAGAAGTGTGGCCGCCGGCAACGGCAGAAGAGCTTTTGCTTTCGAAGAGGTTTTGGACAAACGCGCGCAGTTCATTCAAAGATCTGCCTAATGGCGGACGGTCGGGCGGAGCCACGGCCTTTAATTGATCGAACAGTTGCGCAATCAAGCCCTTGCGCGAGAGGTATTTGATCCTCAGGGCTTCGAGATCGGCGGGCCCCTCGACGCCCTTCAAGTCTGCCTCAAACTGTTCTTTGATATGACGGATTTTCTCGACCATGGGTTGCCTTGAGGATAGCGCCGTTACGGGAGCGGGAACAATCCCGGCGGCAGAGCCGCCGGGACGCTTTCAACGATTGAATCAGGAAGCGGAAGCGAACTTTACAACTTCCGAAAAGGCGGTCGGATGGTTCACGGCAAGGTCGGCAAGCACTTTCCTGTTAATCATGACTTGCTTCTTATCCAAACCGGTCATAAGGCGGGAATATGTCGTTCCGTTCAGCCGTGCCGCGGCATTGATGCGGGTAATCCACAGTCCGCGATATTCTCGTTTCTTCGTCTTCCGGTGCCGATAAGCATGGGTCAATGCCTTTTCGACGTGGTTCTTTGCGATGGTGTAGACCTTGCTTCGTCCACCCCAATACCCCTTCGCCTGCTCAAGAATCTTCTTCCGCCGGCGATGCGATGCTACCTTGTTTTGAGAGCGTGGCATTATTCTGAATTCCTTTCCTTTACGCTGATAAGAATCTTTTTATCTTGTATGCTTCCGACTTGTGCACGAGGCCCGATTTTCTCAGGTGTCGTTTCCGTTTCTTCGACTTCGAGGTCAAAATATGTCTCCGGAGGGATTTGTGCCGTTTTACCTTTCCCGTGGCCGTGAGCCGAAAGTGTTTTTTGGCATTTCGCCGGGTTTTCATTTTTGGCATGAGTTACGCTTCCTTTTCTGGGGACTTGGGTGATTTCGGCTGTTTTTCCTTTTCAGCGCTCTTCTTTCGGCTCTTGTCCGCAATATAGAATGCAATCATTTGCCTTCCCTCCATTTTTGGTGCCTGCTCGACTTTCGCGAGATCCGAAATTCGCTCCGTAAACCGCTCGAGCATTTCCCTGCCTTGGTCCTGATAAGCGAATTGACGCCCGCGGAACACGACCGTTGCTTTCACTTTGTCGCCTTCTTCAAGAAACGACCGTGCATGCTTCACTTTGAATTCGAAATCATGAGTATCCGTATTCGGGTGAAAACGGATTTCCTTGACCTGGGTGACATGTTGGTGCTTCTTTTGCAGCTTCTCCTTTTTCGAGAGCTCATATTTGTACTTTCCGAAATCCATGATCTTGCAAACTGGCGGATCCGCATTGGGAACGATTTCAATCAAATCCAGGGACTCATTCGTCGCCCGCCGGATCGCTTCCTGTGTAAGCATGATACCCAGTTGCTGACCATCGTCACCGATGACCCGCACTTTTGGGGCCCGGATTTCTGTGTTTACACGCGCTCGCTGTTGTTTGATAGGCTCGACTCCTACAATGTCAGTGATTTTGTTCTGATTGTCTCAACAACTCGTTTGAGAAAACCATCGAGGTCTGTCGACCCCAAATCTCCCTTTTTATGCTGGCGAACAGAAATGGTGTTGGCGGAACGTTCCTTTTCCCCCACAACCACCATATACGGAATTTTTTTCAATTCCCAATCGCGAATTTTGTAGCCGATTTTTTCATTGCGTTCGTCGAGTTCAACTCTGATCCCTGCTTCCCGACATCGTGCTGCCACGGACCCGGCATAACCGAGATATTCGTCCGCAATCGGAAGAACGACGGCTTGAACCGGAGCAAGCCAGAGAGGGAACTCTCCCGCAAAATGCTCAATCATGATCCCGATGAACCTCTCCAGGGAACCGAAAGGAGCCCGGTGAATCACGACCGGCCTGTGTTTTTGACCGTCTGAGCCTGTATACTCGAGATCAAAACGCTCGGGCATGACGTAATCGACTTGAACCGTTCCCAATTGCCATGTACGCCCAAGAACGTCGCGAACCATGAAATCGATCTTCGGCCCGTAAAATGCCGCTTCTCCTCTTCCGATAAAATGGTCAAGGCCCGTTTCCAGGGCCACCTCCAGAATCTCCTTTTCAGCCTGGTCCCACAATGCATCCTCCCCTCCGAATTTCTCCTTGTTCTTCGGATCTCTGAACGAAAGCCGTGTTCTGAAATCGTGAAATCCAAGTGTGGAGAAAACGTGTTTGATGAGCTCTATAACGCCGATCAGTTCCGCCTTAAGCTGATCCTGTCTCACGAACATGTGTGAGTCGTCAACTGTAAACGAACGTACGCGAATAAGTCCGTTCAATTCTCCTGATTGTTCGTACCGATACACAGTGCCGAATTCCGCCAACCGAATCGGCAGATCCCGATAGCTTCTTGGCCTCGAAGCGTAGATCTGAAAGTGGTGCGGGCAGTTCATCGGCTTGAGGAGATACATTTCATCGTCGATCTGAATCGGAGTGAACTGGCTCTCCTTGTAATAGGGATAGTGTCCGCTCGTCTTGTAAAGCTCGATACTGCCGATATGTGGCGTGACGACCGGCAGATACCCTCGTTTGCGCTGTTCCTCGCGAAGAAACTGCTCCAATGTCTCGCGCACAATAGTCCCTTTGGGCAGCCAGAGGGGGAGTCCGCCTCCGACCTTCGGCGTCAGGAAGAAAAGTTCGAGTTCCTGTCCAAGCTTCCTATGATCCCGCCTCTTCGCCTCTTCGAGCCGAAAGAGGTGTTCGTCCAGCTCCTTGCTCGTCGGAAACGTGACGCCGTAGATACGCTGAAGCATCTTGTTCTTTTCGCTTCCGCGCCAATACGCCCCGGCAACGCTTAGGAGCTTGATCGCCTTGATCCTCCCTGTTGAAGGAATGTGAGGCCCGTAACAGAGATCGGTAAAATTACCCTGATGATAAAACGTTATGGTTTGACCCTTGAGCTCATCCAGCAATTCCAATTTGTAAGGGTCACCCTTCTTGCGGAAGTACGCAACGGCTTCCTCCCATGTTTTTTCTTCCCGCAGATAGGGCACGTCACGCCCCGCAAGTTCCCCCATTTTTTTTTCGATCTTTGCCAGATCATCCTGGGTGAGTGAGTGATCGCCAAGATCGATATCGTAATAGTACCCTGCTTCGATCGGGGGGCCGATTCCGAACCGTGTTCCAGGAAACAACGACTCGATCGCCTCCGCCATCAGATGGGCGGAACTATGCCAGTAAGCGAACTTTCCACCATCGTCAGCCCATTTCAGAATCTTCAAACTCGCATCGTCGGTGATCGGCCGGTTCAGGTCCCACACCTCGCCGTTGACATCCGCTGCAAGGGCCTCTTTCGCCAGACCCTGACTGATCCCGCGAGCAATCTCGAGGCCTGTGGTTCCGCGCTCGAATTCTTTGCGAGACCCATCCGGAAGTGTTATTTGAATCATATTCATTGTCGAGAATAAAAAAAATCGGACCGCTGTCCGATTGATCGGGTTCGTCGAGATATTTCTCTCGATCACCGAGCGTTGTGTCAAGCCTTGCTGGTGGGCTCTATAGGACTCGAACCTATGACCTCTACCATGTCAAGGTAGC
>JBBDYD010000193.1:6379-12590 GCA_040901865.1 Bacteroidota bacterium | reverse complement strand
CCGACAACACGCTGTACGGTCAACCGCGGCAGATACGAATGGGATTTGAAGTAACAATGTGAGAAGACACACACAATTCATCAGCCTCCGACCGGCGGATCAAAGACCCAGTTCCGGCCAGGTGTATCAAGTCGCAATGTGATTCACGTCCAGAAACAGCAAACGCACGTCAATCCATAGGCGTGCGTTTTTCTTTTCTCCAACGAAGAGATCCACACCCGGCCCTTCTATCCCCCCAATTCTTCCCTCTCTTCTTCCGTCAGATCACCCGCTCCCTTGAAGGTGTGGAGAAGCGCGTCGACTTGCAGGATCAGGTCCCGCTTTGTCACCCGGGGGGCAAAAATGGATCCGTCCAGCATGTATAATCGCTTTCCCTTCTCATCATAGAACGTGTAATTGACGAACGGCCCGCCGCCTGTTTTGTCGCTGAACCTCCAATTGCCACGCGTTTCAAAGGCAAACCGGCCGAGGAAATTCACATTCTCGATCTGCAAATGATACGGGGCGATCTGAACATGGGCCTCGTCGTCGATGGTGCGCAGGTAAACGTTGGTGACGCTGTCTCTCCACGAGAGAACGAAGGCCTCGGTCAGGATCGACGGATCAAAAACCGGCCGCCAATGCACGAAAATCCACCGCTCGAGATCCGGAGGGTTTGCCCTCCGCACCCAAAAAAACCGGCCTCCCGCGGAGTCAATTGCAACGTGGTAGTCATGCTGGATCGTCATTGTCCATCCGTATTTCCGGAACAACGATCGCTCGATGTCTTTCTTTTGGTACGAGCGCTCCGCCGCAAGCGCGATTTGTTCCCGTCGGAGGGACATTTGTTCAAACGAATACAGGATTTCGGACCGCTGGTTTTCAATGGCTGCTTGCAAGGTGACAAGGTCCGGTGCTGTCAGGAACATTAAGATCTGGCCTCGTGAGCGCGAGTCATATTTGTTGAACATAAACTCCCTCCCGTCGTTCACCAGTTGTTGCACGGCAGGCTCGAGCGAATTCCGCATGAACCCTGCAACGGACCCCGAGCCCGAGAGCGGGGCGACGACAACCCGGTTCATATACTTCTCGTACTGACTCCATTCTTCAAATGGAACACGGCGAAGGATGTACCAGGGTTCGGGGATCGGGGTCCGGACCGTATCCTGAAGAACCTCTTTCAGAATGGGTTCAAGCGTTTGCCAGGCGTCGTCATCGGCAAATACCAGGATCTCTTCGTCGTCCCCAAGTGCTTTCGTTTTGATGTCTCCGCATGATTGGAAGAGAAACGAGAGTGCGACGAGGGCTGGAACGATCCGCATCATGGGTACCTCCAACATCACACAAGTGAATATAAGTTGAGCTCGGGAAGAACTATCCAGTACAATCCCCAAAGAACGAGGCCGATGGTCAGCGGAACCGAAATATTGTCATCGATTTTCTCGACGGATGCTTCAGCAACGGCGCCCGCTGCGGCCCCGACCATCCAGAGAGCATACTCTGTCGCAGATCCTTCGATTTTCGGTGCGACCAGAACCACAGGGATGGCGGAAACGAAGAATGCCAGCGCGCCCTCGAGACTCTTGCTGAGGAACCGCCGTTTGCCGAATCTCCTTCCGACCAGTGCTGATGTGGTGTCCGAGATGATAAGGATGGCAAACGCGTTAATGGCAATGATTTTTGGAAAGAGGACAACGCAGATGACTGCGGAAAGCAGGATATTGGTTGCCCCGGTCAATCGTCGGGTGGAAAGATCCCGTTCGTGACGACGCAGGAGCCAGCCGAATGTCCTGTAATACCATTCTCCGAACGTCGGGCTCACCCAACGGGCGATGTCTGCCAGGAAAAAAGCAGTCGTCATCGGGACGAGAAGAAAGAGGGCGTTTTCGCGCGATATGTAATAATAGATGATGGGGATCGCGAGGGAGGCAAGGTGAATTCCCTTGCGGACCAGTTCTGAAGAGTAGTCGATTGTCGCTTTATGGTGGAGGGCTTCCGGGGTTTGCGCGTCCGGCGAAGAGGCATCCCCGGCCCCCCGGGACGGCGTTTGTGTCATGATCCCTTTTTCGGTTTCGCGGATCCGGCCACCGTTCCCGTGCCGGCCGGCTTTGTTGCGGCGGGAACATCATTCTCCCCGTTCTTTCGTCGGTCGACAGGGGGGAGCTGTTCGCCGCGGATAACCTTGTCGATCTCTTCCGCATCAAGGATCTCCCGCTCGAGGAGGGCTGCGGAGAGACGATGGAGCGCCTTCGTGTTTTCCCGAAGGATCTTCTCGGACTGCTTCATTGCGATGGAAATAATCCGCCTAACCTCTGCATCGATGGTGATCGCCGTGTCCTCGCTGAAGTTTCGTGACCGCGTAATCTCGCGGCCCAGGAACAACTCCTCTTCTTTGGCACCGTAGGCGATGGGGCCGAGTCTATCACTCATTCCCCACTCACAAACCATTTTACGCGCGATCTCCGTTGCCCGTTCGATGTCATTGCCGGCTCCAGTGGTGATTTGACCGAAGACGATGCTTTCCGCTGCTCGCCCGCCCAGCGCATAGGTGATCATCGACTCGAGATAATCCTTGGAGTAGGTATGCTTTTCGTCGATGGGAAGATAGGTCGTTACCCCGAGTGCCCGCCCGCGCGGAATAATCGTGACCTTGTGAACCGGATCGGCTTCGGGCAGGAATCTCGCCACAAGAACGTGACCCGATTCGTGGTACGCCGTTACTTTTTTCTCGCGATCGGAAATGATGAGGGACTTTCGTTCCATGCCCATCATCACCTTGTCCTTTGCATCCTCAAAATGCTTCATCGTCACGACTTTGTTATCCTGCCGCGCGGCGAGAAGCGCTGCTTCGTTCACGAGGTTGGCAATGTCGGCGCCTGAGAGGCCCGGCGTGCCTTTGGCCAGTACATCGAGGCGCACGTCCTCGGAGAGCGGAATGTTCTTCGTGTGCACACGAAAGATCCCTTCGCGCCCTTTGACGTCGGGACGGTCAACCACCACCTGACGGTCAAAACGTCCGGGTCGCAATAATGCGGGATCCAGTACGTCCGGCCTGTTGGTCGCCGCTATGATGATGACGCCGCTGTTCTGCTCGAACCCGTCCATTTCCACGAGGAGCTGGTTCAGCGTTTGCTCCCGTTCGTCATGTCCGCCGCCCAATCCGGCTCCGCGTTGTCGCCCGACAGCATCGATCTCGTCGATAAAAATAATACACGGGGCGCTTTTCTTCCCCTGCTCGAAAAGATCACGCACCCTGCTGGCCCCAACACCCACAAACATTTCCACGAAATCCGCACCGCTGATTGTAAAGAACGGAACACCGGCTTCGCCTGCGACTGCCCGTGCAAGGAGAGTCTTTCCGGTTCCCGGAGGACCGAGCAGGAGAACGCCACGCGGAATTTTTCCGCCAAGGCGCTGGAACTTGCCCGGGTCTTTGAGAAAATCGATGACTTCCTGAAGTTCCATTTTTGCCTCATCGGCTCCCGCAACATCCTGGAACGTGATGCGGTTTCCGCCTTCGGTGAGGAGTTTCGCCCTGCTCTTGCCGAAAGAGAACAATCCCTTGGTGCCGCCGCCGCCCATTTGCATCCGGCGAAGAATCAACAGCCAGATGCCGATGAGCAGAATCCAAGGGAGAAAGCTTACGAGTGCGTTGACCCAGGTGTTGTCTTCCTTGACTATGTTGAACTTAATGCCCCGCTCGCTCCAGTTCTTGATCACCTGTTCATCGATGAAGGGAAGCGTCAGCACCACGCGTGTTGCGCCCCGCGCGGTTTTGCCGCTCGCCGTAACGATATCCATCGGCGCTTTCAGCTTACCATGAAAGTCGTAATCATTCAGGTTCGCCTTCCTCACCACGGCTTCCGAAACTTTTTCATCGATAAGAAGTTGCTGGTAGGTCGTGTAGTTGATCTCGTACTCTGTTTCTTCATTGCTGCGGAAGGCATACATAATGAGAAACACCGCTAACAGGATTCCCAGCCAGCTCGCAATAACCCGGCCGACTTTGTTCCAATTGAACTCGTCTTCCCGGTATTGTTTCTGACCCTTCTTTGGGGGGCGCGGGGATGGGTTCGGGCGGTTTTTCGATCCCCCGTTGTTGCGGTCTTCCTGCGAATCTTCGTTATACCACGTATGTTGCATAATCATCTCCTGGCTCAACTCTGCGGCTTCTCCTGGCTCTTTGCCGCGGAAAGGCGGTAAATCGAACGTAAATTACGAACTTTTTGGGCGTAGTCCAAACCGTATCCGATGACAAACTCGGGCGGAATTTCAAAACCGACGTAATCAAGTGGAAAATCTATCTTCGAAACGCTCTTTTTGAACAATAACGTAACAACGCGGAACGACCGGGGGTTCTCCCGTGTGATAAGTCTTTTAATGAAGTCGATCGACAAACCGGAATCCACGATGTCTTCGACAACCACAATGTCCCGCCCTTCCACCTGGCAATTCAGGTCCTTCAGGAGTCTCACCTGCCCGGCGGAGATTTTTGCATCCCCGTAACTGGAAAGTTTCAAAAAGTCCACTTCGCAGTCCACCGTGATCTCCCGGACCAGATCGGAAAAGAAAACAAAGGATCCGTTCAAAATGCCGATGAAGATCGGGACCTTGTCTTTGTAATCTTCATTGATCTGCCGGGCAAGTTCCCGGACCCGGCGGTGAATCTGCTCTTCAGAGAGGTAAAGATCGAACCTCTCGTTGTTGACGATGACGTGATCGTTCATAAAGGTGAGGATGATGGATGTCGCTGGAAACGGAGTTCCAGTGCCCGTTTCGTCGATTTGGAAATCGAAAACCGCTGGTCCAGCCGGTGCCCGCACACCCAGACAATGGCGCCGTCCGATTCGAGAATCGGCGTGGCATGCTTTTCCGTTTTCGGAATCTTCGAATTGACGAAGTAGTCGCTGACCTTCTTCCTCCCCGTCATACCCAGCGGCACAAACCAATCTCCATCCCTCCACGTTCGCAGGACCAGGTGTCCCAGCGTATCCGCGTCGACAATCTCTGTCCCCGCCCGATGTTCGAGCCGATCGGGAATCCGGTCCAGGGGTTGGGCCGCGAACCGAAACGCCCCGAACTCATACTCCCGCCCAACCTCGATTTCACGGGCAAACCGCTCAACTGCAACCCGGCGATGTACCAGGAGCTCGTTGCGATCGTGCAGGACACACCAGTCGGCCGACAAGTCCAGGGACCGGCCTGTCGGCTGATTGCAAAGGTCAAGGCACGCCTGGACCTTCTGAGTCGTTGGTTCGATGCCATGGTCGCGCAAAACGCCCAACAGGACCTCCTCCTGGAGGACAAGCGGCTGACGATGCAATGCCGGGATGGAAAAGGCAGTCAAGCCATCGCGGACACTGATGATGTCAGAAGAGACTTTCGTTGTTTCCAGGCTGAGCTTTTCTCCAAGCGACCGCATCAACTCTGAAACGCGGTTAAGGGAGCGCGCGGCATTCGTGTGCAACTCCACATTGAGATAAGGCATCAGCGTGTGCCGGAGGAGATTCCGGGTATAGTGCAAAGACGCATTCGATGAATCCTCGCGGTGATGGAGATTCCGCGAAACGGCGTACTCCTCGATCTCGTTCCGATAGGCAAACAGAAGCGGTCTGATGATGAAACCCGGATCCCGGCGGATCGGAATGCCGGAAAGCCCGCGGACGCCAGCTCCCCGAAGGGCATTCATCAGCACGGTTTCAGCATTGTCGTCCGCATGGTGTGCGGTTGCAACACCATCGGACTGTGTCTCAATCCGCGCACGCTCGAAGAATACATACCGCAATGCCCGCGCTGCTTCCTGTTTCGAAAGACGGTGTTCGGATTGATACTCCTGCACGTTGACGCGGACCGAGAGAAACTGCAATCCCAGAGCCATTGCGGCCGCCCGCACAAATTCCTCGTCCTTTTGCGAATCCTCACCCCGGAGCTGATGATTCACATGCCCCACAGAAAGGGAAAGCTCCCAGGCGGACTCCATCCGTGAAAACACATCAAGCATCACCATCGAATCAATCCCTCCGCTCACCGCAAGGAGCACACGGTCTCCCGGTTTCACCAGGGAATGAGTCGTGATGAACTTTTCGAAGCCTTCAAGGAAGGTATGTTGGATTGAGCCCACTTAAGAAAAGTTGCAAAGTTGGAAAATGTGAAAATTGGAAAATGTGATTGCCACAGTTTCTAACTTTTGGCACTTTCCACTTTCCAACTTTCGTAGCGGGGGAGTCCGCCT
>JBBDYD010000193.1:0-6279 GCA_040901865.1 Bacteroidota bacterium | reverse complement strand
TTCCGAAGGAACCCTTCGGGTCGGCGGAGAACCCACGACCTTTGTAGCGGGGGAGTCCGCCTTTCCGAAGGAACCCTTCGGGTCGGCGGAGAACCCACGACCTTTGTAGCGGGGGAGGGATTCGAACCCACGACCTACGGATTATGATTCCGACGCTCTAACCGACTGAGCTACCCCGCCCTAAAATGGTAGATTGAAGACTGTAGATTGTAGATTTGGAACTCGGAACTCGGAACTTTTACCCCAAGATTTCAAATATAGCCAGAATTCAGGGATTTTGCAATGAAGATTTCAGCGGAGGCGACAAGACGACCAGGGTATCTCCTTGTATCCTGTAACCACTGAGTGCTGGGAAGTGTTCAAGAAGCCGGTTGTTCGCCTCACCAAGGTCCCGGGCAAATATCAATTCGCTTCGCAGGAAAGGATCGTTGAGAGGGAAGACACCGCCGAACTTCGACGGAGGAACAAACACAATTCCGCGATCGATTCCGCGCTCTCGCACAAGAGCAAGTGCCGTGCCATCGACACCCCAGTACGCGTTACTGTAGTTTCTGATGTGCGCTGGTACGTTCGAGGCGAATCCAATCACAACCAGGAGTATGACAAACGCAGTCAACCCTGCGCGCATTCGCTCGTCTGTTACCCGTGTTCCCAGAATTTCACGGGCCCAGTCGGGGAAAATCAAGATTCCCCGGGCAGTAAGCACAATGAGCGGCCCTGATGCTTCATAGAGAAACCGGGGACCGAAACACCAATCGTGAAACCAATAGAAGAAGTATGCTGCAAGGATCGAGACAGCGGAAGCAAGGAGTAAACGATCCCATAGAACTTTGCCGTGGGATGCAAAGAGCACCGCGACGAAAATCAAAGAAGGCAACGGCCACTCGAAAAGATACTTGTTGAGGCCGTTCAGAGAACTGAGCGTTTGAGTGAGGCCTTTGAGCGGCGTATGCATTTCGCCGGCATTAAGCGCTCCGAATCCCGGGTTTACCTGCCCCCCCCACAGAGCCTGGAATCCAAAGACCAGAGGATCACCGTTTGTCAGAAAATTGAATCCGAGAAGAATGCCCAGAAACAGAAGGAGGGAAATCGTGAATCCCAGCCCTGCAGGCCAGACTGAGGAACGTCGTCGCACGAGGATGGTCAGTCCGTATACAATGAATGGAATTGCAAGGGCCGCCGCGCTGTACGGCCGTGTGAGAATGAACCATCCTAACGCCCCTCCGGAAAGCATGCCGTCCTTCATCCGTCCCGATCGTATCGCTTTTGCAAAGAACAGGAGGAATACAAGATAGAAAAACAAAGCCGGAGTGTGATTCATGAATTCCGAAGACATGAAGAGCAAAAACGGCGACACCAATCCGAGCAGGGAGGCCACTCTTCCCGTCTCCTCGCCGTACAGTTCCTTCCCCAGGAAGTAGAGGAGGAGGATGGAGAAGGAGCCAAGAAGCGGATTGACAATCCAGGGTATTCCGATGACGATTGCGGAAGCAAGGATGAGCAGGTGACCTGGCGGATACTGGGAGTACCACCTGTCCCTCAGGATCATTTGAAGAAACTGGAAAAAGTCCGGATCGATGGGGGCCGGCGCAGTCAAAGACCCTTGAGCAAGGATCTTCGCATGAAAAACCTGCGCAATGCTGTCCTGCACGTGCGGCAAATGATCGAAAACGAAAAGTGAGATAAGATTCGCCGATACGAAGAAGAGCAGGAAACACACAGCGAGAAACGAGCGACGAGAGCTGTCAAGAACCATGGTTTGCACCCGGATGACAATTCGGGCAAGTCTCTCCCTGAGAGATCCGATGTTCCGGAGGTTTGGCAGGAGTGGAGCAAGGCCCGTTCCTGCAAGAGAGAAGCCGAGCGTATTCAAGGCAAGAATGAGAACGACTGTTGATCCTGCGCTTACAAAGTAGGGCTCGGGCGGCAGTAAGCTCACAACAAGCAGTGAAAAACCAATGATCGTTGGAAGTACGGAACGGGGTTCACCAATGGCTGTCGTAAGGAATCTCTTGAAGGATTCACTTACTGCAAGGAGCACGACTGTCAATGTTCCGACCAGGGCGAAGAAAATATTGGTAGGGATCGGAATGGATGCTCCGCCTGGCAGATTCAGCGCGAAGACGAGTTCTCCGCCGTGGACCGTGCGAATGAAGGAAGTGAGTTCTGTGGGGGATTCATGAGGCATCAACAGCAGGATCATCGCGATGCCAAAAACTGCAAGGGGAAGGCGTGTGAGAAACAAGGGGGTTTGTTTCAATCCTGTTCGTCAATTGGAGGTCTTCAGGAATGTAACGAAAATAATGTTGCTTTACTTCTTATTGGCTGGGTTCGCGAAAAGCGTTTTTGGTTCTTAGTAGATGGTTGCGGTCGGTTGGCCGTTGGAATGGTTATCGGCCATTTTTTCCCTGATTGGCGAGGGGAGGATCAAATGAACCGATCTGCCCGTGCGGCTCACAGGTGCGGAGCTTTTCAACCGGGGTTTTTCCGTCCAGCGTAGGCATTGACCGGTGATTATTATGGAAGAACAGAAATCTTTGAAGTTCTGCAATGAGAGCCTGATCGTCTTGCGGCGTCTCCGCACCCTTCAGAACTGCACCATCGAAGAAATACTGCCGAAGAATTGATTCCAGGGTTTTCCCCGGTAGATCCCGAATGGAATGACGAATGCCGATGCGATTCGCAGCGAGCGTAAACCTGTGTTCAATTTGCCGTGTGGAGTCTGAAGGAGACATCGGGCTGTGGTCTGTGCGCAGTTCTGCAATCGGAAAAGGAAATGCCTTGACAATGAAGTCGAGGAAGTCAATGGTTGCCGCGAGTGACGAAACAAAATAAAAACGGGCAAGTTGAATATGTGTGCAGGTATCCATTGCCGAGAGAAGCACTGAATCAAATGTGGAATTTGGCCGGGGAATTTCCTGCGCTTGGATGAGCACCAGCGCACCGGGTTCCGGAGCGGCCTGCCGAATATCATTCTGAATGTTCATCAATATGGCATATCCTGCGTTGCTGAGGGTTGTCCACAGCTGATGATTTGCCATCTGCAGCGTTTCTTCACTCTGGGCCATTCTGAAGCGTCCATTCTTCATGTCCCCGTTCATGCCATCTCCATGCCACAGAATTCCGATACTCCATGGCACCACGCGCAGTTGTTTTCCCCATGTTCGATGGATTATGCGAAGAAAGCCTGGGACCCAAATCACCGTAGGTGTAGTTTCTACAGTTTACCCATGTAATTCAAGATTGCTTTTCCGTGGCTGGAAGCCTATATTTCGCACGCATTGAAGAGAATTCAGATGATTCGAGCGGATGAAGCACAGGGTATTATTACCGGTTCGGTAAGCCCGGGTGCATCGGAAGTTTGTAAGATTGCCGATTGCCTGGGCAGGGTTCTCGCCGCGGACATTCCGGCTCCGCGGGATCTGCCGCTTTTTGACAATTCGAGCATGGATGGGTTTGCCCTACGCACCGGGGACATCACATCGGCGACTCGTGAGTCTCCGGTTCATTTGAAACTCTCCGGTGAACTCCCGGCTGGCACATGGACCCATGAAACGCTTCGTCCGGGTCACGCAATGCGCATCATGACCGGTGCACCGATTCCGCCTGGCGCGGATGCGGTGGCAGAACAGGAACTGACGGAATCTGACAACGGAAGTGTACGTATCTTTTCCACCTTCGCCGCGGGAAGAAATATCCGTAAGAGAGGAGAGTCGCTCAGCGCCGGCGCCCTGGCCCTTCGAAAAGGCCTCAGGCTCTCACCGGCCGCTGTGGGCTCCCTTGCTTCGATGGGAATCAGCCAGGTGGAAGTCTATCGCCGGCCTACCGTAGCTCTGGTATGCACGGGCAGCGAGGTGGTCGATCTTGATCACACGCCGTCTCCCGGACAAATCTGGAACAGCAATGCATTCACCCTCCGCGGGGCTCTTCAGAACTGCGGAATGGAGGTCGTTGACCTGGGAATTGTTGCAGACTCGAAGGAACAGTTGACTGACCGAATCCGGGAAGCGCTTGCCTGTGATGCCGTTGTTACTTCAGGGGGTGTTTCTGTGGGTAAATATGATCTTGTCCTGGAAGTGCTGAAGTCCCTCGGTGTCGAAATAGAGTTCTGGAAGCTCAACATCAAACCGGGAATGCCTATGGCGTTCGGCGTCTCAAAGGGCAAAGCCCGCCATGTTCCCGTGTTCGCACTTCCCGGAAATCCCGTATCCGCCATGGTCACGTTTGATCAGTTTGTCAGGCCCGGACTTGAGAAGTTATCGGGTATTGAATCACCTGAACGCCGCCTGAGAATAAAGGCAACCCTGGAAGAACCCATACAAAAGAAGGACGGAAAGCGGCATTTCATCCGGGGGATCGCGCGGAATGCGGGCGGTGGAATTGTTGTTACAACTACCGGGACCCAGAGCTCTGGAGTCCTCATGTCCCTCGTAAAGGCAAATTGTCTGATTATCCTTTCGGAAGAGTCCGGATCGTTGAACAAAGGCGATGTTGTGGAGATCGAACTGTTATGAATGTGCGAATAAAGCTCTTCTCCTTGGCGCGTGATTTGGCAGGATTCAGTGAACAGATGGTCGATCTTGGTCGCGACCCCAGGGCCGGCGCCGTCCTCGAGTATCTTTCGCAACGCAATCCGGAATTTGCCGATTGGCGCTCGTCGATTCGGATAGCCGTCAATCAGGAATACGTTTCCATTGAACATGCTCTCAACGAAGGGGACGAGGTTGCCGTGATTCCACCGGTGAGCGGAGGATGATGTGGTCTCGCTGACATTCGATCCCATCAATATTCAAGCGATTCTCACAAACGTGACGACCCCGGAGTCAGGCGGAATCGACATCTTCATTGGAACGACGCGCAATCATTCCGGCGGGCGGAATGTGACCCTGCTCGAGTATGAGGCCTATGAACCAATGGCCGTCAGGCTCATGGAGCAGATTGAGATCTCGGCGCGGGAAAAGTGGCCTCTGCAGAAGGTGGCCCTCGTTCATCGGCTGGGCAGGGTGCCTGTCGGGGAGGCGAGCGTCGTTGTTGCCGTTTCAAGCGCTCACCGGAAAGAAGCATTCGAGGCCTGCCGGTTTCTGATCGACACGCTGAAGAAAGAAGTGCCTATCTGGAAACGCGAATATTTTGCCGACGGCACTGTTGAGTGGTCTGGTCAGCATTCTCAACGACACGAAATCAACCAATGACAATCATGAATTCGAAATTCGAAGTTCGACATTTGAAATTCCGGAATATTTGACTTGAAGCCACATCCTGATTCGCAGTCCGCAATCACCAATCCGCAATCCGCAATCCTCAAGGATTCTTTTGGCCGCGTCGTCAACAACCTCCGGATATCGGTCACGGACCGCTGCAACTTCCGATGCCGGTATTGCATGCCCGAAGAGGGAATGCAGTGGCTTCCGAAGGGCGAACTCCTGAGCTACGAGGAGCTTGCACGAGTGGCAAAGATTTTTTCCGAGCTCGGTGTCACGAAAATACGGCTCACTGGCGGCGAGCCGCTGATGCGCAAGGATCTTCATCTCCTCGTTCAGTACATTTCAGGGCTTAAGGGCCTCAATGACATTGCGTTGACGACAAACGGATTCTTTTTGGCGGAGCAGGCCTCGGCGCTGGTAGAGGCAGGCCTTCAGAGAATCAACGTGAGTCTGGACTCCATGGATCCCGTAAAATTCGGTGTCATGGCGCGGCGGAATTATTTTCACAAAGTGTGGGATGGACTTGAAGAAGCCCGCCGGCTTGGCCTCGGTCCGATCAAAGTGAATGCCGTTTTGATCCGAGGGATCAATGATGATGAAATTTCCGCGTTCGCAGACCTCGCACGGTCGAAGCCCTTCATTGTTCGATTCATAGAATTTATGCCCATCGGTGCCGATGACGGGTGGACTCCCGACCGCGTTGTTTCATCCAGAGAGATCATTTCAAGAATCGAACGACACACCGGGATCCGGTTGATCCCGGTGGAGTCCCCCGGTGCTCAGCCGGCCGATCGGTTCCGGTTCGAGGATGATAACGGTGAAATCGGATTCATCAGCTCGGTGAGCGAACCGTTTTGCGGTCATTGCAACCGCGTGCGGATTACCTCGGATGGGAAGCTTCGCACCTGTTTGTTCTCGCTCGTCGAAACGGATCTCCGGTCGATGCTGCGGGGAGGCGCGTCGGACGAAGAAATCAAAGGATCGATCCATTCTGCAGTACTAAAGAAGGAGGCAGGGCACCTGATCAATCAGCCCGGCTTCGTGCGGCCGGAACGAACCATGTCTCAAATCGGAG
>JBBDYD010000192.1:0-1835 GCA_040901865.1 Bacteroidota bacterium | reverse complement strand
GCCAAAGGCGGACAGGTGGGAAGAGAAGGGGGAAGGGGGGATGAGTTGGAATCTTAGTTCAACTGCTTCGTTGGAAACACTGTACTCCTTACACAAATGTCGTCATTGAAACACATTTTCCAGCAGGACGAGCCTTGAGCTCAGCCGCGGCGCGACGAACACCACCTCGCGGCCGTCCAAACTCGGTTCGATGGAGCGGTTTCGCAGTCCGACAAAGCGCGCAGGGAGCAATGATCCCTTTCCGGATGCGAAGGAAATGGACCTCACTTTGTCTGCCGATTCGAACTGGAGGAATGTCCCGGTTTGAGACGGACGCGACGTCCATCGTCCGCCGAGAAAACCGGGAGAAGCGCTGATTTTCCGCGGTGATCCGCGAAACACCGGAGTAATGATCTCATTGGTCTGCTTCAGAAGGTCTGCAGGAGTCGTCGGTTGAATATCGACGGCCCACCAGCCGCGGGAAGATTGACGCCAGTCGTAGTAGCCGACCGATCTCCCCTGACCGAAGTACCATACAGAAAGTGAGTCAGGCAAGAACCGCCGGGTCGTTCCGTTTGAAACGGTAAGGATGTATGAGTTCTGGGGATCGATGGAAAAGAGGTGATCGTTGTCGGCCCAGATATGTCCTACAAAATCACCTGCAGGCTTGGGAGCGCCGGGGTTTTCAGGGTCAACGACATAGGTACGCGGATTTAAGGTATCAATATCGGCCCCCGATGGGAACACGACATAACTCAGCCATCGACCGTCTGGTGACCACCGGGGGACACGGGCGTTCGGGAGCCCGTTGGTCAATTTCCGCCGATTGTTGCCGTCCCGATCAACAACATATACATCGCATTTCTTCGTCAACGGATCGGGATCATTCATCACAAACGCGATCTTGCTGCCGTTCGGAGAAAAGCTCGGTTCCCAGATCTCTCGTTCGTCGAAACTGATCTGGCGCGGCGATGATCCGTCAATGTTCGCGGTCCAGAGAAAGCCCACGCGTTGCTGCTGCAAATAGACGAGGTCATTTCCGGAGGCGGCGACACTCACCGCGATATCAGGCCCCGCGCCTTTGGTTACCTGGACGACGTTGCCACCCGATGCAGGAACGGCCCAGAGGTTCGTGTTTCCGCCCCTGTTGGAGGAAAAAATGATCCGATCATCTTTCGTCCACCCCATGGCATCGATATTCTCCTTGCCATCGGTCAACTGGCTTTCGGCGCCGGTCTCCATGTTGCGAGTGATAAGAACCTGTGATTCTGCCGAAAACGAGCGAATCCACGCAATCGACTTCCCGTCATAAGACCAACAGAAATTGTAGCGATAATTGCCGCGCGCGATAAAGAGTGAATCCTCAAATTCCTTTCTGATATCCGAGCCATCGACTCCCACCGTCCAGAATTCAATAAAGCGGGACTCTGATCTGATGCGCGTGTTGGTGGGTTGACGTATGAACCCGACACGCACTCCGTCCGGGCGCCATTGACCTGACCCGCCTCGCTCGATCAACTTTCGGCTTGTGCCGCCAAGTGCTGAGATCGCGAAAATATCAAAGGTGGAGCCGTCCGGGCTTGGCTTATCATAGACAATCTGACTCCCGTCGGGAGAAATATCGGCGCCTTGCTGAATGAAGAACGTAGCGTCTGAAGTTATTTTCCGGGGCTCCCCTCCGCCGACGTGCATATAATAAATGTCCCATTCACCGTTTGCGTTTCCGGCCGGAAAGGCGATCCACTTGCCGTCGGGAGACAGGCTGGGATAGGAGTACTGCGTAAACGGAACCTGCAGCACGCGCGTGGTCATGTCGGGATTGACGGAAATTCCCCCAGGTGTGAAAATCAGCAACC
>JBBDYD010000191.1:0-67568 GCA_040901865.1 Bacteroidota bacterium | reverse complement strand
GAATGGCGTTTGCGCGCACAAAGACTGAATGATCCTCACGGGAGATACGCCGGGTGATATTGCATTTCCTCGTGAAAACAGGTATCATGCCTCATTCCTTCCTTAGTCGATTTCATGAACGTCACTGATCGCTTTCTGTTACTGCTGACTTCCCCCGACGAAGCAATGTACGACCAGTACGATTCTCCCCATATTGGCCATGCGATTCTTATCGTGACGGCTTATGCGCTCATCGCCTCTTTGAACACGTTCCTGTCCGCAACGATCAAGTCCGGTAGTGTTGGTTTCAGCCTCCTCTCATTCTTCGGCTCGTTTCTCACGGTCTATCTTACATGGGCTTTTCTCACCATCGTCTTTCACCTTTCTGCTGAACTCTGGGGCGGGCTGGGTGAATTGCCGAATGTCATTGCTGTGGTTGGATTTGCCGCCGCACCGCTTGTCCTCACCTCGGTAGCTTCCATTCTTGTCACTCTCGGCGGCGCTGTTCTCCTTCCGGATGACCCGGATTTAGTCCTATCCAAAATCAGTCTCATCATCTCCCTTGTGGGAATGGCCTGGGGGTGGCCCGGGATCCTCTGCTATTACGGGCTGAAAAACGGCGAGCGTATCCACGAGTTGAAGGCCATGACGATCATCCTTCTGGCCTTTGTCGCCAGCGGGCTGTACGAAGTGGCGAATTCGAATGCTTTCGAATGAGAGGCCAATGATGACGAGAGTACTGTTCAGCGCCGCTCTGTTGTTTTTCCTGCTTAATTCCTGCCAAGAGCAATCCAAACGATTCGACTTGCTGATTCTCAACGCAACGGTCGTTGATGGAACAGGAAATCCGTGGTACAAAGGAGACATTGGAATTCATGGGGATAAAATCGCCGCAATAGGTTTTTTGAAAAACGCCCACGCACATCGAGTCATCGACGCCGCGGGGAAAGTGGTTTCACCCGGATTCATCGACATGCTCGGGCAATCGGAATTAAGCCTCCTGGCCGATCCGCGTGGAATGAGCAAGATCTCGCAGGGGATTACGACAGAGGTCACCGGCGAGGGGAATTCCGCCGCCCCGGTCAACAACCGAATCCTGGAGGATATGAAAGCATGGAGTCAGCGATATAACGTGAACGTTGAATGGATCGATCTTGACGGGTATTTCCGGGCCCTCGAAACACGCAAACCAGCACTGAACGTGGCAACTTTTGTCGGAGCGACGCAAGTGCGGCGATATGTAATCGGACTTGACGATCGCGCACCCACGCCGGAAGAGCTCGATCAGATGAAGGGACTTGTACGAACAGCCATGGAGCAAGGAGCTCTTGGCCTGAGCACTTCGCTGATATACGCACCAGCCGCGTTTGCCAAAACAGAAGAATTGATCGAGCTGGCCAAGATCGCGGCCCAATTCGGCGGGATTTACATATCGCACATTCGCGACGAGGGCGAAAGGGAAACGGAGGCTTTGTATGAGGCGGTGGATATTGGGCGCGAAGCGACCATTCCGGTGGAAATTTGGCATCTGAAGGTAGCTGGAAAGCAGAATTGGGGGACAATGGCCTCGATCGTCAATTTCATCAGCAAGCAGCGCGATGCAGGGATCGACATGACAGCAAACATCTACCCCTATCCTGCCAGCAGTACGCGGCTGAGTTCGCGGATCCCATCCTGGGCACACGACGGAGGTGAACAGAAACTTCTGGATCGGCTAAGAGACCCGGAAGCACGGAAGCGTATTCGTGACGAGGTCATGGGCAAAACAGCGGGCGCCGACAATTCCTTTGCTGCCACCGGGCCTGAAGGAATATTGATCGCGAGCGTTCAATCCGCCGATCTCAAGAAGTACGAAGGAATGAGGTTGAGTGAAATTGCCCGTGAATGGAAAAAACATCCGGTGGATGTCATGCTGGATCTTGTGTTGGCCGATTCCGGCCGCATTGGGGGAGTATTCTTTTCCATGAATGAAGAGGATGTACGAATGGCCATGGCGCAACCGTGGGTCAGCTTTTGCACCGACGGAGGACAGCAGGCATTGGACGGCCCCCTGAGCGGGGGCAAACCGCATCCCCGCGCCTACGGTAGTTTTCCAAGAATTCTAGGCCGTTACGTCCGTGACGTGAAGTTGCTTTCCCTCGAGGAGGCCGTTCGTAAAATGACATCGCTACCGGCGCAGCGTGTTGGCCTCAGGGAGCGCGGAATTCTCAAGCCCGGATTCTATGCCGACATCGTCATTTTCGATCCAAAAACGGTGATCGACAAAGCAACTTTTGAGAGCCCGCATCAGTACTCGGAAGGGATTGCGTTGGTACTTGTGAATGGAGTTTCTGTTTGGGAGGAAGGCAATTTTACAGGGAACTACCCCGGGCGAGCACTCAGGGGACCGGGGTATCAGAGGTAGCCCACCACTCTGGGTTTACCCCCACCGCTACTTTCTCGTCTTCAACACCCTTGTCCAATGGACAATCTGCTTCTTCACTTCTTGCGGTGATGTACTCCCCGCTGATTTCTTTTGTTCAACACTCCGATGAGGAAGCAAATATTCAAAGACGTGCTCATCAAACTCTTTTGAAAACGACCGCAGCGTCTCGAGATCGAGGTTGCCGAAGTACATCCGATGTTCAATACAATACGAAACGATCTTCCCGGTTACCTCATGTGCATCACGGAACGGCAGTCCTTTCCGAACAAGATAGTCTGCTAACTCGGTAGCGGTCGTGAAATCATTGCGAAGTTCCTCTTCGAGGTGATCCTTTCGGAAATCCGTATGGACGAGCATGTGCGCCATAACGAAGAGGCAGTTTCGTGTCGTCGAAACTGTGTCAAACATGGGTTGTTTGTCTTCCTGCATGTCGCGATTGTAGGCGAGGGGCAGTCCCTTCATGATCGTTAGCAGGTTCGTCAGTGCGCCGAACACCCTCCCCGATTTGCCACGCACCAGTTCGGCCATGTCGGGATTCTTCTTTTGCGGCATGATGCTGCTGCCGGTGGTGTAGGCGTCGCTGATCTGCACAAACGCAAACTCCTTCGTAGACCAGAGCACGAGCTCCTCGGCCATGCGGCTTAGGTGCACGGCGATAAGAGACGCGGCGGACACAAATTCGATGAGATAATCGCGGTCGCTCACTGCGTCGATGCTGTTCTCCACAATGCCCTCGAATCGGAGCTTCTTTGCAACCTTCATGCGGTCGAGAGGGAACGAGGTTCCTGCAAGTGCCGCTGCTCCAAGCGGAGACTTGTTAAGCCGTTTCAGGCAATCGTTCAGCCGGTCGTAGTCGCGCTCCAGCATGGAAACATACGCCAGCAGATGATGCGACAGCATCACGGGCTGGGCGCGTTGAAGATGCGTATACCCGGGCATAAGAGCACCGAAATACTTTTCCGCCTTGTAGAGAAGCACTCTTTGCAGCTGGACGATCAGTTTGCCGATTTCCATGATGGCTGCCCGCAAATAGAGACGCTCGTCCAGGGCCACTTGGTCGTTTCTGCTCCGCCCCGTGTGCAATTTCCCGCCTAAAGGACCGATCTTCTGAATCAGCCGCTGTTCGATCGCAAGATGAACGTCCTCGTAATCTCCGGAAAGCTCAAACCTCCCCGTTTCGATTTCCTTTTGAATTCTCTTGAGGGAATTTCGGATTCGTCGCGACTCTGCCGCGGTCAGGATGCGGCATGCAGATAACATTTCCACGTGGGCGATACTGCCGGCGATGTCTTCCTGGTAAAGCTGCTTGTCAAGATCGATAGAGCTGGAGAAGTTAAGAGCGATCTTCGACAATGGCTCTTTAAACCGACCACTCCAGAGGGCCTGATGGGGCATAAATGATTTCGGATTGGTGATTGCGGATTGTGGACTGCGTTCAAGATAGGGAAAAATGGGGGGGAGGGCAAATGAATTGCCAATGAGAGTTTGGCAATTGAAAATCACTTCAAGTGGTTGATCACAAAGCCTTGGCAGTAGACTCGGATTTGGTCGCGTACAGACCTGAATACCGAAAGAACCTCTTCCTTGCTTCCCGTTGCTTTCGCCGGGTCTTGAAAGTCTTGATGTAACTGCAGTACGCGGGCCGGGAAATACGGGCATCGTTCGCGGGCGTTGTCGCAAACGGTGATCACGATATCGAACTCCTTCGGACCCAGGTCCTCGATGGTCTTTGACGTATGATGAGAAATGTCGATATCGACTTCCTTCATCACCGCTACCGCGCGCGGGTTCAATCCGTGCGATTCAATCCCTGCACTGAAGACCTCCGCTTTTTCTCCCGCAAAGTACCTGAGCCATCCTTCGGCCATTTGACTCCGACAGCTGTTTCCCGTACACAATACCAGGACTTGTTTTTTCACCGTTGTCACCGGGCGAGTTGTTTGATCATACATACTGCCGTTGAAGGACAGTACAGCCGGTATTCCTTGCTTGTTTTGATCCATTCCGGGATCTCCTCCCGGAGAATCGGCAGAAATCCATGCCTCGCAAAGAAGTTCGCCGCCGTTGTGGTTAGAAGACCTGCGTTTGTCACACCATTCGAAATGGCATGAGAGAGAATCTTCTGCGTGAGTGCCTTCCCAAGACCTGTGCCGCGATAAGCCGGATCAACGGCAAGTGAACGCAACAAACCTCCGGTGTTGTGGATTTCCATTCCGACCACCCCAGCCAATCGTTTGCCATCCCACGCAGAAAGAAAATGATCCAGGTGTTCCGCAACATCTTCAGAGGGAAGGTTCGATGCGGCAAGGAGGCCACGAATCGCCGCCAGATCGGCGGCGGTCGGACGTTGAATGGACCAGGACACCATATTATGGTTTTTCCGCCATAACGGTGATGCTTTGAATACGAACATTTGAGTCATTGTACGCAGCGCGTTCCACGTCGGAAAGATATTCAGCAAGGGCCTCCGCTGGAATCTGGATCGGTTTTTCCTTTACGAGACGAATATTTCGAAAACCTGCAGATTCAATGATGCTCAGGTACTCACTTCGGACCATTGCACCCGAAACGCAACCGGCGTACAATTCCGCCACCGTCTTCAGTTTCTCGGGGAGCGGCGCTGTGACCACGATATCGGATATACTGAAATGTCCTCCCGGCTTCAAGACTCTGGATATTTCGGCAAAGGCCTTTGTTTTATCGGGAACGAGGTTCAGAACGCAATTGCTGATGACGACGTCAACGGAGGAAGTATCCACGGGAAGTTGTTCAATATCTCCCATACGGAAACCCACGTTGGCGTAACCAAGCTTCTGCTTGTTGGCATTCGCCTTGGCGATCATTTCTTCAGTGAAGTCCACGCCAATCACCCTCCCATGTTCACCGACGATACGGCGCGCTACGAAAACGTCGTTGCCGGCGCCGGAGCCAAGATCGAGTACCGTGTCGCCGGATTTGATCCCCGCACCATCCGTGGGAATTCCACAGCCAAGGCCGAGATCGGCTTCAGGCACGTAGCCGTCCAGGTGCCCGTATTCCTCTGCCATCACAGCGTCGTCGGAGCATCCACACCCGGATCCGGATCCGCAACAGGAAGAGGCATTTTGTGTGCGGGATTGTGATGCGATCTTCCCGTAGGTCTCTTTGACAACAATCTTGAGTTCTTCAGGGTTCTTCACGGTTTTATCCTTTTCTAACAGCATCGCTGTTGATTGTTTTTGAGCGTTGTGACAAGGTCCTCGAGCATGGAGGATAGTTCCTCAATGTTCTTCCAGTTAAGGCAATAGGATGATTTGGGCCCCTCGAATTCTCCTGAGATCAGACCGGCGGATTTGAGGGCCTTGAGATGCTGGGAGACGGTTGCCTGAGCAAGCGGAATGACGTTCACGACCTCTCCGCAAACACATTCGGTTCTTTTGGAGAGCGTCGAGAGGATGGCGATCCGCGCAGGGTGAGAAAGGGCTTTAAGCAGATTTGCCAACTGAACTTCGGTTTTCTTGAAAAGATATAACTTACTTTTGGGCATGTTCTTTATCGTATTATTACGATAATAAACATGAAAAAGTTTCAATTGTCAAGACCCGTTATTTATTTTGCTGGAGAAGTTGGGGAGGTGAGTTGATTTCGCAGGAATTCTTCCAATCCAAGCACAATTTTCGCAGCTATTTGCTCACGAAACGGCTTCTCCAGAAGCTTCATTTCATCGTCCGGATTGGAAATAAACGCGGTCTCGACAAGAACGCTGGGGAGTTGCGTGAGCCCGTTAAGGGCAAAATTGAAGCCTCCGACCACGCCGAACTGGGCAAGGCCAAGTTCCAGCATGCGGGCGTAGATCTGGTCCGCCAAGGGCTTGAATCCGGCATGATGAAAAAATGTCGACGTGCCCTGAACGCGTTCGGCGTCGACATTGAGTCCGACAGAATTGCAGTGGATGCTTACGAGCAAGTGTGCCTTCGATGAGAGGGTCCTCTCGATACGATCAAAATTGGAGACTCCGTTGGTGTCTGTTCGTGTCATGATCACCCTGGCCCCGCGACTCTTCAACAGCAGCTCAAGCTGAGAAGCCATCTCCAGCGTGATATCCCGCTCCCTGGCACCCGTACTCCCAATCGCACCAAAGTTCTCACCACCGTGGCCCGCATCGACCGCGATCGTGAGATTCCGTAACACAGAGTCCCGGCCGGTAACGGCGGGGGGCCGGCGTATCCGAATGTGAAGATTCGCTCCACCCCGATACGACACATCGTATCCCCAGTGGGCCTGGTTTGTCAGGGCAATCTTCAGCCGGTAATGCCCTTCCCCCGCCTGTTCCCATGAAATATTCTGAATTCCCTCGGCCGAAAGATGATGCGTGATCCAATTCGTGTTCGATGTTGCCCCAAAAATATTGACAATCACGGCTGCGGGATTCAGTTGCTGTTCGGTGATGAACGGCAGGCGATCGCTCAATCCGACAATAATAATGTCTTCTGTGGAATTTCCCGAGGCCGTTATCGAGCCCACAAACGAGGCGGGAACCGGTGTCCCCTCGGGGAGGAGCTTCATGTTCTCTTCAGGCACCCACGCGACCATCGAAGGAGTGAGCCGGATTTTATACTGACCCCGGGCCTTGCCGGAGATCGCAAGTCGAACACCGGCATCAAGATACCCGAGCTTCGCTCCACCCAGCCGGTCGTCACCCAATCCTGCATTCAGAAACGGTCTGCGACCCCTGAGTTCCCCAACGCTCGGTGTGCCCGCAGCCAGAATACGCACTCTTCCCTTTGAGACGGCCTCCTCACTGCTCCAGAAACTCCTTCGTAGTTCAAACCCCACCCGGATATCCAACGCTTCATCCCCCTCATTGACAACATAGCGGCCAACATACACTCCTTCGAGGCCTCCTGCCTCCCGACCCGAAAGCTCCCGCATTGGTATATCCGATTGGATGCCCTCCAGGGAAAACGATGCTTCATACCCCGGGCTCCCTTTGAACCTCACCTCGAGGATATCTCCGGGTCCAATCCATCGGTCAACTGCCGGTTCCATCAGGGCTGAATCGATCGCCAGCGTGTCATGGGGAGAAGTCAGCAGTGGTTTCGATCTCAGAAAAATAAACCTGCGTGATACGGAATCACCTGCCGGACCGATCACTTTGACGTCTGTGACAACGGTATCCTGTTGCAATTCCACGAGCCCCGCGAATCCCCCGCTCTGATAGACCTTCGCCTCCTTGTCACCGACGAATGCCCTGGCGCCAGGAATGGTGCTGGCCGCAATCCGGTGACGGTTCACCGGCGCTGTAATCGTGTCCGTTTCAGGTATGACAACACGCAGGAAGAGCGGGCCGGTGAACGGCCGAAGGGAATCAGCCGGTTGTGCGAGCGTAGTGAGAACGGGAAGAAGGAGGAAGAGAAACCTTTGGATCATCGCGCTATGTTCGGGTTTTTCGACGTTTCGGAAGGACGCGTTTCTTCATAAATCCGTTCCGATTAACCCTGTAAAAGGTTTTGATCGGCAGACTATAAATTTTGATGAACCCCTCGCTGGCTTTGTGATCAAACTGATCTTCGATGGTATAGGTTGCAAGTTTTGTATCGTACAGTGAATTCGGCGAAGTTCTGCCCGAGATTTCGATATTCCCTTTGTAGAGCTTCAGGCGGACAATCCCATTTACAACCTTTTGTGTCTCATCAATAAAAGCGTCCAGGGCTTTTCGCAGGGGCGAGAACCAAAGGCCGTTGTAGATGAGGTTTGCATAATCCAGAGCGATTTTGGCTTTGAAATGCATAACCTCCTTCTCGAGAGTCAGGCGTTCCAGTTCCCGGTGTGCGAAGTGCAGTGTGACCGCTCCCGGCGCTTCGTACACTTCCCTCGACTTGATTCCTACGAGCCGGTTTTCAATGAGGTCCATCCGCCCGACCGCGTTCGCCCCGGCGATGGTATTAAGTTTGTCGATCAGATCGATACCTTTTATTCTTTTTCCGTTTAATCCAATAGGAATTCCGCCTTCGAATTCCACCGTCACGTATGTGGATTTATCGGGAGCTTTGGCCGGAGAAACGGTGCGCTGATAGGCATCTTCCGGCGGTTCTGCCATGGGATCCTCGAGGATGCCGCACTCAATACTCGTCCCCCAGATATTTTCGTCAATGGAGTACGGATTCTCCCTCGTCGCCGTGACGGGAATTCCATGTTTTTCACAATACGCGATTTCCTCCTCCCTCGATTTGAATTCCCATTCCCGCAACGGCGCCAGAACTTTGAGATCCGGTGCAAGTGCCGCTACCGCCGTTTCGAATCTGACCTGATCGTTTCCCTTTCCGGTACAACCATGCGCAACGGCCGTGCACCGTTCGCGGCGCGCCACATCCACGAGCGCTTTGGCGAGCAACGGGCGCCCAATGGAAGTTGCCATGGGATACGTGTGCTCATACAACGCGCCGGCCTTGAGGGAAGGCCAGAGGTACTGTTCCACAAACTCTTCTCGCAAATCCTGAATATACACTTTCTTGGCGCCGATTTTGTAGGCCTTGTCTGCCAGGCCGACAATTTCTTTCTTCTGCCCCAAATTACCGGTGACCGTGATGATGTCGGCGTTGTAGCGTTCCTGAAGCCATTTCACGATGACCGATGTGTCGAGCCCGCCTGAATAGGCGACCGCAATGCGTTGCTTTTTCACGTATGTTCCTTTGGTAAAGCGATTAGTTATGGATTGGATTTCGTTGATCGGACATGAGAGACCGGATCACCTTTATCAAGTCGGGGATTTTTTTGACGGATTTGGGCGTGACAAAAATTGTATTGTCCCCCGCAATGGTCCCCAAGACAAGGGGGTGATGCAAGCCGTCGATGATCCCCGCCACACCCTGTGCCCTGCCCGGAAGCGTTTTCACAACAATAACCGACTCATTGGAATCAATTTCTTCGATTTCGTATCCCAAAAACGCTCTCAGCTTTTGCTCCTCGACCTCCGTTTGAAGCACGTACCGCGCACCATCGGCAGTGTTTACCCGTCCGACACCGAGGTCCTTCAAGTCACGCGAAAGCGTCGCCTGCGTGATTGCAAATCCGCCTTTCTTGAGCAACCGCAGGAGTTCATCCTGGTTTCCAACCATCGCATGAGCCAGGATCTCTTTGATTGCCAGATGACGTGCGTGCTTCATCCTGTTTTAACTCCCTTTTGGAATCGAGCAGGAATAGACTTGCGGGTGCACAAAGCTGATAAAACCGCCTTTTGAATATGAAGTCGGTTTTCCGCTTCGTCAAAGACAATAGAATTCGGCCCGTCAATAACGCCGGTTGTGATCTCTTCGCCCCTGTGTGCCGGCAGGCAGTGCATGACCATGCAATCGGACGGCGCATGACTCATCAAAACCTCGTTCACCTGGAACGCTGCAAAGGCCTTCTTGCGCTTTTCGCTTTCGGCCTCTTGTCCCATACTCGTCCACACATCGGTGTACACAACGTCCGCTCTTTGCACGGCCGCCGACGGGTCATTTGTTATTTCGATCTTGCTCACACCGGATTCCCTGGCCCGCCGCACAATGCCCTCATCCGGCCAATACCCGCGGGGCGCGGCAAGAACGAACTCCATTGGATAGAGAGAAGCCATTTCGAGCCACGAGTTAACGACATTGTTACCGTCACCCACAAACGCCACCTTCAGCCCCGGCTTCAGTCTGCCGTGCTGTCTGATCGTATACAAATCGGCGAGAACCTGGCATGGATGGGAGATATCAGTCAAAGCATTAATCACAGGAACCGTTGCATGGCGCGCAAGTTCCACAATCACAGTATGATCATAGAGGCGGGCAATAATGGCATCGCAGAATCGTGAAAGAAGCATAGCCACGTCATGCGCGGATTCGCGCGTCCCAACGCCAATGCTTTCCTGCGAAAGGAAGGTCGTGTTTCCCCCAAGCTGTGCGACCCCGACTTCAAATGAAACACGTGTTCGTAACGACGGTTTTTGAAATATCAGGGCCACCGTTGCACCGAGGAGCGGTGTGGCAGAACGATCTGTCTGAAGTCGATCGGCCTCTTCAAAGAGGGACTCCAAATCCTCGCGGGTCACATCGAATAATGTGAGAAGATCCTTTTTCATATCGCAATGCTCTTTTGGTGCGGCGCCGTGTCACGAATCATCTGCGTACCAATCCCCTCGTCTGTGAATATTTCCAGCAACAAGGAATGCTTGACGCGGCCGTCCACGATATGCACCTTGTTGACGCCGGCATCGAGCGTTTCAAACGCCGATTGTACTTTCGGAATCATTCCCCCAAAAATGTCGCCCCGCTCGATCATCCGGCGCGCTTCGGATTGCGTCAACGTTGAGACCAGTGATCCATTCGCGATGATTCCTTCGACGTCGCTCAGGTACACCAACTTTTCCGCGCCGAGAGCCGATGCGACTGCCGCCGCACCAAGGTCGGCGTTGACATTGAAAATCTCTCCGGAGGGCCCAACAGCCAGTGGAGCAATCACCGGCATCATTCCGTTCTGAAGGATCATCTGCAGAAACGTGGTGTTGACAGAGGTTATGGTTCCCACAAATCCAAGATCCACCCCATTGCTCGAGAGTTTTTTCGCTTTCAGCAGAGAGTTATCCACTCCGCACAACCCGAGAGCGTTGCCTCCATTCTGATTGATCCCGTGAACGATTTCTTTGTTTAGTACACCCGCCAGCACCATCAGAACAACCCGGATCATATTTTCGTCCGTAAACCGTTGACCCTGAACAAACCGCGTCTCGATCCCCAACCGGGCCGCCGTCTCCGTTATTTCCTTGCCGCCGCCGTGCACGATGACAATGTTGATACCGATTTTCCGAAGGAGGGTAACATCCTTGGCAAACGTGAGTTTCAGGCCCTCGTCGGTCATCGCCGAACCGCCGTATTTAATCACAAACGTTTTGCCCTCGTACGTTTGAATGTAGGGCAGTGCTTCGATCAGCACTTCTTCCTTGGTGGCGTAATCGATCGATTTCGGTGTCACGACCGGTAACTCGCGTTAATGTGGACGTATTCTTTTGTCAGGTCGCACGTCCAGAACCTCGCACTTTGCGAGCCCTGATTCAAATCAATGGTCACGAGAACCTGTTCCAGCGCAAGGGCTGATCTTGCTTTTTCTTCGTCGAGGACAATTTCGTAGTGCTTATTGAGAATGGGGAGATCGTTAAACCTGATTTCAATTTGTTCGGGATCCATGTCGATTCCCGAGTACCCCACCGCAGCCATGATGCGGCCCCAGTTGGCATCACAACCATGAAGTGCGGTTTTAACGAGGTTCGAGTTGGCAACAGAACGAGCCGCCTGCGCCGCCTCTTCTTCGGTCCGGGCACCTTTGACGTAGATCTCGATGAGCTTGGTGGCTCCTTCGCCGTCGCGGGCAATCATCTTGGCAAGTTTAATCATCACATACTCAAGTGCCGCGCAGAACAGATGAAATTCTTCCGAATGTTCCCCGAATGGTTCATTTTCAGCCAAGCCGTTTGCAAGGACGACAACCATGTCATTCGTGCTCATGTCACCATCGACCGTGATGCGATTGAACGACCGATTATTCGCCCGCATGAGTGCTTTCTGCAAGAGGGGGCGGCTGATGCGAACGTCGGTTGTGATGAATGCGAGCATGGTGGCCATGTTTGGAGCGATCATTCCTGATCCTTTTGCCATGCCGCCGATCGTTACCAGGGATTTTCCCAGGGAAAACTGCACCGCGGTTTCTTTTGAATACGTATCCGTCGTCATGATTGCTTCTGCGGCATCGCGACCGCCTGTTTCGGTCAATACCGGCGCCAGTTGTCGAATGCCGGATACGACCCTGTCCATCGGAAGATATTGCCCGATCACGCCGGTGGATGAAACCAACACCTGTTCTTCTGGTACACCAATGGCTTCACTCGCCGTTCTTACCATTTCCCAGGCATCGTTCAGTCCGCGCTCACCCGTGCAGGCATTTGCATTTCCGCTGTTCACGACAAGAGCCGAGCACAGGGGAGAACGCTGGAGTTGCATCTTGTCCACAATCAAAGGCGCGGCTTGTGTTTTGTTGATCGTAAAAACCGCGGCGACCGTCGCGGGAGACTGGGATACGATTATGGCAATATCTTTTTTGGCCTTTCGGATCCCGCAATACAATCCGCCAGCTCTGAATCCCCGCGGTGTTGTTACTCCGCCGTCGCATTCCCTTACGGGTGTTGATGGTTTCATAGAAGTCCTTCCGTCTCGTTGAACCCGAACATAAGATTCATATTTTGAACGGCCTGGCCCGCAGCACCCTTGATCAGATTGTCAAGAACGGACAAGATAATCAGCATGTTATTCTCGCGGTCAATGCGGAATCCGATATCGAGGAAATTGGTGTTCGTTACGTGTTTGATCTCGGGGAGGTTGTCGGCCAAGATGCGAATAAACGGTTCCCGTGTGTATTGGGATTGATAGATCTCGAAAACCCGTTCAGGGGAAACATCCTGAGCGAGGGGTGCATAAATACTCGTAAAAATCCCACGGGTGATGGGGAGCAGATGGGGCACAAAACTGACCGAAATGTGCCTCCCGGTGAGTTCCGAAAGGACCGATTTAATTTCCGGAATATGCTGATGCACTCCCACCTTGTATGCTTTTACAGATTCATTGACTTCGACAAAAGACAAATCGACTGAAGCACTTCTGCCAGCCCCGGAAACACCCGAAAGGGAACTGATGGCTATCCCGTCATCGCGAATAATCTTTTCTTTCAGCAAGGGGAGAAGCGGCAGGACGGCGCTTGTTGGGTAGCAGCCGGGGTTGGCGACGAGCTTTGCATTTCGAATCGCGTCCCGGTTCCATTCCGGAAGGCCATACACCGCTTGGTTGAGATAGTCGGGCGACGAGTGGACGTGTTTGTAATAGCGCTCATAAAGCGAAGCGCTCTTGAGTCGAAAATCGCCACCAAGATCGACGATTCGTTTTCCACGCTGAAGGAGTTCGGGAACAACTCGCATGGCCTCCCCGGAAGGGAGGGCAATGAAAATCAGATCGCTTGAGCATGCCGCCTCCGGCGAATACAGTTCCAACAATGAACCGCTTGATTGCGCTGAATTCCCCAAAAATCGGGGAAACACTTCATGAAACTGCTTACCGGCGGAGGTGTTAGCAAAGAGCTTGCCGATGCGAACAAGGGAGTGGTGAGACAGCAGGGAATAGAGTTCGGCACCCGAATATCCGGATGCCCCTACAATAGAAATTGTTGGCGTAGCCTCCATGCATAAATATGCATTTATGTGCATAAATATGCAAGGAGTATTTTGTGGAGGGACAAAAAAAACGCCCCGATTGCTCGGGGCGCCTTTGACTCCGGAAAAACCGGAAAATCAGTTGAACTTTACGCTGATCGATAGCACGCCAAAAATATCCTGCGCGCGGCCGCTCAGAAGCCATGTACCTGCTGCCAGAACGCGTTCACCAACATATCCATCAATGGAAATTCTGTTGAGTATGATGCCCAGACCCAAGGAAACCTGCTGTTGAGCACCGGAGAAACCCAGGGAGGGAATATAGCCGGGTTCCTGCGACGTGCTGGTTTCTGTTTTCTGGCCCGGAGACGGTGGTTCAGTCGTTGTGCTCATCGAGGAAAGACGCTTAAAATATCCAAGCCGGCCTTTCATCCACGAAAGCAGGTCAAATTCCGCACCGACGTTGAACTTCGGCAGATCGAACCAACTCATGGTGCTTTTTGTCGTCTGCAAAGGAGTCCCCGCACCACCCGGCTGTGTAGTAACATCGTTCGAAAGCGAGATGCTTTGAACCGCAACACCCACCGTGACCCATCCGCCGTCAAACGATGAATTAGCACCAATGCCGACTTCGAATTCCGTGCGACCGTAATCGTTCGGCTTATTATTCACCGGGGTTGGGGGGGCCGGAGTCGTATTATCCTTCAGTTCCGGTTGATATCCAAACGTCGCAAACCGAACCTGTGGGACCAGGGTCAGTTTGTCGGAAAACTTCATGAAGATCCTTCCGTTGACACCGATCTCCGTTCCCGTTGCACTGTAGGCCTGTGCCGTTGGATTGGCTCCCGCATTTCCATCAGTGAAATCGCCAGAAGAAGAATTGATGCGAAAGAGAACGCCTGCATCGACAAGAACGCTTGGGGTGAGCTCAAGGAGAATGCCGCCCTTGAATCCTGTCTGGTTGTTCGAAATCTCCAATTTTTGCAAAGCACCCATCGAACCGGTCCCATCATCGAGAAAACTCCACCACGACCTGTAGAGTCCCGCACCAATCGTGAGCGACCCTGCTTTGAATGCACCAAAGACCTGAACGGGCGCAAGCGGCTCACCAGTTGCCACGGGAGTATTTGCATTAATGGAAGGGATCATATAGTCCGACCAGGCAAATATCCCCGTACCATACGCGTTTTCCGCAAACATGGGGCCTTCGCGCTTCCCGATGGCTACACCGAGAGCCAAATTTCCCAAACCCAGTATATAGGCAGCATATTGACCCGGTGCGACATACTGGTTTGCAAAGCTGTTTCCAAGCTCTCCAAAGAGAAGATCCTTGTTCCATGCCGCATAGGCAGGATTGGTGAAAACATCGGTGTAATCCTGGACATACGGATTATAAGGACTTCCGCCAAGGGCCGTTGTCCGACCAAGACCTCCACTGACCGCCTTTGGCTTCTCCTGAGCTTCCGCCATTCCGATGACCAGAACGATCAAGAGAACACTAAAGAGTTGTTTCATAAGTATCCTTTCAGGATGTTGGTGAATTCATTGGATTTACATGAACACACAAATATAATCGCAGAAAACTAATTCGCAAGTTGTTCACATGAGCAGTGTCACAACCTGTTTTCGACTATTTTGATGACTTTTAGAAAATAGCACAATTTTTAGTAACTTACAGCATGTCTTTCAAAATACTTCTTTAACAACCGACATAAGAGCCTTTAAAATATGGGATTTACTTGTGGAATTGTTGGATTGCCGAATGTGGGAAAATCCACTCTTTTCAATGCAATCACTGCCGCCGGTGCCGAGGCTGCGAATTACCCGTTTTGCACAATTGATCCCAATGTTGGGGTTGTAACGGTTCCCGACAACCGAGTTAGTCGGCTTGTCGATATCTTCAAGCCGGGGAAGATTGTACCAACCACCATTGAGTTTCTTGATATCGCCGGACTCGTGAAAGGGGCCAGCAAGGGCGAAGGTCTCGGCAACCAGTTTCTTTCCCACATCCGAAACGTCGATGCCATTGCTCACGTGGTGCGATGCTTTGACGATCCGAATGTCGTCCATGTGGATGGCAGTGTGAATCCCCAACGGGACATCGAAGTCATCGAAACGGAATTGATCCTCAAGGATCTTGAAACGGTTGAAAAGAAGTTCTCAGACGCGGAGAAGCGGGCAAAAAGCGGTGATAAGAAAACGAAACAGGAGGCGGATTTTTTTTCGAAAGTCCGCACTCATCTTTCCACGGGAAGACTGGCGAGGTACCTTCCTGTTCAGAACGAAGAAGAGACGCTCTGGATGCGGGATCTCCATCTCCTCACTCGTAAACCCGTCATGTACGTCTGCAATGTCCATGAAAAAGATCTGCTGATCTCCAATCCCTATATCGACCAAGTCCGGGAAATTGCCGCAAAGGAGGGAGCAAAGGTCGCCGTGGTTTCAGCGGCTGTCGAAGCAGAAGTGGCGGAGCTTCCAGAAGGAGAGCGGAGTCATTTTTTGGAGGGGTTGGGGCTCAAAGAGTCCGGTTTGAACCAGGTCATTCGGGAGGGCTATGATCTGCTTCGACTCATAACGTTCTTTACTGCAGGTCCCAAGGAGGTTCATGCCTGGACCTTGGAGCGCGGAACAGCGGCACCGCAGGCGGCTGGCGTCATCCATTCGGATTTCGAGCAGGGATTCATCCGAGCCGAAATCATCCGGTTTGCAGACCTCGACCGACTTGGATCCGAATCCGCCGTGAAAGAAAACGGGCTTATGAGGGTCGAGGGGCGCGAGTACCTCCTTCAGGATGGTGACATCGTGTTCTTCAGATTCAACGTCTAGGCCTACAACTTCGGTGGTTTTCCAAGAATGTCTTCAATCGATCTCACTTGCACCGTTCCGAGGTTCAGTCCCCGTATTCCCTTTTCTATCACCGCTCTGTCTCCCACCACAATCACTGCCATTTTATCCTGCAAAACGTACTCCCGAGCCACGCGCTCAACATCCGCTTTTTTGACTGCAAGGACCTTGTTCACGTATGTGTTAAAATAGTTGTCCGGAAGATTAAACGTGATCATCTCCGCAAGCATCCCCGCGATCTGACTTACTGATTCGAAATTGTCCGGATAACCAAGGGCGATATAGTTCTTCGCCTTTTCGAATTCCTCATCCGGCAATGATTTCTGCATGTTCCTAAATTCCTTGAAGAACTCCGCCAATGCGCTGTCCGTCACGTTTGTCTGTACGGCAGAATATGCCATGAACGGTCCCGGGAGGGGGCGCATGTCAAAAAAGGACCCGGCCCCGTAAGAGTATCCATGGGTTTCGCGCAGGTTTTGGTTCAACCTCGATGTAAACGATCCGCCGAGAATCGTGTTCATGACGACAAGCGGAAAATAATCTTCGGTCATGCGCGAAACGCCGATTCGTCCAATGCGGATTTCGGATTGCGCTGCGTCCGGTTTATCGATAAGATAGATGATCCTTCGCTCCACCTGGGCTGCGTCGGGCCAATTCACCGAACCGGTGGTTCTTCCCTTCCATACGCCGAACACTGATTCGAGCTTCTTCAGAATATCCGATTTCCGGACATCTCCAACCACAATAAGCGTGACATTGTTGGGGTTGTAATTTGCTTCATGGAAACGCTTGAGATCCGTCGCTTTCATTGCCCGAAGCGATTGTTCGTTTCCGATCGAAGGTACACCATAGGGATGTCGGGAACCATAGAGTGTCTGGCTAAAGGCAACTGATGCGATGGTCCCCGGCTGGTCGTGCCATTGCACCAGGGTCGTCATCCGCTCTTTCCGCAAACGGTCAAGTTCTTCAGCGGGAAATGTCGGCCGTATGGCGATATCGCCCATCAGAGCAAGGGCCGCGTCGAGCTTGGACACCGGTGTATGCAGGGCTATGGCGCTCGTGTGTTGACCGGAGCTCGTGGTAATCCTGGCGCCGAGGAAATCAATCGCGTCAGCCAATTCCAACGCAGAGTGCGTACCCGCACCTTCGTCGAGCATGGCCGCCGTCATGCTTGCAACTCCGGACTTGTCCGTTGGCTCCATTGCAGAGCCGGTTTTCACGAGTACATTGATCTGCACGACAGGAACCCCCCGTTTCTCCATCAGCACGACGGGAAGACCGTTTGAGAGCTTGAATTTCTGAATTGCAGGTAAGCTCAGCGTACCCGGATTCCCCAGCGACGGCGGAGAAGTCCGGTCGGGCTTTTGGCCGACCGCTCCTCCGCTCATTATCAACAATAGAACCACGAGGTTTACCATTCTCTTGATCATCCCGCAATCCTTTTTCTTCTTCCACTGTATTGACTGATTCATGGTTTCAC
This sequence comes from Bacteroidota bacterium, assembly GCA_040901865.1. GTDB lineage: Bacteria > Bacteroidota > Ignavibacteria > UBA10030 > UBA10030 > JBBDYD01. Next base: position 49,643 of record JBBDYD010000191.1, on the reverse strand, counting down.
CTCCATACTCGCCGCGGCTGAAAGATCCTTTTTCCCCTGCGGGACAATACTCAGGACCACGCGCGCGCCGTCGGGCAGGAACGACCGTGCCATCGCCTGAACATCGTTTCGCCGGACAGCTTTATAGCGGGCAAGATCCTCGTTGAAATAGTCCGGGTTTCCCGTTCTGACAAAATAGTTGTTCAATTGATCGGCCTTGCCGGCCGAGGTTTCGAGGCCATCGAGAAAGGCTGCTTCAAACTGGTTTATTGCCCTCTGTACCTCCCGGTCTGTCGGCCCATCGACCTTCAAACGATTGATTTCCTCCTGGATGACTGTCTCCAGCTCCGCGAGAGTATGACCAGCCCTGGCAGTGGCGATGACCCAGAAGGACGAAGAAAGTGAAGCGGAGGATTGAAATGCCGAAACATCCTGCGCAATCTGTAAATCATAGACCAATCTTTTATGGAGTCTCGAATTCTTGCCGCCGGCCAGGATGTTTGCAAGAATGTCCATTTCAGCATCGCCGGGTGTAAGCAAGGGTGGTGTCAGCCAGGACATGTAGAACCGTGGAAGTTGAACGCGGTCTTCCATCATGAGACGTTTTTCCGACGTTATCGAAGAGGCCGGGGGATCAATCGGCTCATTTGGTTTTCCCGCCGGAATCTCATCAAACCATTTCGTTACCAATTTCTTGGTCTGTTCCACGTTGATATCGCCGGCAATCACCATGCTTGTGTTGTTTGGCACATAATACTTCTTGAAAAATTCCACCACGTCTTCATAACTGGCAGCCGACAAGTCTGCCATCGATCCGATGGTTGGCCACGAATACGGATGGTCTTTGGGATAGATGTTTTGTGCCATAACAATCCACACCATTCCGTACGGTTGATTTTCATACCGTTGCCGGCGTTCGTTCTTTACGACATCTCGTTGACCGTCGACTTTTTGGGGCGACATGGCATCCAGGAGGTACCCCATCCTGTCTGATTCGAGGAAGAGGGCGAGCTCAAGAGCATTCCCGGGCATGTTTTCATAGTAGTTTGTCCGATCCCCGTTTGTCGATCCGTTGTTGTCACCTCCTGCCGCTTCGAGCCACACATCAAACATCCCTTCCGGCACGTTTCCCGATCCTTCAAACATGATATGTTCAAATAAGTGAGCGAACCCGGTTCTTCCGGGTTTCTCATGACCAGAACCCACATGATACCACATGTTCACAGAAACCCTCGGGATTGTATGGTCTTCGTGCAAAATAACATTCAGACCGTTTCGGAGTTCCATTCTTTCGTACGGAACGCTCAAACTCACTTCCTGAGCCCGGAGAAGCGCCAGGGGAAGGAAAAGGACCAGCAAAAGTCGTTTCATACAATCTCCTCTGAAAAAAATAGACAATGAGTTTACGGATGTTTCGGGGTTCAGTTGCGGCAGGCTGTTCAAAAAATCATCGCCTCTCCTGAGCATAGACAAATCTTCCCGAAAAGTAAAGACTGGACAGATGAAAGGCGTGGTGAATAGTAAGAAAATAACCATGGAATCACTGATTGTAGATCATCGAATAGTCGAGAGACTCAACCTCAACCCACATGACTACCTGATTACGTTTCCACATGATCACCTCGCTGGTTTTGCGGAAGCCTCCAAGGAGGGGGTCACGATGGTTGTCCAATTTTGAAAGGTACATCAAATTAGGAGGGAATTCCACGGGACAGTCTTTATCAAACTTGAGAAGTTCTTTACGCGTTGCGTATTTAACCATTTGTCACGGGATAAGGTGCAGAACTATTCATTTTTTCTACACAATGAATGTAACCATTCCGAGAATCTTTGCTGACTCGCTCCGTTCATCACACTCAACTGTGCCTCGTCACAAATTGGAATGCGAAAACAGGAGGCGGTATTAAATTATGAAAAGAAATGTTCATGCGGCCATTCTCGAAACTTACAATCCGATTTTTTGCGGAGTCGATTTCCATTGAAAATCCGCCCTTTCAACAATCAGCGAAGGGTACGGATGTTGTTACGACAAGCGCGCATCATCCTTCTTTCATCAATCATTGCAAATGATTCCTGTTTTTCTGCTTTCCGATACGGACAAACGGCAGGACAGGTACAATGTCAACGAATTTATTTGTTTCTCATCACCCAGGAAGGATATCACCATGAACCGTTTCCTTTCCATTCTTTCTCTTGCCATTCTCTGCACCTCGCTTGCGCTTGCGCAGGGGTCGGGAAAGATCGCAGGCAAGGTCACAGATTCCCAGTCCGGTGAAGCTCTCATCGGCGCCAATGTCATTATCGTGGGGACGACGTTAGGATCCGCCACAGACATTGACGGGAATTATTTCATTCTGAACGTGCGGCCCGGAAGTTATACGCTGCGCGTGAGTTTCATCGGTTACCAGACGGTGAATATCAGCAACCTCATTGTTACTTCGGAATTGACGACGGAACTCAACGTCCCGCTTGCGAGTGAAGTCATCGCGGTTCCCGAGATCGAGATCGTTGCCGACAGGCCTCTCGTCAATAAGAACGCGACCAACGCCATCATGACCGTGCGTGCGGAAGACATAAAGAACATTCCGACCCGCGGTTACCTGGACGTTATTGCTCTTCAGCCGGGAATCGTGAAACTTGGCAACAGTCTGTATGTCCGCGGCGGCCGATCCGACGAAGTGGCCTATTTTATTGACGGCATGATCGTGAACAATCAGTTCAACAGCGCCAACGCAGGAGCGGTGGTCAATGAATCCATCGAAGAGGTGACCTACCAGGCAGGCGGATTCAGCGCCGAGTACGGGTTTGCCAATGCGGGTCTCGTCAGCGCTACCACCAAAGGCGGAACCGCCAAGTATACTCTTTCGCTGGGCGTGATCTCGGACGAGATGTTCTACCACCGGGAAGCGTCATCCAACCCAATGCAGCGCATCAAAGATGGGTTGCAGGGACCGAATGGTTTCCGTTCGTACGGAACATCGACGTTCCACGTTTCCGCAGGCGGACCAATTCCTTTTGCCGGTCAATCGCTGCGATTCCACATCGGGTCTGAGTACACCTATGCACTTGATGGAAGCCCAACAGTAGGGCGGAAGTATTATCTCCCCGATAATACTTCCAAAGAATTTACGTTGAATTCCAACCTCATTTGGGATTACAAACCCATGAACATCAGAGTAGGCGGGTTCACCAATTTCCTGAATGATCGCGTCTTCAGCCAGTATAACTCCGTTTACAATGCCGACCGGAATCAAGAGCGTGAGCGCGCGACCCATGCCTATTACGGCAAGGCAACACACACGCTGGGTGCCTCCACATTCTACAGTGTCATGGCGAGCTGGTTTCAGACCGAAACGGAACAGGGTGATCCCATATGGTTCGACGACATAGAATCGTATGGAGATACTACAAAGAATCCTGTCCTCAGCGGACCAGGCCGCAACCCTGCAAATCTGTTTCACAATCTTTTTGCCGGGCCGGGATTCGTCAATTTCGGTTACACCTACAATCGGTCTTCCTACCTCAGTGCAAAGGTCGATTTCACCCATCAGTTTGACCAGACGAATCTCCTGAAGGTCGGCGGCGAATATCGATACAACACGATTCGGTACTGGACGACCTCCACCGCGCGGTTCGCACAGGTTCAATCCACCAGTCCGACATTCACCCGCGAGGAGCTCCTCCGGAATGCTTACACCGACAATATCGGTATGGCGGTGGATGGTGTTGCCAAAGGACGCAAAACGTTCCTTGACGACGGCAGTCGTAACAGCGCACCTCATCCCATCATCGCTGCCATCTATGCCCAGGACAAGATCGAGCTCCCGGACCTCGTTCTGAACATCGGATTGCGGTGGGATTACATCAACGCTAACGTGGATCGTTTGAAGGATCCGACCAATATTCGCATAGTCTCGGCAGGAAACTACCAGACAATTGCGGAAGACAACTATGAGGCAGGTGAAGCAAGCACCACCATCAGCCCCAGGTTCGGTTTCTCCTTCCCCGTCACAGATCAAACGGTCTTCCATGCGCAGTACGGGCATTTTATTCAGCATGTCGAGTTGAACAGGCTCTATACCAGCACCACGCAGTTAGTACAGCAACTGACCGCCGGAAACTTCGTGACGGTAGGAAATCCAAGTCTGAAACCCGAGAAGACAATCACATATGAGATCGGGTTCAGTCAGCAGCTCGGGCAGAACGCGAGTCTTGACATTACGACCTACTACAAAGACATCAGCGATCTCGTTCAGCTTCGCACGGTGTTTGCAACTCCGGTGTCGTATGCTCAATTCACCAACGGTGACTTCGGGACGGTCAAGGGACTCACCCTGGCGTTCGCGCTTCGCCGCACCAACCGGGTCTCTGCAACGGTCAACTACACACTGCAATATGCCTCGGGAACGGGTTCCGCCGCAAATACGAACTTTAATATCGCATGGCTCGGAACGAACTTTCCGACCTACGTGTCGCCCCTGGATTTCGATCAGCGACATACCGGCAGCATCAACTTCGACTTCCGTACAGAAGTCGGAGACGGGCCAACCATGTTTGATATGAAGCCCCTCGAGCAGGTTGGTGCAAATCTGTTGTTGACCTTTGGAAGCGGGCGACCCTACACCCCTGCACGTGCCACAACGATTCTTTTTGGACCCGGCTGGGAACAACCGGTAGCGGCGATGAATCAATCGTACTCGCCCTGGAACTTCCAGCTCGATCTGAAGATCGACAAAACCTTCACCTTTGGCACCACGAATCTGAATATCTACCTGTGGATGCTGAATCTGACCAACGCGAAGAACGTCACGTTTGTCTACAATCAAACCGGCCTGCCGGATGATGACGGATATTTCAGAACAACGGACGGCCAGGCGTACGCGGCCGCAGAGGGACAGGAAGCGGTGGATGGATATCGATACCGCCTCGGAACTCCCGGAAACTGGGGAACACCCCGGCAAATGCGCCTCGGCGTGCGAGTTGACCTGTGATGGTCACGCATGGAATGACATCATTCGGATTTGCTAAGGAGATCACACAATGAAACAGATCATGAATCATCGCCTGGCACTGGGCGTTATTCTGCTTCTCGTGTTCGGTCTTGTTATCGCCGATGGCGGTGACAGGAAGGGCCGGAAGCCGGTCACCCGGCTGGGCAAGACGGCAACCCTCGAATATCAAAACTTCGACGGGAACCGCATCAATAGCATCATGGGAAACAACGGCCAGTATGTGAGTCAGGTCGTTACCGGAAACTCCGGCATGGAATGGCCCAAAGGAACATTCAAGCTCATCGACTATGCCGCGGGAATCTGGGTTGCAGGGAAGGTCAGCGGCCAGTTCCGGACCGCTGCTGCGGAATACGCTTCGGAATTCACACCCGGAAAGATCCTTCCGTCGGGCGTGGCTGATGATGCGTCGCTTCCTCAGTATCGATGGTACAAAATCACGCGCGCGGATCTCTTGAATCCCGGCGATGACTATCTCAATTGGCCTGTTGCCGACGGTGCACCTGTGGATTCCGCGGGAAATCCTCTGTTAATGGGCGATATCACCATGTGGTGCGTGTTCAATGACATGGATGCAGCCCTGCATGCAAATATCTTCAGCACTTTGCCGCTGGGCATCGAAGTTCAGTTCACGGCGTGGGGATATGACCGCCCCGATGCCTTCGGCGACATGATGTTTGTGAAAGCAAAGATCATTCACAAAGGCACAACCGCGGTTGATTCCACCTTCATCGCCCTTTGGGACGATCCGGATCTCGGCGACGCGGGCGATGATTATGTCGGCTGCGATACCACGCTGAGCCTTGGCTATTGCTGGAATGCCGATAACAACGACCTCACCTATGGATCACCGCCTCCGGCCATCGGTCGCGACTTCTTCCAAGGCCCAATCGTTCCGTCTGTCGGTGATACAGCGCTGGTTTCTGGACGGAAGATTCCAGATTTCAAAAATCTTCCGATGTTCGCGTTTGCCTACTACATCAACGGATCGACATTCCCCCAGAGAGATCCTGAGAATGCAGAAGAGGCATTCAATTACATGACGGGCAGATATCAGGATGGGTCTCCGTTCATCAATCCAATGACCTCCCAGCCCACCCGGTTCGTTTTTCCGGGCGATCCTGTAACGGGATCCGGATGGAGTGAATCCAGCCCAACAGTACGGGCTCCCGGTGACCGCCGCTTCTTGATGTCCTCCGGACCGTTCATGTTTTCCCCGGGTGATACGCAGGAAGTGGTGTTTGGGGTGCTGATCGCAACAGGCGGCAACAACAAGAGCAGTGTTGCTGTGCTCAAAGAAGTTGACAAGAGCGCACAAACCGCTTACGATATCAACTTTGCTCTGCCTCCTTCGCCTCCGGTCCCGACGACGACGCTCACCGAGCTTGATCGTGAAGTGGTGCTGGTGTGGGAAGACAATGCAGAAACCTATACAGCGGCCGATCTGATCAAGGTCGACACATCAACCGGCCTGCCAACCTCGTATGATTTCGAGGGATACGTAGTGTATCAGGTCGATCATCCGTCGGCACCGACCGTCATAAGAACCCTTGCCACCTACGACCTGGATAATCTGGTCCTGGATATCAAGGACTTCAAGTATGATCCTGCGTACGGCGAGAACGTGGAAGTGACCGTTGTCAAAGGCACGAACTCGGGACTTCAGCATCGGTTTTCGACAAAGATGGATGCTATTTCAGGGCTTCCCCTTGTCAATGGCAACCCGTATTACTTTGTCATAGCCTCCTATGCATACAATTCCTGGGGTGTCCCCAGAATGCTGAAGAGCGCTCAAAGCATCGTCACCGCGCGGCCGCATGCGGCATCTCCCGGCACCCGGTGGAACAGCGCCTCGGGCGACACGATCAAAACGGTGCATATCGGATCGAGTGATGGAAACGCCTACGCACTTGTCATCGATCCGACGAAAGTCACAGGCCATAATTACGAAGTCTCGTTTGCGTTCGATGCAGGTTCCGGCGGATTCCTTTGGACTCTTCAGGATCTGACCACGGCCACTCCGGTTATTGAAGACCAGGACAATCAGACCGGGGATGGCATGCACTTGATCGCCGATGGCCTCCAGATGAAAGTAGTCGGCCCCGCGCCCGTTGTGAAGGAATACACGTTCGCAGGAGGAACGCGATGGTTCAACGGGGTTAACTGGGGCGGCGATATCCTCGGTGGTGGTTTCGGCACGGGACCGAACTTCTGGGGCGGTACCTGCACTCCCGACCAGTTCGTCACGATTGAAATCCGCTTCCGAACGAATGCCGATGGTCAAAGGGCCTATCGGTATGTCCGGGGAGGTACTCCCAGCTACGGATATGTGGATTACACGCAACAACATTTCGAGGTCTGGGATGTTACTTCAAGCCCTGCCCGTCAGCTGAATGTTGTCTATGTCGAGCAAAACGCAGGCCCGGCGGCTGATGCGCTCTGGGGTCCGACAACTGCTTCGTCAGACCGGGAGTATATGTTCATTCTGAACAGCACCTACAGCGGCGCTACTCCTGATCCGGCCTACACGTCGAAGAACTTGCTGAACGACGATTTCGACATCCTCTACGGATGGTGGCCCCTCCTTCGGACAGGCTATACGATTGACTGGCAGGATGGGCAAATCTTGACAGTAACACCGAATTTCGTCAATTCTCAAAATGACCGCTTTACATTCTCAACAAGCGGCCTGCAGCCTTCTGTCAGCACCACGCAGGCAAAGGCCGACGTCGAAATGATCAACGTGTTTCCGAATCCGTACTTCGGCGCTCAGACAATGGAAAGGGATCCTTTGAACCGTTTCGTCACTTTCACCCGGCTCCCACAACAGGAAAAAACGAAGATCCGCATTTTCTCACTTGCCGGGGTTCTCGTGCACCAGATCGAACATGCCGTAGGATCAACATTCGAGCGATGGGACCTTCGAAACACCGACGGAATTCCCGTGGCCAGCGGTATGTATCTTGTGCATATTGAAATTGAGGGTATTGGTTCAAAGATCCTCAAGCTTGGAGTGATCCAGCCCGAGGAGCGGCTGGATCGGCTGTAAGAGTTCCGCCGGAGAGGCCTCCGCTTCTCCGGCGTTCTTACAACGTTTGAACATGAAAGAACCAAAGGAGTATATCATGAAGACATTACAATCAACCACCATCTGGGTGCTCCTCCTCGGGTTGCTGGTCGGGTTTACCCAGGCCGACGCAGGATCCGGACGACGAAAGGGCACGGCCGGTGCGCAGGAGCTTTTAATTCCGCTCGGAGCCCGCGGTATAGGCCTTGCAGGGTCATACGTTTCGGGGATCCAGGGCGTGGAAGCTCTGTATTGGAATCCCGCAGGAGCGGCGAACATAGCGAATTCTGCCGAGGCAATGTTCGCCCACATGAATTACCTGGCGGATATTAAAGTCGAATACGCGGGCGTTGCTGCGAAACTCGGTGAGTTTGGAACGCTGGGGTTCAGCATCCAGACGATCAACTTCGGCGACATTATCATTACGACCAATGATTTTCCCGATGGCACGGGAGAGACGTATTCCCCCAATTTCATGACCCTCGGACTCAACTTCTCCAAGATGATGACCGACCGGATCGCGTTTGGCGTCACCATGAAAGTTGTGACCGAGACGATCATGAGAGAATCAGCAACCGGCCTGGCCTTCGATCTGGGTCTGCAATATCAGACCGGGCTGCGGGGTTTCAAATTCGGCGTGGTCATGAAGAATTTCGGTCCGAGCATGAGATATGACGGACCGGACCTGGAGCAGTCTGTTCAGCTTCCCGGTACGGAGCCAGGTACACAGCCAAGGCCTCTCCGGATCACGTCACAGGAGTTCGACCTCCCATCGACGCTTGAATTCGGATCGTCGTACGAGATTCCCATGATGGAACAATCGCACTTCGTGATCACGGGAACATTTGTACATCAGAATTTCTCGTATGACGATTTCAGGATCGGCGGTGAGTGGTCCTACAACAATATGTTCTTCCTCAGGGCCGGTTATGCCCTTTCTCCGGACCTGCCGACGGATGAAGCGCTGTTCACGTACACGGCAGGGGCAGGCGTTCAATTCAGCTTGAGCCCAACCATGAGTATCGCCGTGGACTATGCCTTTCGGGCAACAGAGTTCTTCGATGATAATCATGTCGTTGCTGTAAAGCTTGGGCTGTAACCTGCCTGAAGCAGAAACACCAAGGGCCGGCTCTCTTCCTCCTTCAAGAGCCGGCCCTTCCTTTTGTGCTGCACCACCAAACGGTTATCTACGTTTTCTGCTGTTTCTTCTTTGCTGCTGGAAACAGTACATTATTGAGGATCAAACGATAGCCCGGTGAATTCCGGTAGAGATTGAGATCCGTCGGGGGATCACCAACCGCGTGCTGGTAATCTTCGGGGTCGTGACCTCCGTACCAGGTAAATGTCCCTCGTCCAAAATTCCCATGGAGATATTTTACTTCTTCCGTTCCCTCCCTCTCCGCCAGCAGCACAACCGTTCTTTTAATCAGGGACTTCCGAAATGCTGTTGTTTGACCCATAAACCCCTTGACCATGTTCACATGATTCTGTGTGAGCATCGTTGGGACAGGATCGTACTTGGCTGAAAATTCAAACAGGGTAAAATAATCCGTTCCTGGATCACGTAACGGAGGTGGGTCACTCGAAGGAATGTCGATGTCGGAATACTCATAGCGCAGGGGATTCCTGTCCAGCGCAAATCCCTCGAATGCGAGAGTTTTGGTGAAATCCAACCGACTCGTCGCATCCCTGTCGGGCGGGTCACCGTCGAACATGACATCGCAAATGTCAACTCCCTCTGCTGCGAGGGCAATATCGTAGCTGTCGGTAGCTGAGCACATGGCAAACATGAATCCACCCTGACCGAGATATTCCCTGATCGCCCGTGCAACGGCTTTCTTTTCATCGGAAACTTTTCTAAAACCAAGCCGCTTCGCTTCACGCTCATACAACATTTGCTGCTGAATGTACCATTGTGCATGCCGGTAGTTTGCATAGAATTTTCCGTATTGCCCGGTAAAGTCCTCATGGTGCAAATGGAGCCAGTCGTAGTCGGCCAACTTGCCGGAAAGTACTTCCTCATCCCAAACCTTCGTATAGGGAATTTCGGCATATTCTAACGCGAGTGTCACGGCGTCGTCCCAGGGTTTGAAATTCGGCGGAACATAGACAGCAATCCTGGGAGCTTTTTCCAGACGCACAATATCCGTGTTGGCGTCATCGCGCTGTACCTCGGCAAGGATCACAGCAGCCTGTCCTGCTCCGATCTCCTCGAATCCCACAGCCCGTACTCTGCATTCGCGCGCGAGAATCTCGCTGTAGTCCATCAGAAACGAGCCCCCACGATGATTGAGGAGCCAATCAACCGTGCCCCCGCGTTCCAGGAGCCAGAAAGCCACACCATATGATTTCAAATGGTCGGTTTGCCCGCCATCCATCGGAATCAGGAGTTTCGTTTGACCCTGAAGGAAAACAATGCTTCCAGCCAGCAGAAGTCCTATGAAAATGCCTCGTATCATCAGATTACGTCTCCCCGCAGCCTGCGCATCCGTCGGCGGGCTTCTTCTGCATAGAGCGACATGGGAAACAGTTTTAACAATTCCTCATATACTTCAATTGCCAACACAGGATTGTTTAGTCTCTGCTCATAGATTTCTCCAATCCGCATGAGGGCGCGGTCGCGGAGGATGCTCGCGGTCATGTCGCTTACCATCGAGCGAAATGTGTTCACCGCCTCGAGGGGTTTTTCCAGAAGAAGCTGCAGCTCGCCAATCCTGATCGTCGCATCATCGACAAGCAGCACTGCGGGAAACTGACGGACCACTTCCCGAAAACCCTCCAGAGCTTCCGGGTATCTTCGCTGCCGCATGAGTAAGTCGGATGCAGCAAACAGCTTCAGTCCCTGAGTGCTCGTGCCGATGTTTTCTTCGATAAAGTACCGAAGTTCAAGGGCATTGTTCGCTAGGTCGGTCGATGACTGCAGCGAAAGACGCTTCAGCACACTGAGCGCAGTATCGAACGAGGCGGTAAAGTAGTCAATCTCTGCCAGATGAAAGAGCACCCGGTCCCGCTGGAGGGGGTCACGGTTCCCCAATAACGCGATATAGCGATTCCTGGCGGCCGCCAGGTCATTACGGGCAATAAGGACACCTGCAGCTGCGAGAGAGCCTTCCAGGGCTAAGGGACTGTCGGGCACAATCGTCGGAATGCTGGCAAACGCCGCGAACGCCCCATCGAGATCAAAAGATCGATCCCTTTTGATGACACCTATGCGGAAATATGCCTGGGCGGCAATGGGTGTCCCGGGATAATCGCGGATGATTGCCTCGAAGAGACCCAGGGCGCTGCCAATGGACGGCCGGGTCTCCGACACGGGCCAGGATTCCCCGGATCCCGGCGAAAGCGTCGAGTCGATGGCGATACTCAACTCTTCGGTAGCTCTGGCAAGCCCGAGACGCGCTGCAGGCTGAATCTCCTTCGGGGGAGAAATTGACAGAACTTCCTGATACGCCTTGACTGCAGTTCCCAGTTCCCTCTCTTCCAGGGCCCGCTGGGCAAAATTGAAGAGCTCAACACCGCGGGCATTTGAAGACCGGTCAATGATTCTAAATTGATCCAACGCGGCAGAATAATCCTTTCCTTCCATCAAAATCCAGGCGTAGAGTTGCCGAAGCGGAATGAGATTCCCTCTGGCATCAAGTGCTTCCTGGAGTGCCTTTGTGGCGGAGGCGACGGCTTCCGGTCGATTCAAAAAAAGAGACATCCGTGACTGAATATCGGCCAGCTGGGAGGGCTGTTGCGTTAAGAGGCGAACGTACTCGCGGGCTGCATTCTCGTATTGCTGAAATGCACCATAGAGGTTTGCAAGTTCTCCCGTAAAGAGGTTCGCATCCCCTGTTACCTGACGTGCCTGAAGAAAAAGGGAAATTGCCTGATCGTACAGCCTGTACTCCATCATCTGGCCGGCGATCATTCTGTACAGGTTAACATTCGAGGGATTAGACCGAAGAATTGCCTGCCATACAGAATCAGCTTTTTGCTCTTCCCCTTTCTGATAGTACACTCCGCCGAGCGAAGATAACAGCAAGTGGCTGTCGGGCTGAAGAGTGAGCCGGTAGCGAATCAATTCGATCGCTTTGTCGTACTCTTTTAGCTGGATATATCCGCGGCGGAGGGCATCGTAGTAAACGAAATTTTGCGGTTCTCCAAAAAGGAGCGACTCATAGATCGGAACCGCCCGTTCCCAGTCGCCGGAACGCTCAAAACTTTGAGCGAGACGCAGTTTGACCGAGGCGTCAGGAGTTTGTGCCCAAACCGGAAGGACAGCGGCCATGAGGAACAAGAGTATGGAAACGGATCGCAGGTTCATGTTCTTCTTAACGAGGTAAACCGGAATAAGGTTTCTCGCCTTCCCGCTTTGCTCTCATTTCCATTTCTCTCTGGAATTGCTCCAATGAACGCCGTGCTTTTGTTGTATCTCCCATTTGCCCGTAAATCTGGGCTATCGATTGATAGACAGCCAGCATATCCGGATTGGCAGCGAGGAGTTTTTGTAACCGCGTGATCGCTTCGGCCGGCTGTTGACGCCTGAGCGGAACCTGGGCGAGGGCGAAATGTGCCTGCCAGTACGACGGATGCAGGTCTATGGACTTTCTGAATTCTTCTTCCGCCCTGTCGATCTGCCCGGCCAGCGATAACGCCCAGCCGAAATGGTGATGAGCACGGGATGAGAGCGAATCGAGTTGAACAGCCTTCTCCACCAGGGGGCCTCCCTGCCGCACATCGCCGCGCGCAAGATAATACCATCCGGTCGACGTCAACCAAGCAACCTGGCTCGTTGTAAAATGAGTGCGATCCGGCTCAAACGCAAACACTTCCATGATTTCCGGCGTGAGTTCGTTTGTTTGAAACAAGGGATTGACATTGACAACTTCAAACCAATTCCGAAGAAGTGCCAGGTGCGTTACATGTTGCTCCCGCAAAAATCCTTTCAGCAATTCCAGGTTGCCAATGCGCGGAATCATCTCCGGAGTGATAAGACCCACCATATCGACGATCTTCCGTTGAGAGTAATAGGCAATTGCCCCAACATCGTGAGTGGCAATGACAGCTGTTTCCGGAAGATGTTCGCGAATCCAGTGCGCCGTTTTTACCTGACGGTCCGAAATATATTTACAGGATTCCTGGTATGAACTCCGCTCTTTCCACGTACCGTATCCAAACTGAATGGCGATGATACCGAGCAGGGCGAGTCCGATTCGGGGAATCAATTTTTCCTTAACGGAGAACTTGAGAAACCCAATCCCCTTTGTTATGAGCCAATCTATTCCGACCAACCCGAGAAACAGGTAGAAGGGAAGCACCGGCATCAAATACCGCCCGTTCTGGTACATGTATGGTAATTTGATCCAGTACGCCAAAAACATTCCAATCACAAACAGCAGGGGGATGATTCCGACTGAATGCTTCCCTCTCGCCAGCTGAAAAATCGTCAGGACCATCCCCACACCGCAAAATGGTGCGAGGAGTATCAGATGACCGTCGGTCAGATAACGGAACACTTCAACCGGGAAATTTCTTCCTGTTCCCGAATAATATTTCAACTTTGCCGCGTACGTGTTGGGCAACAACGAACCGGAAAGGACGAAATTGAATAACGCGTATCCGGCTCCCAGCAATAGGACAATCACGGCGCTTTTCACCAGCCAGGAGTATTCATCAAACCCTCGTTTTTCCGTTCGGTTTGCGAAAAAAGCCTTGAACGCAAGATCGGCGATCAGGGCGCCAAAAAGGATCACGGCTTCAGGGCGTGTCCACAGCAGAAGGCCCGCGCTGATGCCCAAGGCAACCGGTTTTCGACCCGTGTACGAATGGAACACAGCGAGAAGAAGGGCAACGAAGAGTGTCGTTTCCATCCCCGACAACGCCGCCCAGTGAAGGCGCGGTTCCATGGCAAGGAGGAACACTCCGCCAAACGCAAGCCATGATCGGCCGCGGAAAGAGTGCTCAGCAGTCCTGAGGAATAGGAAGATGGCGACCAGGAACATCAGAACGCCAATCACGTAACTAAGAACCATTTCATTGTCCGTGACCAGCAACCCCGCAGCAAGGAGAAGGGTGTAGAACGGCGCCGTCGATCCCGAGGTGACCAATTCATCTTTGTAGTATGAGAAGGCACCGTGCTCCGCAAGATTTTCTGCAAATTGCAGATGAATCCAGGGATCGTCAAGCGGAAATCCGAAACTCTCGTTGCTATAATAAGCGAACGATCCCATGGCCACGGCGAGAGCCAGACAAACAAGAGCTGCTATCACAAGAACAACATCCCGCGGATGAAGTGTCATTGGGATTTGATCGGAGGTAAACCGGAGGGCTCGAGAAGCTCCCGGCCGAGACTGACGAAGAGGACGAGGACAGCCAGGGGTTTCGGAACGTGAAAGGCAAAGCTCTTCCAGGCCTCCCACGAAAGTTCCGGATCGAACAAGACGGGTGATTGATCAAAGAACACGAACAGGGACGGAAGGGCAATCACCGCATATGACCACCAGAACACATTCTTTGAAAGGGAAAGTCCGCCTGAGATCATTCTGTAGTAGAGGAGGACAAACACTGGCAGCAACATGACATAGTGATGTTCCCAGACATGCTTGTAGAAAAGGAAGTAAGCGAGAATCCAGAGGAGATAGACTTCCGGATTGGAGTTCCGTTTTGACCTGAGCGTTATAAGAAGAGTGCCGCCCAAGACCATGAGGGTCCAGAGGAGCAATGGAATCTCCATCAATTGGTCCATTTGCGGTACTCGTTGCCCGAGCACCTGGAGATCATCCGTCCAGAGTCCGCTGGTGCGGAGGATTGCGATGCCAATGAGAGCGGCAAAGCCCTGGTTTCCCAAAAGTGTTGACATGGTCATCCGGCCCGAGTAATTCTGAGCGAATTGCTCATAGGTCCCGGGTACGACTGCGAAATAGGGAATTGCGATGGCCGCTGCAACTGCGCCGCCGATGGCAACCGTTTTCCAACGGCCCTCGCGTAACAGGGCGGGCACAAACAGAACGGAATTGGACTTCACGATAAGGGAGAGTGTCCACCAAGTGTCGCCTCGTGTTCGGGCTCCTTGAATCCAGGCCAGAAGCGCCCAGAACACCAGGCTTGCCATCAGGAATGAAAACTGTCCCATGAAGAGTTCGAGATAGAGTGGAGAGAAAACGAGCCAGAGTGAAACTGCGAGCGCAGCGTGGTGTTTATCCTGAAACAGTGACCACGTTTTGAAGGCATTGACGATCAACAAGATTTCCACAATGATAATCCAGACCCCATAAGCAGCGAACGGAGGAAGAAGCTGTGCGGCAAGGCCTATGGTGAGAGCGACAAAAGGGTGGTATCGGTAGGGATAATAGTATGGGACTTCCTGACGAACGGGGTCTGTCGAATAGATGCTGATGCCTTCTACCAGATTTGTTCCGGCTTGATACACAGCGAAGAAGTCCGCTCCTTTGCCCGTTCGATGCATCGAATCGTCAAAGAGGGGATTCAACGTACCCAGGGCGAGGGAAGCGAGCATCAGGCACGAAATCAGGGCCGCTGGGATCAGAATGAGGCCACCTGACTGAACGAGCGGAACGAAAGAACGGAACCCGGGTGCATTCATGAGGAAATCGGGACCCTATCAGGCGCGTTCAAAGACAGCGATGCTCCATAGAATTGTGCGGTTCTCATAGACGGGCCTGAATCCCCGCGAGGTGATCTTGGCGCGAAGGTTCTTCCAGTTGTGCCAGTACGGACGGAAGGTGGCTTTGAATAGTTTTGCAAAGAATATCTCAATCGCGAACCCCCAGCGCACAATGAGACTCTCCCGCGGCATGCTGAGCGCGTAGACTCGACGAGTTTTCTCAAGCGATTTGCCAACAAGTTCATCAACGTTCTCATAGCAGCAAACAACTTTATCAAGAATCGTGATGTCGGCCGGCGCGAGGTCGTCTGCAACGCGGGTGAAGTCTCCCAACACATAATTGACCTGTTCAAGCACGCCATGCTCTCTTGCAAATGTGCGCGCCTGTCTGATCATCCCCACCGCAGCATCGACTCCTGTGGCACGCATGGCTCCCTCCTGGAGGAGAGCAATGTGCAGTGCACCAACGCCGCAGCCAATATCAAGTATCTCTGCCGAAGAAACAGGGGCACGTTGAATCCCTTTCAGGAGGTGCTGTTGAACCTTTTCAAGGCCCTTCTTTCGAAAGCGCTTGGCATATTTTGCCGAGAATCGCGAGAAGAACCTGTTTGCTCCGGCACATTCCTGCCCGCTACAGCACGTCATCGGGAGCCCTTTCCGAGAACAAAATCAATTTCATACAGCTCGTACGGCGTCTTTTCCATCCCGAGTTTTTGATAGGTCCGAATAGCGCTCTGGTTGTCATGCTCCACATAGAGGCGAAGGCCACAGACGCCGATCTGTTTTCGGGCCATGCTTTCAACATGCCGGTACAAGGCTTTAAAAACTCCACGCCCGCGAAACTCTTCTGGGACGTACACGCTTTGAATCCACCAGAACACGCCGTTGCGCCAGTCACTCCATTCATACGTAATCAGGAGTTGCCCCACCACTTTTTCATCCATTTCAGCCACGTAATATGTTCCGTGGGACGATTCTCGGACAACCGTCTCCACGCCTTTCCTCAGCGTCTCGTGGTCCAAGGTGCGGTGTTCGGTTTCGAGGGCCATCAAGGCGTTAAACTGAGCAATCAAGGGGGCATCGTCCGCCCGCGCCGGTCGAATGAGAAGTGCCATGGTTTCGAAGAATATAGGGGAAGATAGAGGGAGATGCAATCAATCGCGTTGTTTGCGAGGGATCACATCGGGGATTTCACGGAGAGATTGCAACCGGAGTGCCAATGGTCACCAGTTTTTTTAGTTCCGCGATATTCTCGTTGGAGAGCCGTATGCATCCTTCAGTCGCCATCGTACCGAGGGAGGAGGGATCATGTGTTCCGTGAATCCCGATTCCCGTCCATCCGGGTGTCTTGAGTCTCAGGAACCACGGCCCGTACGCGCCGGGAACGTGACCTTTTCCGTCACCGAAATCACGAACCCAGGTGCCAGAGTTTTGAATCTGAGAAATTGTGAACTCTCCAACCGGTGTTCTTTTATCACCCGGTCGCTGTTTTTCTCCGGAGTTCTGCCCCACTGCTATTTGATAGGTCGTGAGGAGGGAATCTCCGCGGAATACGGAAAGCGCGTACTCACTCTTGCGAACGACGAGCCGGATGGATTGGTGTTGAAAATCCTGAGCGGCCGGCAACGCAATCAGAATGAAGGCAAGGAAGTTCATTGAGCAATATAACCGAGCAAGGGAAATAAAAAAAGATGCACCGGAGCTGCTTTGCTTGTCCCCGCTCCGATGCATCCGCATGTTCGCCGAAGGATAGCGAACGGATTATTGGTCTTTATAAACAGTGATTCCCCAATGCATCCGGTCGTCCGGAGCATCGTCGTTCCAATCATTGTAAGAATGGGAACCATCCGTCTTGAAATGCAGCTCATATTCGCCCGGTTCCAGGATCAGCGTTGTACTCACCGTCCGGTTCTTTCGCGCCCCGCCGGCCCAATCCGTCATGCCGTACGTCATTTCCCACACAATCCTCCCCGGGCGCCGATCTTCAAGCCAACCGTAGTCCGCCATTTCACGGTCAACCCCTTCGCCGATCGCGTAGATGCGTACCCGAGTCGATTTGTCAATGGTAAAGGACTTGCTGACGTGACGGTCATCCCGAACGCGAATCAACTGGGCAAACACGTTGGCTTCTTCGCCTTCATTGAACGATGTCACTGTCCCCGGATCGAATTGTTCGCCGACCCCGCTAATGGTGATTCCATAGTACTCCTCGTCGAACGGTGGATCGGAATTCCAATCCTCGAACGCATGGGATCCATCTGTCTGGTAATAGGCAATGTAGCTTCCCGCCGGAAGCGTTATCACTTCGTCAACAAGTCGATTTTTGGTTGCTCCCCCGGCATGCAGCGTCTCTCGATCTTCCATAGACCACACCCGTTCACGATTTTTTGCCCGGACAATCCAGCCATAGTCCGCCATGTCGTCATCGTGCTCGCGTTCTCCAATGGCATAGACCCGGAGGCGGGTTTCCTGCTTCAAGGTGAACCCCGCACTCACGAATTCATCGTCGTTCACTTTGGTGAGTGACACAATTGCTTTCGAGGCTGGATCTGGAAATTCCGTCGGAGTGATTTTGCCGCGATCTCCTTCGTTCGGCACCGTAATTGTGATCCCATAATTAAAGGGATCGAACGGCGGCTTGGAATTCCAGTCCTCGTCCGAATTGGAGTCATCCGTCACGTAATACACCTCATAGGTTCCCCGGCCGAGCTGGACTTCACCGCTCCATCGGATGTTCTTGGATGCCCCGCCAGCGTGCCGGACGTTGCGATCGTTCATATTCCACACCCGTTCACGCGTCGCGCTGTTTACAATCCACCCATAATCAAAAATCTCATCCCGCTTTCGCCCTTCGCCCAAAACGTACAGGTACAAGGTTACGGGGGATTGAACGAAAAACGCGCGCTTCACCACTTCCCGATCACCCACGCGTGTCGCCTTGAACACCGTGTTGGGAAACGCTCGCGGAGCATCGAACCGTTCAACTTGTGACGCATCGGATTCGTCAACCGAGATCGTGATGCCGTAGTCCGGGGCATACTCCATGAAGTCTTCATAGAGGTTGGAGTCGTTGTCGGAAAACAACCCAAAGAAATTCACACCCGACCATCGCCGGCTGTTTTTCTCCGATCGGCGGTCGATGTTGATCGACGAGGTGGAGAACGTTGAACTGCGGTAGTACCCGTGCGCGGCATAGTACACTTCGTACGAGCCTCGTTTAAGATCGAGTGATCCGTCGAACGACCGGCTGTGGGTCTTGCCTGTTGTGTTATCCATGGTCATTTCCCACACTCGTTCGCGCGTATCGGCATTGATGATCCAGCCGGCGGCGTACATTCTCGATTCGTCTGCGGCGTCAAATACATCGCGCCAAAATACACGGTCGCCACCGCCGAGCGCGGAAATGTTGACGCGGGCGTCTTTGCTGATCGAAAATCCCGCTCCTTTGACTTCAACCTCGGTGAAATCGCGGAGAGAGAGAATTTCGCGCTGTGCTGGCGGAGTTGAATCAGTGGTAATTGCGGGCGGATGGATTGCAGCACCGGGAATTGTAAGCGCAAGAGCGATTACAAGAACAAACAAAGTCGGATTCTTTGAATGGCTACGTTGCATGGTTTCTCCTGGTCAGGGTACTTCAGGAGATACGTTCCACCCACCCAAAAGTTTCGCAACCTGATGATTAGAAAAGACTTACGGCGTCCAAATGGCAAAAATGTGACTATTTTCCGAGGGTTGAAAGGGGGGAAGACATGCGGTTCTGCAGGATATCCCGCACCGTATCGGTGATTGTCCGGAAATCGATTTTCCCCGAAGCCATCTTGGGAAGGTCTTCCAATACAACAAATTGCTTCGGAAGAGCGATGTTTGGCAGGTGGTCGGCCATGCGTTTCAGGATGGCTTTCTCATCGAGTGAGTGCGTTACGACAGCGACGATTTTCGCACCCTTGACGTGGTCAGGAACTTCAACAACACAGCATAGCACATCGGGGGGAAGAAACCGTTCGAGAACATCCTCCACCCGGATGAGCGACACCATTTCCCCCCCGATCTTCAGGAATCGCTTTAGCCGTCCGACATGCCAGAGGTATCCGTCTTCATCCATATATCCCATATCTCCGGTGTCATACCAACCGTGACGAATGTGGAGGGATGTTTGTTCGAAGTCATCAAAATACCCCTTCATGACGTTCTTTCCCTGAACGAGGATCTTTCCGATCTCGCCCGGTCTACACACCTCGCCTGTCTCATAGTGTTCAATGCGGACCTTCACTCCCGGGATGGGCCGGCCGACGCTTCCGGGTTTGTTCGCAGACGGCGTATTCACGGAGATACCGGGACTGGTTTCTGTCGCCCCGTAGGCCTCAAGAAGCTCGATCGAGTGTTTGTCACGAAATTCCTTGCGCAGCGCGTCGGGACATTTGTCCGCTCCAGTCAGGGCTATTCTCACGCTCTTGAAATCACCGGGCTCCGACTTGCGCACATAGCCCCACAGAAAACTCGGCGTACCGACCATCAGGGTACATCGCTCCTCACGAACAATATCACAGATGGTCTTATAGTCGATGGGGTTCGCGTAACTGACCAATGTCATTCCGTGATAGAGAGGTGCCCAGAGGTTTCCGGTTTGACCGAAGATATGAAAATAGGGGAGGTTTGCAAGAAAGATGTCTTTATGGGAAATGTCCAGCGTCGAGGAAATGCTTTCGACATTGGAAACGATGTTCGCATGCGTTAGCTCGACCGCCTTCGGCTCCTTTTCACTCCCGCTCGTAAACAAAACAACGACATCGTCATCTTCTGTTCCGCCGTGGAGGGTCTTGAGGAGTATTGACAACGGGAGCTTGGACTTGATGAGGGCGGAGAGTTTGTCCCCGAGGGTTACTTTGCTCATGATGTCTTCGAGGAACACCATGCCTGGAACCACGGGACATTTTATCTTCTCCAGCAACGCCCGGGCGGTAATGATCGTCCGAAAGTCGCATTTTTTCTGAGCGTATTCGACGTTTTGCGCGGCACCCGTGGAATAGTTGATCATGACCGGCACACGCCCGCTCATTAAAGCCCCCAGGGTTGAGAGGACTGCTCCGACTGACGTTGGCAGCATAATCCCGAGGAAGCCGCTGTCGAAGACTTTGAATTTTTCGCAGAGAATAAGAGATCCGATCAGGGCTTTCGAGTATGTTACGCGGCGATTCAGCGTTCGGTCAACGATTGCGGGTTTTTTCCCGAACCGTTTCGCTATTTCAATAAATCGTTGGTGAAGAAGCATGCGTCAATGGTGGGCCATTTGAAACCAAACTCGTTCGCCTTTGAATTTCCTTTGTTCGGGATCCCACGGAAAGAGGATGAGAACATCGAAGTGGACGATTTTCCCTGAAGGCGGAGGAAAATTCAGCCAGGCTCCGATGTGGGTCCCCGTTACCCGGGCCTCCTCAAAAACTCCCTGCGGCCCGATAACGATATTCTGCAAGTCGAAATGGATATCCGGAAATGCGGCAAGCATCTCCGTATAAAAATGTCTCGCCCCTTCATGCCCGGGCCACCGGTGTCCTGTTTGAACGAGCTCGTACACGCAGTCGTCAGTCAGCGTTGAAAGAAGGCCGGGTATATCGCGTTTATCCTCTGCAATGGAATGAGCCTGCCACAACCGCCTGATCTCGTGATAGAGCTCAGGGGTTATCTTCCGTGAATGAAGTTCCGCAACTCTCGGTTCAGTCATCGAGGACAATTCCGCAATTCGCAATCCGCATTGCGCAATTCGTCATTCCACTTTCATCTCGTTCAGAATATGATTGGCTTCGCCGACATATCTTGTCACCCACAAAACATAGCGGATGTCGACTGCGATGGATCGGCTATAGGCTTCGCTCCAGGCATAATCATTAATCGTCGCTTCGTACGCACGGTCGAAATTCACACCAACGAGTTCTCCGCGGGCATTCATGACCGGACTGCCGGAGTTGCCCCCGGTTGTGTCTGTATTATAAAGAATTCCCACAGGTACATCCTTCAGCTTCTTGTGTGCATACTTGCCGTAGTTTTTCGCCTTCGCCTGGTCAAGAAGCTTCTGGGGTGTGTCGTAGAAAGGCGGTATGCCTGTCGTTTTCTGCACTACCCCAGTCAACGTGGAAATCGGACTGTAGTACATCGCGTCCGCAGGTGAATAGCCTTTGATTCTACCGAATGTCAGACGCAAGGTGCTGTTGGCGTCGGGAATAAATGTGGCCTTCTGGAACTGTTCCTTGACCTCAACATACAGAGGATATTCTTTATTGATGACCCCCGTTCGGCGTTGGCGTGTTTCCCGAAGTGCCTGCTGAGCCGGCCTCAGGGCAATTGCGAGGTTCATAAACGGATCGTTCAGGTTCTTCAGTTCGTCGGGGGATGCCTTCAATAATTCCTGCAGTTTTTTCTCGTCCTTGAGGACCGTTGATTGGTACATCTGCTCAGTCGCGATACCCGACCAGGAGTCGAGTTCTGTGACGCGTGATGTGCCCTGAAGCAGAGATGCCCGACTCAACAGTTCTGTCAATACGGCCTTATCGGCCGGTTCATGGTATGAGGCGAGAGAGCGATGAAAATTCTGTTGGAATCGCTCAAAATTCTTGTCCGTGTAGGCGGACCCGCGTTCTGCATCGGGTTTCTGCCTCTCAAGAGCGGCTTCGTAAAGGGCCGCTGCACGGGAAAGTAATGTAGGGGTTGTGTTGAACAGGTCGAGAAGGATCTCCTTTCCGGCGTTTTCCGTCATCTCAGCATAGACCGCGTTCAGATGTGTCAATGTCGATCCGTATAAATTTCGCCGAACCTCGTTCTGGCCAATGAAATTCTGCAGCCCCTGTTCCTCTTCAATTTTTTTCCGGACCAGTTGCATTCTTGCAAGCCCCTTGAGTTTACCACGGTAGTTCTTCATGACGTTGGCCATGCCTTTGATCCTCGAATCGAATTTCAAGGCAACGGAGCGGTCTTCTTTGCCCATCTGCTCCAGCAACCGGATCTGCCACTCGTAAAAATCCGCAATCATGCCCAGGCGGACTTCCTCATCGTACCGAAGGAAACCGGATGGTTGATGCCTGAATGTTCTGCCGGGGTATCCCAGGATGAACACAAAGTCGTTTTCATCGGCGCCGTTCGGATTGACCTTTAGAAACTTCCTTGGTTTATACGGGACGTTCTCGGTGGAATGCTCGGCAGGAGATCCGTCGGCGGCAACATAGGCCCTCACAAACGAAAAATCGCCTGTATGGCGCGGCCAGACCCAATTATCGTCCTCGCCTCCAAATTCCCCGATGGATCGCTGGGGGACATAGACCAGCCTCACGTCTCGTATTTGGGCGTATTGGAACAAAACATACGTTCGGCCGGCAAACATTTCTGAAACACTCGCCTGCTTGCCCGGGTTTGCCTTTTCGGTTTCCTGCTCCAATTCGCGCATTCTCTTCTGAATTGCTTTGGTCCTGTCAACTGCCGACATTTGATTGTCGACAACGCTCAGAACTTCCTTCGAAACGTCGCGATACGATTCTGTAATCCTGATGGTCATGCCTCTGGCAGGCATTTCTTTTGAACGGTCTGCCGCCAGGAATCCTGCGGTGACGTAATCCTGCTCTTTTGTACTGGCGTTGCTCACCGCTCCGAACACGCAATGGTGATTGGTGATGACAAGCCCCTCACCGGAAACAAAGGAGCCCGTACAGCCACCGACATTGACAATGGCGTCAATGAGGCTGACGCCGTTCGGGTTGTAGAGCGTTTTTGCATCGATGGCAAATCCCAGCTTTTTGAGATTCATTTTGTGAATCTCGCTGATGGGGTACATCCCCTCATCCGCGGCGAGATCAAACCGGCCGACGAGGATTGAAGCTGTGAGGGCGATCATAATCGAGAAAATGGTAAGGATCCGTTTCATGGGTCACCTGTTATGGCATGAATTTGAATGTTGCGGTATGAAAGTGTAAGAAAAAAACAGAGGGAATCCAATGGTGACTGCGCATGCGTTCCGTTACCCCACAAGTGAAGATTCCCGGAATCTTCACTTGTTTAAAGCAAGGAAGATTCCGGGAATCTCTTTGGGGGGGTAACGGAACCTCTATTTCTTTATTTCCGGCGCTGGCTTCGCATATTCCTGGATCTGGGCCTCTATCTTCTTCTTGTCACCGGTAATCACGAGCGTCATATCCTCTTCCCGGATGTGTTTTTTCGTGATCTCTGAGACCTTTTCCGGTGTTACGGAATGCACGTTCTGAACATAACTTGTCAGATAGTCTTCTTTGAGCCCGTGGAGATTCAGGAAGTTGAGCTGACCGATGATACCGCCCCGACTGGAATTCTGAAGAACGAACGTGCCGGAAAGATAGTTCTGAATTCCGCGTAGTTCTTCTTGCGGAGGAGGTTCATTCTGAAGGCGGTCGATTTCCTTGTAGATTTCCTGAAGGGCCGGGCCCGTGACGTCCGTGGTCACATCGGCTATTTCTGCCCAATAGGCATCACGATAACGGCTCGAAATCGTGCTGCGCGGAGAATACGTATATCCTTTCTGTTCACGGATGTTGCTCGTGATTCTTGAGCCGAACGACCCTCCGAGAAGCGCATTTGTCACGAGAAGGGGAACGTAGTCCTTGTCGGACGGATTAGCGACCGGTAACCCCATATAAATGGTCGATTGAGGTGCGCCGGGCCGGTCGATGAGGTGGAAGGCTTTTTTCGCGGACGGCTGGGGAATATCGATCAGTGGCTCGGGGCCTTTTTGCCAGCCGCCGAATCCATCCCGGATGGCTTTTTCCATTGCCTTGACATCAAATGCACCGGCCACATAGATGCTGGTTCTCTTTGCACCGAAGTTCCTTTTGTAGAAATCCTTCACCTGGGCAAGCGTATAACCCTCGAGCATGGGCTGGGTCGGAAAGGTCCGGCCGTAGGCGTGGTCGCCATACATGATCCGGAGAAATTGCTCAAGCGTTTGCTGCTGCGGAGAAGACTTTGCCACCGTCAGTTGACGGATGAGGTCGGCCTTGATGCGGGCAATCTCCGATTCAGGAAGCTTCGGATTTCGAACAATGTCAGCCGCAAGGTCCACAAGCTTCGGTCCAAATTCTGAAAGCACATCGCCGTTCACCGTGGTTTGATCAAGTCCGGTACTAATATTCACCATTCCACCCATCGCAGCAGCCTCCTCAGCAATTTGTTGGGCAGACCGCGTGGTAGTGCCTTCCTTCATCATGTCCCCGGTAATATCTGCAAGCCAGACCTCGTTTGATTGCTCGTTCAGATTTCCGGAACGAATGATCACGGAAACGGTAACCTTCGGAAGAGATCCATACGGCACCATGGTAACGTTTAGGCCGTTCTCAAGCGTGAACGTGTGTTTGTGCGGAAGATTGAAATCCTTCGGCTTTCCGCCTTCCGGAGGCAGCTGTTTTTGTGCGACCAGCCCCGGGACAAGGAATAGCAAAGAGAGTAGAGTGAGAAAAAATTGATTGCGTTTCATGGTTTATGCTCCTGTTAAGACCCGGTTTTGTGCTCAAGAATAAGGACTGTCCTGTTGGCCGGCCTGAGATACTCTTGCGCGGTTTTCAAGATCAATTCAGGCGTGACTTTTTTGAATTCGTCTTCCAGCGTGTTGATTCTCGCAGGGTTATCGTCAAACAAGGCAAAGCTCGCCAGCAGGTCTGCCCGGCCAAATCCGAAGAAACCGCCCATGTTGTCGTACAAGTCGGACCGGAGTTTGACAACCGCCCGGTCGAGTGTTGCCTTGTCTACCGGCTTTGTTCTGGCGTCCTCGATGACCTCATCCACCGTTTTCATGATGTCGTCTGGCTTCGAAGCAGGGTCGTGGATAAGAGACGCCATCCAGAGCATCGGCCCGTTGTAGTTGAACATGTTCCCAAGGAGGTTGATCCCGCCGTTGACGTTATCGGTATAGCCTTTTTTCTTCGCAAGCGCCTGCATGAGCTTGCTGTCGTCTCCCTGCAACAAGATCTGATCAAGGAGCCCCATGGCATAGTACTCGAGCGTGTTTCGAGAGGGCATGTGGTACGCAAACGCAAGAGCCGGCCGATGGGCCAACGTGTCTTTTTTGGTGAATATCTTTTCCTTCTCCTGGCGCTGCTCGCGAATATCCGGTTTGGACGGCTGATTCTGCGCGGGGATATCGCCGAAATACTTCTCGATCATGGCAAGTCCCTCGGCAAATTCAAAATCTCCGACAACAACCACGACAGCGTTGTTCGGAGCGTAGAACGTGTTGAAAAAGTCTTTGACGTCGTTCAGAGTCGCCGCGTCAAGGTCCTCCAACTCGCCATAGAAGTTGTGCGCGTTGTACCAATTCTCGTTGGCGTACTGCGGCATATCGAGCCAGGGGAAGCCGCCGTACGGCTGATTAAGCACGTTGACCTTCACCTCATTCTTCACAACGCCCTGTTGATTCGTGAGGTTCTCCTGCGTGATTGCAAGTCCGCGCATCCGGTCCGCCTCGGCCCACAAAGCCGTCTCGAGTTTATGGGAGGGAAGAATTTCAAAGTAGTTTGTAAAATCGAATGTTGTGGATCCGTTGAGAACGCCGCCGTTCCGCTGAACAAGACGAATGAACTCCATCTTTCCCAGGTTCTGCGAACCCTGGAACATCATGTGCTCAAATAAATGGGCAAATCCCGTACGGTCCCTCGGTTCAATCCGGAATCCGATGTTGTAATAGACGGCCACGACAACCGTCGGGGCGGTCTTGTCCTGCGAAAGGACCACCTTGAGTCCATTCCCGAGTTTTCGGTACTCGACAGGAACTCTGAAACTGCTCCCTTGCCCCAGGAGAACGAACGGGACAAAGAGCAGGGTAAAGAACAACGAGCGCGTGAATTGCATACCTCCTCCATGGAAATGTGAAAATGGAAAATGTAAAACCGGATAATTGGATAACGGCGGGAAGACGCGAGCCTGTCCCGGATATCGTCCGGTTTACGACAATTGAAGATTAATAGTTTCGGATCCTACTCCTAAAACAGGCCCAGGAGCTTCGCTGCCATGACAAGCATGGCAATTCCCAGAACGATGCGAATGCCCGACTCGCCCCTCCGGACCGATACACTTGCGGCCCACCATCCTCCAACAGCGCTCCCGGCCCCTAGAATCAACCCGGGGATCCAGGCAACATTACCGGTCCACGCATAGATACCCAAAGCCGGCACCGTATAGATCATCACAATGGTCACCTTGTGCATATTGACCCTCACGAGGTCCATGCGTAATACATGGTACAAAGCCGCCATGAAAAGAAATCCCACGCTCACCTGAATGAACCCGCCGTAGATTCCAATTCCAAACATCATCGGGTAGATCCAGCGCTCCCGTCGCAGCCTGGCCTGCTCATTCATTTCAACAACGCGTTTCTGCGGCACAAGAATCGTTATCACCGTTGCGATCATGACAACGCCAAGAATCCGCTGAAACAATTCATCACTGACAGTCACTCCCAGCACGGCTCCCGCAATGGCTCCCGGCAACGCCCACAGGGTCAATCGCATGCTTTGCCGAAAGGCATGAACGTCCTGCCGTCGAAATGACGTGACGGCAAAAATATTCTGGATGAGAATTGCTACCCGATTGGTGCCGTTTGCCAGTGCACTGTCGAGCCCCATGAAAATCAGCGCGGGGAGGGCGATGGCTGATCCGCCTCCCGCCATGACATTGAGAAACGCCGAGACCACACCGACAGCAAACAGGAGGAGGACATGGGTGAGTTCCACGGATCCCAATGTAGTAAAATCTTCGGTACGGGGAAACGGGTACCGGATTTCCCACAAAGATTGCGTATATTTTGTTCTCTTGAATTGATTTTAAGCTTATGCTTGCCCTTGAACAAATAACCCTACAGTACGGAAGCCGGGTCTTACTGGACGGCGTTTCGTTTCTCATTAATCCGCACGATCGCATCGGGCTTGTTGGTTCCAATGGGGCCGGAAAATCCACCCTGCTGGGAATTCTCACGGGCTCGGTAAATCCCGATCAGGGGAGAGTGAGCAAAGCCAACTACGTCACCGTTGGCTATCTCCCGCAGGACGGCATCACCTCCCGTGGAACCTCATTGTACCTCGAGGTCGAATCCGCTTTCGAGGACATCGTGACTATTCAACGGGAGCTTGATGAAGCCCAACAGACGCTGGCGATCCTCGATCCGCAAGCCCCGGAATATGCGGATACACTTGAGGTTATGGGAGAGCTGCAGCACAAGCTCGAGGACCTCGATGCATTCCGAATGAAATCCAAGATCGAGCGCGTGCTTATGGGTCTTGGGTTTTTTATGAGCGATATGCAGAGGCGTACAGAGGAGTTCAGCGGCGGATGGCAAATGCGCATCGCGCTCGCAAAGCTGCTCCTGCAAGAGCCATCCCTCCTGTTACTCGACGAACCGACGAACCATCTCGACATTGACTCATTGCAATGGCTTGAGGAGTACCTTCGTTCCTATAACGGAGCGATCATCCTCGTTTCGCACGACCGCGCTTTTTTGGACAGTCTCACGGCAAAAACTCTGGCACTCGGTTCCGGTACTCTCGAAGAGTATGCGGGAAATTATTCGTTTTATGAAAAGGAGAAGGAAATCCGAAAGTCCCTGGTGTTAAACGCCTACAAAAACCAGCAGGACAAATTGAAGCAAACACAGGAATTCATTGACCGATTCCGATATAAAGCCTCAAAGGCGAGCCAAGTACAGAGCCGCATCAAACAGCTCGAGAAAATGGACCTGATCGAGATCGAATCGGAAGAAGAAGGAATTCACTTTCGATTTCCTCAGCCTCAACCCAGCGGCCGGGTGGTGATGGAACTGAAGAAGATTACCAAACACTACGGAACACAGCGGGTTTTTGGAGATTTGGATTACAAGATTGAGCGCGGGGACCGAATCGCGATCGTGGGACCGAACGGCGCGGGGAAATCAACGCTTTCGAGAATCCTTGCCGGTGCGGAGCCGTTCGATTCCGGGGAACGCGTTCCGGGACACAACGTCACCCTGTCCTATTTTGCCCAACACCAGGCGGAAGAACTGGATCATTCAAAAGAAGTACTGGCGGTGGTGGATGAGGTAGCGTCAGGCGAGGTGCGAAAGAAACTGCGCGCCATCCTGGGGTCGTTCCTCTTTCACGGTGATGATGTCTTTAAAAGAGTCTCCGTCTTATCCGGTGGCGAAAAGAGCCGTCTGGCTCTTGCGAAGATGCTCCTCCAGCCGGCCAATTTCCTTATCATGGACGAGCCCACCAACCACCTCGACATGCGGTCGAAGGCGGTGCTCCAGGACGCACTCAGGCGGTATGAAGGGACCTACGCCATTGTATCGCATGACCGGTCCTTCCTCGATCCCATCGTCAACAAAGTCCTTGAAGTATCCAGGACGGGTGTCAAGACCTATCTCGGTACGGTGACAGAATATCTGACAAAAAAGAAAGAGGAACGGGCCGGCATATCGAATGCCCAGGTCAAACGTGTGACCACGGTGAATGAGAAGGAACGAAGAAGGGTTGAGGCCGGAAAGCGCCAACAGCGGTCAAACACACTTAAGCCGCTTCGTCAGCGTCTGCAAAAACTCGAGAAGGAAATTCAACAACGCGAAACAAAAAAACGGGAGCTTGAAATCCTGCTTGCCGATCCCGAATTTTACAAACGCGGAGAGGAATCGAAGAACGCTCTCGTGGAGCACAAAGCATTGCAGTCGGACCTCGAAGCCAGCTATGCCGAATGGACATCCATCACCGACCAATTACAGAAAATGGAACGCGAGGTCAATACGTGAATTCAGTTCTAGAGTGTTTTTTTAAACCAGGCCCGGATTTCGATCCGGGCTTTTTTGTTGAGATGAAATCGTTCAATGACGGCAACCGCTGGAATCTCCCCGAGGCGGTTGCCTGTTTTTCTATCCCGGGGGATTGAACCCCGTTCGCGTGCCTGCGTTCCGAATTTCCTTGTGTGAAATCCCCAGTTTCCCTGCCAATGTCTCAACCAGCTTCGACTCCCTCTCATCCAGAACACCATCGGCGAAGACAATCTTCCACATCAGTTCAACAAGATGCATTTTTTCGTGTATCGAGTATTCTGCATTGACAATGGCCGTAAATTCCTCATCTTCTTTTCCGTATCCAACGGCCTGCTCTGTCAGATCGATCAATTCCTCGATATCCTCTGTGAACATCTGGTATTCGTCCCGGAAAAGGGCGTAAATCCGTTTCCGTTCCTCATGCGTAAACTCCCCATCGGCAGAGGCGAGTTCAAGAAGCAGTGCGCAGGCAGCCAGGAGCATTTCGAACGTCCGGTCGTCTTCTTCAACCGGAAAGGAAACTCTCGTGCGCTGACGAAGAAGTTCGATGATTCGATGGTCCATGATGACAGCCCTTTACGTTCGTTTCAAATGATCTAATTTATGATAATAGGATTCATTCTGAAACCCCATTCTCTCTGAACCGTAAGAGAGAACATGACAACGTTTCTTCTTTGGCTGATCCTTCTTGTGGTCTGCTGGCCGGTTGCTCTTCTGGCACTCGTTTTGTACCCCCTGGTGTGGCTGATTCTGCTTCCGTTCAGGCTCATCGGCATCGCATTTCACGGAGTGTTTGAATTTCTGAAATCGCTGATCTTGCTTCCAGCCCGCATTCTCAGGGGACCGCGTTCCACAGGAGGCACTTCCTGATCATCTGTTCTTGTCGCTTCGTGAACGGACGGCTGTTGCCAGGAAATGCAATCCGACACTAACGAGTGCAAAAAAAGCAGCGGTCACGGTGAGCGGCCGCAGAGGGCTGGCTTGCATTGGTTCAACGACAAACGCGGCGAGAAACACGGGCGCCGAAGCGAGAAGCAGCCATGATCCCGTCCGCTGAAGCATTCTCCTCCACCTGCTTTCCGACGCTGACAGGTAGAGACCTGCAACCACGTTCAGCAGCCCGCAGAAGAGAATGTAAACGTGGTTCGCGCGAAACAGATATCGAATCGCTTCGTTTCCTGCGTAAAGATCCGGAAATTCCATTCGCATATTGCTGATTCCAACGATCAGGTGAAGGCGTTTTTCATTCACGATCGCTTTCCCTTGGGGAAATTTCGCTTGAATTGTGACGTACGTTTCTTAATCCGCTCTTTTTCCTTTCGTTGCTCCACCTCGTTGTATTTTCGGTTGTGATAGGCGAGTTCCCGTAGTAATTTTTTGTAGCTCTCATATCGTTCCGGCTCCAGAATTCCTTTCTCCAGTGCAGCCCGTATTTCACACCCCGGCTCGACATCATGCGAACAATCCCTGAATTTGCATTGGCGTTCAAGTTCTTCGATGTCTTCGAATGTTTCATCAACTCCCTCCGCCTCTCCCCATAGCTGAAGCTCCCTCATGCCGGGTGTATCGATCAAAAGGCCGCCCGAGGGAAGCAGAATCAATTCCCGCGCCGAAGTGGTATGCCTTCCCCTGCTGTCGTTTTCCCGGACTTCCGCGGTCTTGCGGGTGGAACCCAGGAGATGGTTGATGATCGTCGTTTTTCCGACACCGGATGAACCCAGCAAGGCGCCTGTACACCCGGGCTTTAAATGATGTGCAATCGCATCAAGCCCCTTGTCCTTCAAAGCGCTGGCCAAGATCACGGGGATGTCCCCCGCGATTAGTGCAATTGCTTTTCGGATTTCTTTGTGATCGTCGCGAAGATCTGCCTTGTTCAGGAGGATTACGGGGTTGGCACCGCTTTGCCGCGAGAGAACGAGGTAACGCTCAATCCGCCGGAGATTAAAATCATGATCCAGTCCGCTGACAATGAACACCACGTCCACATTTGCGGCGACGATTTGTTCCTCTGTTTTTCGACCGGCAACTTTGCGCGAGAATTTTGTTCTTCTGGGAAGGAGATCGACAATAGTGGCGGTTGATTCTTCGGGACGCGGATGAAGGACGACCCAGTCTCCGACTGCCGGGAGGTCCTGCGGCCCAGAGGCAAGATATTCCATTTTCCCCGTGACCTCGCCTCTGAGTTCACCGATCTCGGAGAGAATGCTGTAGTACGTCCGATGCTGAAGCGCAATACGCCCGGGAATGAGATCCCGCCCTTCATAGGCCTTGAAGGCCTCCGCAAAGACCGGATTCCAGCCAAGTGATTCGAGTGTCATTGGGATTCCACGCTTTTCAGCCCGCTGCCCGCTTCCAGTTCCTCAATCGTTTTCGGCCAATCGTTTTTGAGGAGTCTCGAGAATGCACGGTCCGCCAACAGTTTTCCGCCCGTCTGGCACCGGGGGCAGTAATTGCATTCATTTTCCGCATAGACAATCCGCTGAACTTCTGTTCCGCACACAGGACATGGTAGATTGAACTTCCCGTGCACAGCCATTTCCTTGCGAAACGCTGTGACGTGTTCCGGAAATTCATTTCCAGCGTCTTTTCGGAGCCGCTCCGTCCATTCCGAAAACACCTCCTTGATGGACCGGAATAGCATTCCGATTTCCTCGTTCGTCATTTGCCGGGTAAGCCGGAGAGGTGAAAGTTTTGACCGGTGCAAAATCTCGTCCGAATAGGAGTTCCCAATCCCGCTGAAAAGGCGAGGATCCGTAAGCGACCTCTTTAATGTGTGATTCTCGAGTGTCAAACGGCTTGCGAATTCCATCTCCGTCCCTGTTTCGACATCCATCCCACCGCGATCCAGTGCTTTCAGATTTTCTTCTCCCGCCACAATATGCAACGAGGCACGTTTTTTTGTTCCGGCTTCCGTCAGAGTCAGTGTTCCAGACGTGAAATCAAATGCCGCCAGTCCGATCTTCCCGGGAATTTTTGCTCCTGAGGGCTTCCAGTGCAGGCGGCCTGCGATCATCAAATGGAGCACAAGGAACATATCGCCTTCCAATTGGAAGACAATGCGCTTTCCCAGACGACGTAATCCCACCACGTTCCGACCCGTAGCCTCGGACGGTTGCGGAGAAACGGATCGGAGAAGAAATGGATTCCCGAGCCGGATGGAAGTGAGAGTCGCACCCAGCGTCCGTTGCTCGAGGGCCTCACGATAGACGATGATATCCGGCAATTCCGGCATAGGGCGTAATTTACGCCTTGAAAACTATTTTTCCTACATCGCACTCTGAACAGCGCCCCTCACTGCAATAGGAACGCCACAGTTGGATGGCCCCCTGTTGTAAGCGCATTGACGAAAGATTGAGTTTTGCCCGGAGGAGTTGTTGTTCCATTCGCCGAAGAACGAGGTTGGAGGAAAGCGGCGGAAACGCCTCGTAGAGATCCAGGGTGTTCTTTCGCGCGAGCGGATCGTGAAATATGCGTGAATATAACAGTGAAAGCGGAAGATAGGTGTTGGCGACGATATCGGACGCACGTGAGCGCCCGAGAGGATTGAGCGGCTTTCCGGAAGGTGCATCGAAATGATAGTGCGATTTCCAAAAGTCTCCGGGCCTAACGGAAAAAGTCTCAATGAGATGAGAAAGGCATTGAGGCGCGGATGATTTGACGATTTGAATGATCGTTCGGAATAGGTCTCCGGATAGAATTTTCTGAACCATGACCGAAGCCGCGGCAATACGGACGGTGGGAAAATTACCGGGACGCGTGGGAAAAAATTGCCATTCGGCCTCATGCAACCGTTCGCATGAAACTGCTTTTCTGATCGAACGCCAGTGACGGCGCAAAACGCGTACATAGTCACGGGATGAGTTTTCGCGAAGAATCCTGACCTGCGGCAAAAGCCCTGCAACACCGAGGAGAAGCGCCTCTGATACCAGGCAATCATTGGACGGATTCAGCGATTGCACGATCTTCAAAGAAACGTTCCGAGCAAGCTTCACAAACGGCTCGCGATTCTTCGAATAGCCCAGACCATCCATGATTCCTTCGTAGAGGAGCTGGTCCCAGAGCCCTCTGTCGGATAATTGATGTTGTGTTAACCCGGAAAACGTGTCAGGAATACTTTCAGGTTCGTGGGCGCCGTAGGAACGGTTTTGTTCGGCAACATGAAGTTTTTGATGCGCCAGCTCGCGCAAACGCTCTTCAAACCGTCGCACTTTCAGCTCCAATCGCTCCCGGGCCAGTTTCCCAATCCACTGTTTCAGAACATCGCTGCCAATGTTTGAATTCCGTTCTGCGCATTTGAGGACTGTTCCATGAGAATGCTCAGCGTCTTCCGCGGCCAAGGTCTCAAGCCGTTCAAAGGACTCAGAAAGGAACCTCCTCAGAATCAGAACAGGCACCGTTCTGCCGCTCTGCACAACCGTTGGGAACTGCAGGGGACTGCCGTCAAACACTACATGGAGGATGACGCCGTTGTAAGCGGGATCTGATTGATGACCGTGCTGGAGCCATTCTGCAACACCCCTGTGAATCTCGACATCACCAACAAAAACGGTGGGGCCGATTCGGATTCTCGCATTACGAAAATCCGGTCCGCCGTCTTCGTTCGGCGTTCCGGGCTCAAACACTCCAATTGGTGTTCCGTCTGATGTAACAAGATCAGCGGAACGGAAGTGTTGCTGCTGCCAAATGAGATGGAGAAATGATTCGCGGATGATACACCCCCCGGGTGATTTTCGCAGATTTTACGGATTTAGACGCAGATTTCAGATTTCACAGATGGAGCGGATATCGCAGATGAGAAGCTTAGATTCTGCTTATCCCCCAAAAAATTCAGCCTGATACATTCGAATCTCGTCCCGGACCGCCATTGCTTCCTTCCGTACAGTAGTTGTAAAATCCGGATCACGAGAAGAATAGATAATTGAACGCCCCACATTGATAACGGCCGTTAGGCCCTTTCGATCGCATCCGTAGCGTACGACCGAGCGGAGGTCGCCTCCCTGCTTACCAATCCCTGGAATGAGAAGTGGCAGGGTCGGAACCATTGAACGGATTTTCTTCAATTCCCTTGGATGAGTCGCTCCGACAACGAATCCAAGATTATCGTTACTGTTCCATTTCTTTGCCGCGCTGACAATCTTTTCATACAGCGGCGTTTGACCGATCTTGAGCCGTTGAAAGTCCTTTGACCCCGGATTGGAAGTTAGTGCGAGCAGGAAAACCCCCCGTTCACGGTACTTCAGAAACGGTTCAACCGAGTCGAATCCCATGTAAGGATTCACCGTCACTGCGCCAAATTTCAAATCTGCCAGAAGGGCCGATGCATACCTGTCAGCGGTGTTACCAATATCGCCCCGCTTCGCATCCCCGATTACAAGGAGCGTCTCGGGAATGAGGGAGATTGTGCTCTGGAGGATTTTCCAACCTTCGGATCCAAGGGCCTCATAAAACGCCAGGTTAAGTTTGTAGCTGCAGACGAGATCTTTTGTCGCCTCGATTACCTTCTTGTTGAATTCCAGAACTGATTCGGGTGTTCTACCCAGATGGGGCGGAAGGAGGTCGGGATCGCTATCCAGGCCTATGCAGAGAAGCGAATTTTGGTCTTCCTGGATCTTCCGCAACGATTCCACAAAACTCATGATCGTGTTTCAATCCCGGTCATTTGAAATTCTTCCACATCATCGATTCCACCGGCTTGACACTGCGTTTGTTATACTTGGCGCCCTTCTTCCGGGAGTACGGAATCTCGACCTCTCCCGAAATTTCAAAGTAAATCAGCTGTCCGATGGGCATTCCTGCATAAATCCGGACGGGTTGACGCACGGAAATCTCAAGAGTCCAGGTGTTGCAGAATCCGACATCTCCCTTACCCGCGGTGGCGTGAATATCGATTCCCAGCCGGCCGATACTGCTTTTCCCCTCGAGGAACGGCACATGTTTGTGTGTTTCGGTGTACTCTTCTGTTACTCCGAGATAGAGCTTGCTGGGAACAAGGATCAGTCCCTCTTTCGGAATCTTGAAATAATGGATGTCGTTGTGCCTTCTGCAATCGAGGATTTCTTCGTTGTACATCGCCAGCCACACTCCCAGGTGGACGTCGTAGCTGTTGGATCCAAGGAACTTCCGGTTATATGGCCGGACGACGATGCTCCCCTTGTCCATTTCACGGAGAATTTGGCTGTCGGAAAGAATCATATACCTCCAAAAAGAATGTTCGTGAATGTACTAAATTTTCCCGATAAACCTCTCCACGACGCGACATTACAACCGGACGGAGAGATACCCAATCACTGCAAAATCGTACGTCACGCCGATGGGCATTGTACGGAAGGTGCGATTGAGAATGTTCTGCAGTTCGACTCGCGCGCTTATATCCCTGCCAAACAAGATCCCTCCGAGATTTTGAACGACGGAGCAGTCGACAGACCAATGTTCCGTTACAACTCCGTTTGATCCGATCCCGTCCTTGTCGTCCTGTGCCGGATCAACCGCAAACTCCGGCCAGACAGTCTTTGCAGTGCCTCTCAACGATACTTGAGCGGTGGTGTGTGTTGCCAGCCGATACGTGTTCTTGAGTAGTACCTCATGGCGCGGGATTTCCGACGCTCTGAGGTTCTCCGTGTACGTGTATCGAACCTCGGTGAGAACTCCCGGGAACAAGTTTAAATATGTCATGATTTCCACTCCACCAAACACCCTTCGCTGAACATTCTCGTACTGTCCGGAAAAAACCAGATCCCCCGGAAATGCCGAGCGAATAATCGAAAGCGGCCGCCGGGTGATGAGGTTGTCCGCTGTCGAATAGAATGCCGTTACACCGAATTCAACAGACCCTTTGTGTTCAAAGCGCAGTTCAACGCCGGAAGATCGTGAGGGCTTCAGAGAAGAGGTCCCTCTCACTCTGAACGTGTCATTGCCTGCCAGCGCCGGGCGGAACCGCCATGTTGAGAAAGTTCCGTACATCTCCAACAATGAAGGCGCCCGCTCGACGCTGCTGAGATGAAGTTCAAGATTCCCGGAAACGCCCGGTTTCATCCGAATCTTCACATCGCCTGATCGCAGGAACGATCCGTTCAGGCCTTTTTCATACCGGGCTTGCGCTGTTCCCTGCCATGCGGAATATTCGAGATCGGCAGAGAGTCCAAGGGACCACGTGGTCCGATCAATGTCACGATCGAACAATTGTCTGTTCTGGTCGTGAACATCAACAGCATGGGCTGTAATCTCAAAGGGGAGACTGATCTTTAGGTTCTCGCCGGATACCAGCCGGACGATCGGGTTGAGGGATGCAACCGAGCTTTCATACTGTCCGCCATCAGTGCCGAGTTGACTACGCATCGTGACTGATACAGCGTCACGGCGGGCGAAGAGGTCGACAGAGGGGATCAGCTCCCGGGCGAAAACCCGCACCGAACCAAGGGCACCGGAAAAGAAAGCAAATGTTGGCAAAAAAGGAGCTTGTTCCCAGGCCTCGAACACATTGACCCCTGCGGCGACGGAGAAGTTTCTGCCGAATTCCAGTTCCAACGATCCGACATAATTGCGGTTCGGCTCTGAGAATGTCGGCAAATCGATGTAAGGAATGAGAATACGATCCCTGTCGGCATAACCGACCGAGAAATACGAAAACCCGCCTCCCATGATTCTGTAGGCAAAACGATCGATACGATCGGAAATAACGGCAGCGCCGGAGAAGCCAATCTTGTTTCTATTAAAGAAGGGAAGGTTATCCCTGGTGTATTCCTGCAAAATAACATCACCGGTTTCGCTTCCTCCGTAGAGCCTTCCGGCAATGACAAGGGAGTCGGGAATTTCAGATCGCTTGAGGGTAATCATTCCTCCCGGAAAACTTCCCGTTTCTGTCAAGGAGGGGTGTTGAGAAATTTCAATGGTATCCGCCAGGATCAAATCGAATGGCGCGTAATCCGGAGAAGAGAGGTTCAGAGGAAAGGCGTCGAATGGCATTCCGTCAATGACAGTTCTTCCGGCCGGGGAAGACCAAGTGCCGTATCCTCTTCCGAGCATCACCGGGACATAGCGTGTTGCTGACAGAAGAACTGCCGAAGAAGACTGTCGTAGGTAATCTGTCGTGCGTTGTTCCAAGGCCGATGTTTGAGCGCGGGCTTCACCGTAGGCGACAATCAAAACGGCAAAGATGATTGGGCGGAATGTCATGAATTACTCAAGCCCCACGGCGAGACCTATGGAAATAATTGCCACGGGATCAAGGCCAACGAAAATCGGCTGATAGGAGGCGAGAAAGGATAGTGGCGGAGTCGATTCCGGTTTCATTGTCAGAGTCCACTCGAAGGAGATGCCGAATTCCGATTCAACAGCATTTTCGAATCCCGGCCGAACAGCAGGGCCGGTCATAATGAATGCGTTATTCACAAGAAGGACGGCAAAGGAAACATCCAGACTTTCGGAGAGGTTCTGGCTCAGGGCAAATCCGCCGCCGAGTTGGAAGAGCAATACCTGCGGGATTTTTGCTTTGCGTGATGTTTCGGCGGGTGAGTGCCACGAAACAATGGCGAGGGCGGTAATCGAAATGGGATGGTTCAGCGGAATCCCCGCATAAGCCCCCACAGCCGGGCCGTTGTTCCAATAGGTACCGAAATCTTTTTGAGGACTAATCCATTGGGCAGTGAGGGAAAATGTGGTTTCAGACCAGTCAAGAGCCTGGGAGGAGGCGAACGACACCATGCCTCCCGAAGAAAGCACAATGAGAAACAGGATCTTGAACGAATGGATGATGGTCATTGCAAGGAGAGGATGACTTCGAGAAGCAGGACCACAAATACAGCAACTGAAACACCGACGAATCTCCAATCACGCTCCGCTATGAATGTAATGACTGCTGCCCCTACGCGGAGTACAGGCGTAAACATCAGCGTCATAATTCCAGCATACAAGAACGCTTCACCAAGCGGAAGTTGCGACCGCATCATCGACGTGAGAAACTCGGCCATATTCAAGAGGTTTCCCGGCGACGTTTCCGCCGGAGTGGCATATGAAAGCGTTACACCCGTAAGCAGTAAGCAGGCACTCAGCCACATTCCGATTTTGAGAGTCCACGCTATCCAGCGGTCGTGATTCTGTTTTTGGCTGGTCATCAACGGGCTATTAGTTGAATGGATGCAGCAATGAGCACAACAATGAAAACCCACTTGAGGATGCTGGCTTTCATGATCCTCCCCAGGCGAATTCCGAAAAATGAACCCAGGAGCACCCCCAAGGCCGTGGGCGCTGCAATATGCGGATCAAGATGGCCTTCCGCAAAATAGATAAACGCTCCCGCTGCTGCGGTTACCCCAATCATAAAGTTACTGGTTGCTGTGGCCGCTTTAAGGGGGATTCCCGAGAGTAAATGCATAGCAGGAACCTTGAAGATCCCACCGCCCAAACCGAGGAGTCCCGAAACATTACCCGCGAGCAGGGAAATAACCATTGTGGGTCCCACGTTTCTCACGGAGTACAGAACGTTTGCATGAGTGGCATCATCGTGGTATTCTCCTGCCAAGACCTCTTTCTTCCCGCCAGTTGCCGGGACCATGGCGGACATTTTTCCGCTCAGGGCCATCATCGCAGCAATTCCGATAAGGAGAACCCCGAAGATCTTCGTCAGGACATCGGCATCGAGCATCGAGGCCGTCAATCCTCCCGCGATTGCGCCCGCCACTGTTGTGGTTTCCAGGAGCATTCCGAGACGAATGTTCACCATGTGCCGTTCCAGATTCATTGCGGCCCCAGTACTTGAGGTGGCAATAACAGCCACAATACTGGTTGCAATCGCCTGATGCATGGGCACTTGAAGGACAAGCACGAGGAAGGGAATCAAAAACACTCCGCCGCCAAGTCCGAGCAGGGCTCCGAACGTCCCTGCAGCGATACCGCCGAAGGCGAGAAACAAAGTATCGACAGACACAGGTTAATCCTGAATTGTTGGAATTGCGGTGAGAGAATGAAGAGGCAGGATACAGAAAAGTCGGCTGACTTTCAACGAAATGGTCTTGAGCGGCGAAGTCAGGCAGAGATGAGCGTGATCGCGGCGATCTCGGGTCGTACCATGCGGATCGGAACACCCACCATCCCGACGCCGACATTCACGTAAAGGTATTTTTCTTCTTCCTCGTAAAGTCCCATGGCGTACTTGTGGACGAGGTACACGGGATTGAGATTCAACGGACCGATTTGAAACCCGACCTGACCCCCGTGTGTATGGCCCGCAAGTGTGAGGTTTAATCCGCGGGTGCGGCATTCGTCCCATGCGGCAGGCCTGTGTGTCAACATAATTTTGAAGGACTCCGGGTCGACACCGTTGAGCGCTTCGTCAAAGCTCCCAAAATTCGCTGCTCCGTGTCCGGCATCATCGATTCCGACAACGGTGATCATCCGGTTGTTCAGAATCATCTTCTCGTGCGAATTGTTCAACATCACGACACCGCGCTCCTGAACCGCAGCGGTAACGCGCGAGGCTGTCGCAAAATGATCGTGGTTCCCCAAACATCCGTACACGGCAAGCTCTGCCTTGAGATCCTTTAGTGCATTCGATAACGGTTCGATTTGAGAGTCCGAAGAGTCCACAAAGTCTCCGGTTACCATCACGATGGTTGGATGCAGACTGTTTGCCAGGTCGATGATCTCCTTCATATTCTCTTCCGTCATATAGATGCCGGAGTGAATATCACTGATCTGCACGAGTGTCATTCCATTGAGCTCTGAGGGAAATCCCTGAAGTTTTAATTCGATTCGATTCAATTGGTAGTCCCGTGCTGTTGCCAGGGATGCCACGATTGGAAACGACCCAAGGGCGGCGACTGTTGTAAGTCCGCTGCGCATGAGGAATTTTCTTCTTTCTTCATCCAATGGGATTCCCGTGTCCTCCTTTGTGACCGGGTGAGCCCCGGCCAATCGACGGCCCAGGCGCAACAGCAATCGCACAATGTCCGTCATCGAAACGATCAGGAAGGACAATACAACTGTTGCAAAGAATAAACCGCTCGGATAGATGAAGAGTGATTGGACGAGGGGAGCATCGTAAACACTGCTGATTCGAAGAACGAACTGAAGTGCGAAAAG
Organism: Bacteroidota bacterium; assembly: GCA_040901865.1. Taxonomy (GTDB): domain Bacteria; phylum Bacteroidota; class Ignavibacteria; order UBA10030; family UBA10030; genus JBBDYD01. The sequence goes on along the minus strand of JBBDYD010000191.1, from coordinate 9,105 downwards.
GATGTTGAACCCGAGGAGAACCGCCCGACCTGCTTTAAGCCAAACTCTGCGCCTGGCTTCGTGAAATGCTGCCGCAATCCAGACGCGAAACAACCGAAAGAGCCGATATTGCGTCAATCCGAACAACGAACATACGACAATAAAGAATACTGCAAACATCCATGGTTGAGTCATTTCACCGGGTTGGGTTGTTGATACCCCTCAACATCGCTTTCGGCCGATTCGTTTCCAAAGGAGGGTTAATACTCTTTTCGATTGGCCCAGAAATTCATCAGCAGGCCCGACATCACCATGTTCATCAGCAGCGCAGATCCGCCATAACTCAGGAAGGGAAGAGGGATTCCCACGACCGGCATAAGCCCCATGGACATGCCGATATTGATCAACATATGCGTAGCGAGAACGGCTGTGATGCCAATGGCGGCAATTCCCGCAAACCGGTTCTTAGACACCGATGCCACTTTGATTCCGTGAAGCAGAAGCCCTCCGAACAACAGGAGCACGATGGAAGCTCCAAAGAAACCAAATTCTTCTCCGGGAACGCAGAAAATAAAATCGGTCCATTGTTCCGGAATGAAATTCAGTTGTGTCTGCGACCCCTGAAGATATCCCTTTCCGAACAGTCCGCCCGAACCGATAGCCACTTTTGCCTGAAGGACGTTGTATCCCGACCCCAGAGGATCGGATTCCGGATTGAGGAACGTAATGATACGTTTTTGCTGATAGGCAGGCATTCGTTCATACACAAACTGAACGGAAACCCCGACTGCCAGCGTCACAGCGAACGCCATGGCCGCAATAAAACGGTTCTGGCGACTCATATAAAGAAGTACGGCACAAACGAGAACACTCACAATAAAAAAGAACGTACCTAACAACGCACCCACCGCTACGATTACGGGAGAGAGAATTGCCGCAAGTACGAAATTATCAACGCCGGCCCAATAGAGCACCGGCAACAACAATGCAAAAAATACCATCGAGGTACCAACATCGGGTTGGGCGAGGACAAGAGCCGTGGGGATCAGGGCAATGGCAATGGCAAAAAAGAGGTGCTTCGGGTCTGAAACCACGGTTGTGGTTTTTGCCAGAAAGGCCCCCAGGGCAAGAATCGTGGCAACTTTGGCAAGCTCTGACGGCTGGCCGCCCAATCCGCCGACGCCGAGCCAGCTTTTCGACCCCGAAACAGTTTTTCCCACCACGAGCACCACAAACAATATCACGAGACTGACGACGTAGGCCGGAACACTCAGCCGTTGAATGGTTTTGAGCGGAAGAACTGCCGCCACGATCATACCGATAAACCCGATTCCCGCCCACATCAATTGACGCTGGAAGATGGAAGCTGCCCCGGCGTCATAAGTCGCGCTATACACCGACACCAGACCGATGACCACAAGCCCCATTGTCAGGAAGAAGGCCTTGAAATCAAAATATTCTTTGAAATAGTCCAGCATCAGTGAATGGTTTGAGTGATGACTCGTGTTGAATCAGAAACGGGAATCTGAAGTTTCGGTTTGTAGCCCCTAATTTTCCCGTGAATGTATTTCTCGATCACCAGGCCTGCGAGCGGTGCGGCGCGCGCTCCGCCGGAACCGGCATTCTCCAACATGATCGTTACTGCGATGGTCGGTGCTTCAAATGGTGCGAAGCCAACGAACCATGCATGGTCGTCCCCATGAGGGTTCTCCGCCGTTCCGGTTTTCCCGGAAACCACGATATCGGGAATGCGCGCAGCACGTCCGGTCCCGCGTGGTTCATTCACCACTCTGCGCATCCCTTCACGGACAAGGGCAATGGTTTCCGGTGAAAGACCGACGGGCCGTGTTCGCTGTTGGAACTGATCGATCCGATTCGTCAGTTTATTACGGATGAATTGGACTGCATGGGGTTGATGGAATGTTCCGCCGTTTGCAAGAGCCGCTGCATACACGGCCATCTGAAGAGGAGACACACCGAGTTCTCCCTGACCCACAGCGAGACTTACAAGATATCCCTGGGTCCAGCGGCCTTTTCCGTAGACACGGTCGTAATAGTCGCCTGTTGGAACAAGCCCAACGGTTTCTTCGCCGATGTCGACGCCGGTTGGCTGACCGAACCCGAACCGCTTTCCGTATTCAGCCCATTTTTCGAGCCCCACCTTGTGAATAAGCTGATAGAAGAACACGTTACAGCTTCTTTGAAGGGCCTCGACCACATTGGTTGACCCGTGGACGCTAAGATCCTTGAATGTTCTATTGCCAAACCGGTATGAGCCATTGCACGTAATGCGGTACTTTTCGTCAATGACGCCTTCTTCCAAAGCCGCAGCGGCAAGCACCATTTTATAGGTCGAGCCGGGGGGATATCGTGTCATCGAGGCGCGGTTAAACAAAGGCTTGGTTGTGTCCGTGTTCAACCGAACCCACTCGTCAAGCGGCGTCACTCCGCTGAAAATAGCCGGATCGAAATCCGGCTTGCTGACAAGGGCGAGAATTCCACCATTCGAGGGATCTAAGGCGACAATAGCGCCACGATAATTCGTCATGAGCGATTCCGCAAACGCCTGCAGGCCGGCGTCCAGACTGAGAATCAGATCAAATCCTTCCTTGGGTGAGATATCGTTGCGGCCGTCTTCGAACGGTCCGATCACCTGTCCTCGGGCATTCACGGCAAGGAACTCAAATCCCTTCTGACCTCGTAGCATCGTTTCGTAACTTGCTTCGAGGCCCGAAGACCCGATAAGGTCGCCAAGTTTGTAGTAGTCGCCCATCTTCGTCAATTGTGCGTCGGAAATTTCCTTGCAATATCCAAGGAGATGCGTCGCACTTGCCCCGGTCGGATAATATCGCTTTGAATCGATTTGATATCCCACCCCAGGAAGCAGGTACAGGTGTTCTTCAAGCGCCGACAGCACCGTGAAATCGATATCGCGCTTGATGCGGGTGGGAGAAAACTTCGAATACGCACGGCCCTTTTCAATCCGCTCCTGAATAACATTACCCTCCAATGCAAGAAGGGAGGAAAGAAGAGGCAGGCTGTGTTCGTCGAACTCCGCGGGTGTAATGGTAACCGAATACGACGGTCCGACATCCACCACCAAGGCTCCGTGACGGTCAAAGACATACCCTCGGATTGGGTCCCGGACAATAGCGCGAAGAGTATTCTCGGTGGATTTTTTTCCCAGTTCAATATTGTAAAGCATTTGCAGCTGGTACAATCGCACAAACAGCAGGCCGACGATCCCGATGACGACCAGTGTCAACACACGTTGTCGTACGGGAGTGCCTGTTCCTTCATGGCGATGGATGACGGAACTCACGCCATGGCCTTTCGTGCAAATGCGAACATTGGAAGGGCGCTGATGGCGCCTGTGTACAGGGTTGTGGCAAAGCTGTACTGCAGAACCGTCAAGAGCAATGGCACATCCGAGCCCTGCAGGAATACAGTAAAAAAAATCACATTATGGAGAAGCGAACAGACGCTTACGATCAGGAGGAACTGGTACGATCCCAGCGTTTGATCTGTTTTGTTTTCGTTATGGAAATAACCACCCAAAAACCCTGCGGCAGTTTTCGAAAGAGCTGCCAACCCAAACAATTGCGTCGCCACGAGATCCTGAAGTAATCCCACCGCAAATCCTGCAACGGTCGCTTCGATTTGCCCGCGTTTGAGAGAAGTGTATACCACCCAAATCAAGAGAAGGTCAGGGAGAAACCCTCCAATCGCCACGTACGGCATGAATGCTGTCTGAACGATGACGATTCCGAGAATAATCAGTGAGGAGCGGAGGTGGCGTTCCATGGTTCTACCGGGCGAGCAACTCGTTGACCTTTTTCTCCAGATCCGATCTCTCCTCGTCTGGCGCCTTCGTCATCACAAACACCTCTTCAAGTTTCACAAAATCCACACTCGGCGTTATGATCACATGTTTGAAAAGGCTTCCTTCTTGCTCGGTCACACTGTTGACCAGTCCGATGCGAATTCCCGGAGGAAACGTACTGCTGTAATCCGATGTGAGAACAACATCGCCGGCCTTCACATCAAGCGTTTTTGCAATGTTCTTTAGAACGATATCGGTTCCGTCCCATGCCACGATTCCATCGACACGGCTTCGCTGCACTTTTGCGCTTGCCCGAAAATCCGTGTTGAGCAGGATGTTCACCACCGCGTAATTCCGGCTTACGGCAATGACTACGCCGATCAGTCCGGCGTCATTGACCACCGGCATTGATGGTCGGATGCCATCTGCTTCACCGACATCAAGTGTGAGGGAGTTGCGAAGAAGTGTGAGATTCTTGCTGACGACACTTGCAGCCACGAACTCAAACGGCGTTCGCTCTTTCAGGGTGAGTAACCGGCGCAGACGGAGGTTCTCCAGTTTTGCCTCTCGGAGCTGACTCGCCTCGTCCGCAAGTTCTACATTGGATCGTCTCAGAATTTCATTTTCCGTCCGCAGGCCAAAATACCGCGGAATAAATGCGACCTGTTGCTGCACGACACCAAGGGCTACCGTCAGAACGGCGCGGATTTGCTTTACCTGGGGTTTGTCGTTCAGTGAAAGGAGGATAAACGAGAGAACAACGAGGGATGACAGAAGGACGTATTCCCGGAACTCCATGAACAGCGTGTAAAGGCGTTCAAACATACCAGGCGCTCAGGGTAATGAAATCGGAGGGCATTAATGAGAACCGGGCATGCCCGATCCACAACCTAATACCGCTTGCTCTTGATGAGGACTTTTGAGTACTGGTCCAGATTCTCCAACACTTTTCCCGTTCCACGAACGACAGCCGTCAGCGGATCCTCCGAAACGTGGACCGGCAGATTCGTTTCCAGCCGAAGACGCTCGTCCAGATTCTTCAGAAGGGCCCCACCACCACTCAACATGATGCCGCGATCAAGAATATCCGCGGAAAGTTCCGGCGGAGTCCGCTCGAGAGTCATCTTGACGGCTTCGACGATCTGCGCAATGGGCTCGTTTAACGCTTCCCGGATCTCCACGGAACTTACTTCGGTGGTTTTCGGTACTCCGTTCACAAGATCGCGTCCCTTTACCTGGATCGTAATCTCTTCCTTCAAAGGCATAGCGGATCCCACTTCACATTTAATCGCCTCCGCGGTCCTTTCACCGATTAGAATATTGTGATTGCGTTTAAAGAACTGGATAATCGCGTTATTCATTTCATCGCCGGCCACACGTATCGACTCTTCATTCACAATTCCCGAAAGGGCGATGACGGCAATCTCGGTGGTGCCTCCTCCGATATCGACAACCATGTTTCCCACCGGCGCGTCGACATCCAGGCCAACCCCGATCGCGGCGGCCATGGGTTCCGCCAGCAAATGCACTTCTTTGGCACCTGCGTGTTCGGCGGAATCGCGCACCGCGCGTTTTTCAACCTCGGTAATCCCCGAAGGGACCGAAACGACAATCCGCTTGGCAGGCACCCATGAAGAATTGATCTTCTTGATGAACTCCCTCAACATCCCTTCTGCGATCTCAAAGTCTGCAATCACTCCGTCCTTCATCGGCCGTATGGTTCGGATATCACGATGAGTGCGGCCCAGCATTTCCCTCGCTTCATTTCCGATCGCAATTATTTTTTTTGTATTGCGATCAAATGCCACGATCGAGGGCTCGTTGAGGACTATGCCTTTGCCTTTCATCCATATGACCGTATTTGCCGTACCCAGGTCAATGGCGATGTCGGCGGAGAAGAGAGAGAAAAGGCCCATAATAGATAGTGAAAGAGTAAAGGGTGAAGAGTGAATCGTTTAGTGACGAAAGTGACGAATTCCGGTAAACACCATGGCAATACCATGGGCATTGGCAGCATCAATGACCTCCTGGTCGCGCACCGAGCCGCCCGGTTGAATAACCGAGGTCGCTCCGATCCGAATCGCTTCCACCAGGCCGTCCGCAAAAGGGAAAAAGGCGTCCGACGCTACTGCGCAACCCTTCAGGTCCAACCCTGCATCGGTGGCTTTGAGCGCTGCGATTTTCGATGAATCAATTCTCGACATCTGTCCGGCCCCTATTCCCAAAGTACGATCCGCACGGGCATAAACAATCGCGTTTGACCTCACATGCTTCGCCACACGCCATGCAAAGAGCAAGGACACAAGTTCATCATTGGTGGGCTTCTTCGTTGTGACGGTTTTCACGTCTGACAAAGAGACTTTCTTTCTATCCGGCGTTTGCACAAGAAATCCCCCAAAAGCACTCCGGATATCGAGACCCGCTTCAGGCATGTTCCCGGCCATTCGAAGTAATCTCCGGTCTTTCTTCTTTTTGAGAACCTCAAGCGCGTCGGACTCGAACCCCGGTGCAGCAATGATTTCAAGAAACAGCTCGTTCATCACCTCAGCCAGCCGGCGATCGACAGTTCTGTTCACGGCGACAATTCCACCAAACGCGGATTTCGGATCGGTGGCAAGGGCTTTGTGATAAGCATCCGTCAGGTCGTTTCCGGTCGCAACGCCACACGGATTGTTATGCTTCACGATAATGACTGACGGCTCGTCAAACTCCGCGCACAACGAAACAGCGGCTTGAAGATCCAGAATGTTATTGTACGAGAGATCCTTCCCGTGAAGTTTTTCAAACGAAGAGGTTGGCTCTCCGTAGAATACTCCTTCCTGGTGGGGGTTCTCTCCATACCTCAGAGAAATTGCCTGCGGTTCAACGATAATCAGCATCCCGGGTAATGCGGTGAATCCGCGCTGAGAACCCAGATACCGGGTGATTGCGGCGTCATAGTGCGCCGTATGGCTGAATGCCTCACGGGCAAGCGAGAAACGCGTTTCTTCGCTCAGAGCCCCTTCGTGAGTTTCGAGTTCATTCAGAATGTTCTCGTATTGGGCAGGATTGACCACGACCGCCGTGTGCTTGTAGTTCTTCGCCGAAGCACGAACCATTGCCGTCCCGCCGATATCGACGTTTTCGATCGCTTCGCTCAGAGACACTCCGGGTTTCCTGACCGTGGATTCAAACGGATACAAGTTCACAATGACCAAATCAATCGGTCGGATGCCGTGTTTTGCCAACTGATCGACATGATCCGGATTGTCCGAAACCGCCAAGAGGCCTGCGTGGATATTCGGATGAAGAGTCTTGACGCGTCCGTCGAGGATTTCAGGAAATCCTGTAACATCGGAAATAGGAGTGACAGGAATGCCGGCGTCGCGAAGGGCCTTCGACGTACCGCCGGTGGAAATCAACTCGACGCCCAACATATGCAGCCTCTGCGCGAGTCCGACGATCCCTTCTTTGTCGGACACACTAATCAGCGCCCGCCGGACGGTAAGCAATGTGCCGGTTGGTGCGGGAGTTTTCATGATCGTCGGTTCGGTTACCGGATCCACACCTTGTTTCCTTTGAACTCCACCCTGCCCTCCGCAAACGCTTTGAGAGCCAGGGGATAGATCTCATGCTCGATCGCAAGTACTTTTGCCGCGAGACACGCCACATCATCGCCGGCTGTAACTTCAACGGACTTCTGCAGAACGATGGGGCCCCGGTCGTACACTTCATCGACCAAATGTACTGTCGCTCCCGAGACCTTGACGCCTGCTGCAATCACCGCCTCATGCACATGCCTTCCATACATTCCGGGTCCGCCAAACGACGGCAACAGCGCCGGGTGCACGTTGGTGATCTTGTTGCGATAACGCTCGACTATCGGAAATGTCAACTTCTTCAGATACCCGGCCAACGCGATGAATTGCGCGCCATGGTCCTGTAAAAGAGAAAGTAACGAATCGGAGAACGCATCTTCGGACGGAAATTGCTTTTGACTCAGATGGAACGCCGGAATGTTGTGCGAGCGGGCCGTTTCCAATGCTCCGGCTGCGGAATTATTGCTAATCACTGCGCACACGCGTGCAGGTAAGAGCCCCTCGCGCACTGCATCGAGGATTGCATGAAAATTCGACCCGCGTCCCGATGCAAAAACGGCGATATTCATAAAAGGGTTAGTGCAAAAGACGTGTTCCGAACGAAAGGAATGTAACGATAAGTTATAGGATTGTCAACGAATTACGGGGATTTACCACTCCGTACTACCGAACGGCGGACTCCGTAACTTCCAAGGTTCTGCGGACGCCGTCAACAACCGCCCGAATGCCAATCGGAATGGTCAACTTGCGGGGAATGTGGCCATATTGGAAGTTTGAAAGCACGGGAATCAAGGCCGAAGCCTCGACTTCTGCCAAAACCTGTTCGATACTCAGGAACGGCTTTGAGGGATCCGTCGGTTTGCAATCCGTAAACCGGCCGAGCACCAGAGCCTTGGCGTGTCTAAAGATCCCTGCGTGGCGTAATTGCGCAAACATGCGATCCACCCGATGGGGTGCTTCATCAACGTCTTCGAGAAAAAGAATCGAATCCCGGTACGCAGGTGAGTATGGTGTTCCTATCAGCGAAATGAGGAGTGAGAGATTTCCCCCAAGAAGAGGACCGGAAGCATTCCCTTTTCCCGATCCGCGCAGCGGCTCGTCATCAGGATTCTTCAGGTCCCCGATCTTTGATGTTGAAGTGATCACACGCCAGAAATGTTCTTCGGTATACGGATCGAGAGACTTCCAGATCTCCACTCCCGCCATAGGACCGGAAAACGTCACGAGGCCGGCCTTTCGAAACACTGCAAGCAAGAGTGCCGTCAGATCGCTGTATCCAACAATGATCTTGGGATCACGCCGCAGAGCAGCATAGTTCACGCGGTCCAAGATACGGGGAGTTCCATACCCGCCTCGGATCGCCATCACGGCTTTCACCGATTTGTCTTCAAGCATTGCATTCAAATCGGCAGCCCGGTCGTCGTCTGTTCCAGCCAAATATCCCACCTGATCCATCGCATGCCGGCCGACTGTTACTCGGTAACCGAGCCGTTCGAAATACGAAACTGCTCCTTCGATCTTTTCGGACGAGGAGGGCGTGCTGGCCGGAGAAATCAGTCCGATGACATCACCTTTTCGCAAGCGCGGTGGTTTGACCGGGGAAGATTTTCGCTTCATAAACCGAGGAGGAGGGTTGTTGTGTGATTTGGCACGGTACTTGTAACCTTGCCAAGGGTTACCCTTGGAAAGGCTACCATAGAACGTAAACTGGTAACAGGCGGATCG